>CAZFSE010000030.1:2757-29238 GCA_964521805.1 uncultured Verrucomicrobiota bacterium
GGACTTCAATGCCTGCATCTCCCGCATTTGCTTCAAATAGCCAGCCCGGCAAAACGCTGGTGTGCGGCGTCAATTGGCTGGGCGACAGCCTGATGTCCTGGCCGGCGCTGGATCAGTGGCGGGCTACGCATCCGCAGGCCACGCTCTCCCTGCTGGTCAAGCCCTCTGTGGCGCCTCTCTGGCCCTTATGGAGCGCCTCGTCACCGCCCCTCATCCTCCAGCAGTCCGGCTGGCGCGGCGCGTGGCGCACGGCGGCGGCACTCCGGCGCGAGAAGTTTGACACCTGCTACATCCTTCCGCATTCGTTCCGGTCCGCGTGGATCCCCTTTCTGGCGGGCATCCCACGGCGCATCGGCACCCCTGGGCATTTCCGGTCGGCATTGCTGACCCACGTGATTCAAGTGGAAACAACGCCCACTCGTTATCATCAGGCCTATGAATACGCGGACGTTCTACTGGGCCCCGGCGCTCCGCTGAATAAGCTGGAACCCCGGCTGTGCATTCCTCCAGCCATGCGAGATTGGGCGCGCGCACAGCTCTCGGAACAGCGCACCCCCCGCATCGCCCTGCTTCCCGGCGCCGCGCGCGGCCCCTCCAAGCGCTGGCCGCCCGAGCGATTCGCTGAGGCGGGCCGCCGCCTGCAAGAAGCATGCGGCGGAAGCATACTCGTCTTCGGCGGCCCATCAGAAACGGCACTCTGCGCCGATGTCGCCCGTATGGCCGGCCCGCCTGCGCGGAGCTTCGCGGGACACACCACACTAGCGGAGCTGGGCGCCCTGCTTCAGGAATGCGCAGTGGCCCTCACCAACGATAGCGGCGGCATGCACATGGCCGCCGCCGCGGGGGTTCCCCTGGTGGCCATCTTTGGCATCACCGATCCCGCCAAAACCGGGCCTCTGGGAGCGCGCCAAGCCCTCCTGCAAAACAGCCCTATCGCCTGCCGCGATGTGGCCCGGCATAGCGCACGAGCGGAACAGGCGCTGGCGGCCATTACCGTCGAGCAGGCGGTGGAAGCCGCTCGGCCCTTCATCAAAGAGGCCCCACCATGAACCCGGTGCCCATGATTTCCGTGGGGGCTTATCAAGGCCAGCTCACGCCATCGCTGAATCAAACGGCGCTGATCGAGGCCCTAGCCCAACTGCCGGCGCGGATCGCCGCCTCACAGGAACGCTCCTCCGCGGGCCGTAATCAGATGACGATTCTCAGCCTGCCAATGGGAAAGACCCAGCTCAAGG
Source organism: uncultured Verrucomicrobiota bacterium (assembly GCA_964521805.1). Classification (GTDB taxonomy): domain Bacteria; phylum Verrucomicrobiota; class Kiritimatiellia; order CAIQIC01; family GWF2-57-35; genus CAZFSE01. The sequence goes on from CAZFSE010000030.1 coordinate 3,993, forward strand.
TGGCGGTCAAATCCTTCGGACCACAGTCCGCCTGGAAAGACTGGATGGACCACCGGCGGGGGTCCAAGGCCCAACGCTCCTGGGAAGCCGCGCGTGCCTTGCAGGCCGCCGGCGCCGGGACGCCGCCGCCCATCGCCTTCCTGGAGCGCTGGCAAGAATCGCACCTGCAGGAAAGCCACTTCATTACCGAATACCAGGAAGGGATTACCAGCTTTCGCGATGAACTCAACCGGCTCTATCGCGAGGATCCCATCTGCGCAAAAATCATGACCCTGCTGGAACGGGTCGCGGACGCCGTCTGGGCCCTGCACGAGGCGGGCGTCATTCATTTTGACCTGGGCAATCAGAACATCCTGCTTCGCCGCCACGGAGAGCAAGACTGGAAAGACGTGCAATTCATTGACCTCAACCGCGCGCGCGTCCGCCCCCCCCTCTCCCTGCGTGAACGCGCAAGGGATATTTCACGCATTGATCTGCCCTCCGATTTCCTGCGCGTCTTCAAGGTCATGTATTTCCAAGAGCAAAATCCACCCCCCGAGTTCGAGCGCTGGGAAGACCGTTACCGCCAGCGCTTCGCCTGGCACACCCGCACCCGCGCCTGGCGGCACCCCCTGCGCATGCGCAGGCAAAAGATTCTCGATGCCCTGCAAACCCCCGTCCCCCATGGCCGCGATCTCTGGATCTGGGATGACCGGTCCGGCCAGGCCATCAGCACCCTGCTCAAGCGCGAGCGCAAGCAATACATGCCCCTGTCCAACGTCCTCCACATTGCGCAATCCCTGCCCCAGGCGGCACCCATCCGCCGCGCCTACAAGCGGCTCATGGCTCAAACCTTCAAGACCGAACTCTCACTGGCTGGACGCATCGGCATGACCCTTGAACCCTCGCCGGACACGGCCGACAAGGAACTGCGTCTGCTGAATGAACTGGGGCCGGTTCCCGTGCTCCTTCGGTTCTATCATCACCAAACCAAAGCCCAGTGGGAATATGGCATCAACCTGGTCCGCCGTCTGAAACAGGCGGGGCACGCCCCCTCCATTGCGCTGATTCAAGACCGGCAGGCCGTGCTTCAACCGGGCCGGTGGCAACGATTTGCCTCCACCGTGCTGGACGCCCTGCACAGCGAGATTGAATGGGTCGAGGTGGGTCACGCCTTTAACCGCGTCAAATGGGGGCTCTGGGCCTTTGAAGAATATGTCCAGCTTCTGCGGCCCGTCGCGGAGATCGCGGCAAAGCACCCCGGCCTCAAGCTGATGGGGCCCGCCGGCATTGATTTTGAATACCACTACCTGCCGGCCCTGCTCAGCCGCCTGCCCCAGGGCTTTCGCTTCAACGCCCTTTCGCACCTGCTCTACGTGGATCGGCGCGGCGCCCCGGAAAACCGCCAGGGGCCCTTCTCGCTGGTGGAAAAGTGCGCTCTGGCCCGGAGCATCGCCGAAACCTCACACGCCTGCGAACCCCGGCTGGTCCTCTCAGAAGTGAACTGGCCCCTGCTCGGCACCGGCGTCTATTCGCCCGTCAACTCCCCCTATGAAACACCGGGGCCGCGCCGAAATGACCCCAGCGTCAGCGAAGAAGAGTATGGGCAATTCATGATCCGCTACCTGGCCCTCGCGCTGTGCTCCGGCATGGTCGAGCGCGTCTATTGGTGGCGGCTGGTGGCCCGGGGATTTGGCCTGGTGGATGACACCGATCCCGCCGCCTGGCGCCTGCGCCCAGCCTACATCATGCTCAAGGCGTTCCTAGCTCACCTCGGCGACAGCACCTTCATCCGCAAATGGCCCACCCCGGAGGGCCAGCATATTCTTCTCTTCCGCGACCGCCAGGATCAATCCATCGCCCTGGCCTGGTCCGTCACGGGGCATCAGCCCCTTCCTGCGGACCTGTCCGTCCAGAAAGTTTTTGACGCCCTCGGACGCCCAATGGCGCCCCAAAAAATACCCCTGCTGACCACACCCAGCCCGATCTATGCCCATTTGGAGTAACGCGCCACTTTTGCACATTAACTAAAATGTGGGTATATTGAACAGGTCATGAGCGACACAGAGAAAATATTTCTGGTGTTGATAGCAGGTGCCATGTGCCTGTCCCCCACTTGGTCGCGGACTGCCGATCATCGGGAAAACAGTACATCCGCCTGCCTGAGTTGTGTTCCCGGCACCGCGGAGAACGCATCCTGCGGTGGCGGGCAGGCAGAAACCGCCCCTGCACATCTCAAGCGGACCGGCCTGCGTTTGCCCCCCCCGGCCCCTCGATGAGCGCCGTCAGCCACTCCCCCAGTCGCGGCAATAGTTCCACGCCATACTCCGCGCGGGCGGCTTTCTCCAGCACCGTTCTCATTGTTGCGATTTTTCGCGCACACATCTCTCTGCGCAAAAATGTGTTATAGTAATCTAGCGTTTAAACTCACGATCGTAAGTTTAAACGCTAGATTTTTTAAGCCGAACAGCGTTCCATTTTTCACTGTTGTTTCTTCCTCGGGGCATTGGTTAGTATGGCCCCCGATTGTATAGGGAGCTGGAGTGAAATTCTTTCTTTCATTAATGATCCGCCTGTTTTCGTCGCTTTCGCTGGCCTCGGCCTTGCGGGTTGGACGGCTTATTGGCTGGGTGTACGGCTCGGTAATCCGCTACCGGCGGGGCTATGTCCTCTCCACGTTGCGCCGTTGTTTCCCTGAAAAAAGCGGGCCGGAACTTCGCGAGATCGCCGATGAGATGTATCGCGGCCTGGGCATGAACCTGGTGGAAGTGGCCCGGCTGGCGGGGGGTAACGTGGAGGATCTGGACCCCCGCGTTTCGGTGGAGGGCGAGGAGCATGTGCAAAAAGCCCTGGCCCAAGGCAAGGGGGTGCTGATGTTGACCGCGCACCTGGGCAACTGGGATCTGCTGGGCATGTTCACCGCGAAGCGCGGCTACAAGCTGACCATCATCTCCAAGGAGATCAAGAATCCGGCGCTCAACGACATGTGGATGAAACTGCGCGAAGAATTTGGCGTAAAAATTGTCCTTTCCCACAACTCCTACCGGGCCTGCCTGAAAATATTGAAGCAGAACGAACTGATCGGCTTCATCCTGGATACCAACCGCCCGCCTGGCGCGGGGGTCTTTGTGGACTTCTTTGGACGCCCCGCCTCCACCACGCCGGGCCTGGCCTTTATGTCGGCCCAATCAGGCGCGCCGGTCATCCCCGTCTTTATCCACCGCGAAGGCGCAGACCGCCATGTGCTAAGGGCCTACCCGGCTTTTCCTCCACCGCCGGACCGGGAGGAGGCCAGCATTTTAAAGGCCACCCAGGAGTACACGCGCATCATCGAAGAAGAGGTGCGAAGGCATCCCGAGCAATGGCTGTGGGTCCATAAGCGCTGGAAGGCACAGCCCCCGGCGGAGGCGAAGGGCTGACCTATGCGCGACTCCTGGCGATCCATCCGGCAGAAGCTCGAAGCGCCACTGGTCCTTCTGGGCGTCCGCTTTATTGCCCGCCTCCCCCGCCGGGTCATTGTCCGCCTGTCCAAAATCCTCGGCGCCATTTCCTACGGCGTCTCCGCCAAGTTGCGCCGCATTGGCATGGCCAATCTGGACTTGGTTTTTGGCGACACCAAAACCCTGGAGGAGAAACGCCGCATTCTCCGAAAATCCTTCGAGAGTTTCTCCCTGGTCCTGCTGGATCTGTTTTGGTTTTCGCATGACAGCCGGGCGCGCATGGAAAAGTACGTTCACTACAACGACAAGATGGAGTGGTTCTTCGAGGGCCAGGCGCAAATCTGCCTGACCGGCCACATCGGCAATTGGGAGCTGGCGGGACGGGCGGTCTCCTGCCGGGGCTTTCCGCTGGCCAGCGTGGCCTCTCCGCTGAAGAATCCCGTGGTGGACGCCCTGCTGATCAAGGCCCGCGAAACCACCGGCCAAGTGATTATTCCCCGGCAGGGCGCCATCAAAAACCTGCTTTCCATTCTCCGGAAAGGAGGCAAGGTGGCCTTGTTGCTGGATCAAAACACCCTGCCCTCCGAGGGTGGGAAGTTCATTCCCTTCTTTGGTGTGCCGGCCACAGTGGCCGCCTCGGCGGAGGCCCTGGCGCTTCGGACCGGCGCAGAAATCCTGCTGGGCTTCTGCGTCCCCTGCGGAGGAGGCCACTATCAAACGGTCATCCTGGACAGATTTATTCCGTCGGATTCGTCCGCCGGCAAAAAGGAGGCGGAGGCCTCTTTGACGGAAGCCGTCACACGGTCCTATGAAGAAGCGATCCGCCAATACCCCGAGTACTGGCTGTGGACGTACAAGCGCTGGAAATTTATCCAGCCCGGTGACAGCGCCGCCCGCTATCCCTTCTATGCCCGCCGCCTGAAGGAAGCAAACGCCTGAGAACTCCCGCATGGAAAAAAGCCGCGTCATACGTTCTGCCTTCCTGATTGGAAGCTTCACCCTGCTGAGCCGCGGGCTGGGCCTGGTGCGCGACTTTTTAACCGCAGGTTTCTTTGGCACCTCGCTGGCGATGTCGGGATTTGTGGTGGCGTTCCGGATTCCCAACCTCTTCCGTGCGCTTTTTGGCGAAGGCGCCCTCTCCTCGGCCTTCGTCCCGGTCTTCATGGCCACACGCAACAAGGAGGGCGATGCGGAGGCCTGGGTGCTGGCACGCAAGGTCATCAGCCTGGTGGGGCTGGTTCTGCTGGCGATCGTCATTGCCGGCATCGGGATCATCAGCCTCGTCATGCGCCAGCCCGGACTGGGCGAGCGGACCCTGATGATCCTGCCGCTGGCCCGCATCATGCTCCCCTACATGCTGTTCATCTGCCTGGCCGCTCTTTCCATGGCCATCCTGAATTCCTACCATAACTTTTCCATCCCTGCCTCCACCCCGAGCCTGCTGAACCTGACCTGGATCGCATTCATCCTGCTCATCGTGCCCCGCATTCCCGGCCCGTTGGAAACCAAAATCTTCGGCGTGGCGTGGGCGGTGTTCTGCGCGGGCATCATCCAGCTGGCCTATCAACTGCCGGCCCTGATCCGCCACGGCTACCGGCCTGGATTTAAACTGGATCTGAAGGACGCCCGCGTCTTGCGCGTCTTCACGCTGATGGGCCCCGCCGCGCTCGGCCTGGCGGTCACGCAAGTCAATGTGATGGTCAACAGCCTGCTGGCGGTCTGGATCGGCCCCTGGGCACCGGCGGCGCTGTTTTATGCCGAGCGCCTGATCTATTTCCCGCAGGGCATCCTGGCCACCGCGATGAGCACGGTTCTATTACCGGTGCTCTCCGGGCATGCGGCCCAGGCCCGCCACGTTGAAATTCGGGAGACCATCAATCACTCCCTGCGCACCCTGCTCTTTGTCATGGCCCCCGCCTCCATCGGATTGCTGGCGCTGGCGCGCCCCATCGTGCAGATGATCTTTGAATGGGGCCGCTTCACCGCGGCCTCCACGGACCTCACGGCCACGGCGCTCCAATTCTACGCGCCGGGCCTGCTCGTCTTCTGCCTGGCCAAGGTGTTTGTGCCGTCGTTTTACGCCCTCCAGGACACACGCACTCCGGTCAAAATTGGCCTGATCGCGGTGGGCCTCAACTTTACCCTCAACGTACTCTTCATCCTGACCTGGCCGCTCCACTACAAGCACGCCGGTCTGGCCCTGGCTACCGTCATTTCCGAGGGATTCAACGGGCTGACCCTGGCCTGGCTCCTGCGCCGCAAGCTCGGCCCGCTGGGTTTGCGAAGCATCCTGCGCACCGGTATTCGGGCTCTGCTGGGCTCACTCCTCATGGGCGCGGCGGCCTTTTTCCTGAATCGTTTCCTGCTTCAAGCCACCCTGTCCGCCGGCCTGCCCGCCAAAGCCGCGCAAATGATCTCCGTCCTGGGCGCCATCGCAGGCGGGCTGGCGGTGTATGCGGCCATTTCCGCCGCCACCCGCACGCCTGAGTTTACGGATGTCATTCAAGCCCTTCGCAACCGCCGCCGCAAGAAAACCGACACCCCGAAATCCATTTCTGACTAAATTTACCGGACGGCGCGGGGTATGAAAGGCGCAAGCCCCCATGAAAAAAGGACTGTCATGAAAAAGTTACTCGTTGCCCTTCTGCCCATCACCCTCCTTTGCACATTCTTCAGCTCTTGCGTTTTGCATCCCATAGAGCCGCCCCCGTCAACGCCCCAGCTGGTGGAGGCCCCCTCGGTGGAAATCACGGCTCCTCGCACCGAGCCCGTCCCTAAAAAAGTTCCGGACCCCTTATTGCGGGAATGGATGAAAGGTGCGGGGCTTCCCAAGCCGTCCTTCACGCTGGCCCATCCCGGGCAGGAGGAGCCGGTGGATTACACCCAGTACGGCACGTTCCATGGCGTGAGCACCGACGGCTATCGTTACGAGATCACTGATGCTGACGGCCTCTCCAAAGCAGTTGGGTCCGGCATTCATCCCAACGAGGACGGAGTCCTGGATGAGCCCGGCTATGAGCGGCTTCAAAGAAAAGGCAAACTGGATGTCTCTCATTGGGACGCTTTGGGATTGGCCGACCCGGAAGCCTCTTTTTACGTTTGGGCCCAGGCTCGTGAGGAACCGGGCGTAAAGGCCTATTTCACGGCCACCGCCCTCGAAAAGGCAGGGCTGATCTCACAAGCCATCAAGGCGCATTATTCCGTTGTGGTAAACTTTCCCCGATCGGCCGCCTGGGCCAAGGACGGCTCCTTTGTCTGGTATGTGGCCCCCGTTTCTCTCGCCAGCATCGAGCGGCTGTGCCAAGCCTATCCCTCCCTCGGAATCTGGCTGGAAGGAGCTGACATACAAATTCAGAACGGCAACGACACCGATCTGGACAACGACATCATCACGGTGAATCCCGGAAGATTCGTGCGGCGAAGCTACGAGGACCGGGTGGCCGCTTTGCCGGATTTAAGTCAGCTCCCTGTGGTGGAACAGCGGGGCACCGGCCAGGTTCACGCCGTGAAATTCTCCAATGGACACTGGCAACTGCGCGTGGAGGGACAGCCCTTCATGGTGCGGGGCGTCACCTATGGGCCCACGGAAATCGGCTATGGCCCCAACAACGATTCCTCCTTTGGCCACCGATGGATGTTCACGGATAAAAATGGAAACGGGAAAAGCGATGCCGCGTACGACGCCTGGGTGGATACAAATGGCAACGGTCTCCAAGACCCAGACGAACCGGCCATCGGCGATTTCCAACTGCTGAAGGATATGGGATGCAACGCCATCCGGTTTTTTGTCCCGACCGCCGGCACCTCCTACGACCCCTCCATGGTCAACAAGCCCCTCCTGCGGGATCTTTACGAAACCTATGGCATTCGCATCATTGCGGGCGACTTCCTTGGCGCGTACACGGTTGGCTCCGGCGCATCGTGGGAAAAAGGCACGGATTACGGGAATGCCGAACAGCGGGCTAAAATGAAAGAGGTCGTCCGTCAGAAAGTCATGGACCTGAAGGATGAGCCGTTCCTGCTGATGTGGCTGTTGGGCAATGAAAACAACATGAATGCCGATCACAGCGGTGTCAACGCCACCCGCACCAACGCCTCCAAGAAACAGCGCGAGTACGCGCAGTTCCTGAACGAAGTCGCCCAAATGATCCATGAGCTGGACCCCCACCATCCGGTGGCCATCGGCAATCTGGGCGCCGGCATGGCCAAAGTCTACAGCCAACACGCGCCGGAAATTGACATCTTCGGCATCAACGCCTACATGGGGAGTCATGGCTTTGGCGGGCTCTGGCGGGAGGCTCGGGCAACGTTCGACCGGCCCGTCCTTCTCTTGGAATACGGATGCGATGCCTACGCCGAAGGCACCGGACCAGACGAGGCTTCGCAAGCCGCGTACCACCGTGGCGCGTTGAGCGACATCATCCTCAACCAGGCCGGCGGCGAACTGGCGGGCAACTCCATTGGGGGCGTCATCTTCGAGTATCTGGATGAATGGTGGAAATCCGGCGACAGCCCCAGCACGCAGGCCACCCATTCCCAATGGGATGGCCCCACCCCCGACGGAAAAGTCCACGAGGAATGGTTCGGCATCGCGGGCCAGGGAAGCGGACAAAACAGCCCCTTTGAACGCAACCTGCGCGAAGCGTATTTCATGTACAAATCCACATGGAATCCGTAAGACTTCCTCCAGAACGTATGAATGAAATTCCCATCTTGAAGCCGGAGGATTTTGCGCGCTGGGGCACGGCGTGGCGGAAGTCCGCACCCGCCGTGTACTATGCGATGTACTCCAGCCTGTTCGGAGGCATTGTCATGGATCCGGCTCTGATGCTGATTCCGCTGGATGACCACATGGCACACCGGGGCGACGGTGTTTTCGAGACCTTCAAATGTGTGCAGGGAAGCCTGTATAATCTGGCGGCCCATCTCGACCGGCTTCTGGGTTCCGCGCGTCAAATCGCGCTGGCCCTCCCCATGAGCCGGAACGAGCTGGTCCACGCCATCCTTCAGACCGTGCGCGCCGGCGGGCATCAGGACTGCCTGGTGCGGTTGTTTGTCTCGCGCGGACCAGGGAGTCTGGGCATCAGCCCGTATGACTGTCCCCACTCCGCGCTCTACATCGCGGCCTACGAACTCAAGCCGCCCTTCATGGAACAGCACCCCGGCGGCGCGAAGGTCAAGACCAGCTCCATCCCCGCCCGCAACGCCCCGTTCTCCAACATCAAAAGCGTCAATTACCTGCCCAACGTGCTGATGAAAAAAGAGGCGGCGGATGCCGGCGTTGATTTTGTCGCCTGTTTTGATGAAGCCGGTTATCTGGCCGAAGGCGCCACGGAGAATATTGGCCTGGTGGCGCGCGACGGGTGGCTGTGCGTTCCCAAGCCCGCCCACATCCTGGCAGGCACCACCATGCTACGCGCCCTGGAGCTGGCAAAACAGCTGGTCCAGAAAGGCGCGCTGGCGGGCATCCGCACGGGCGATATGGCCCGCGCGCAACTCGAAGAGGCCGCGGAGATTCTCGTCTTTGGCACCACGCCCGATGTCACCGCCGTGACGGAATTCGACGGACAACCCGTCAGCCAAGGACAGCCCGGCCCCATTCAACAGGCACTCAACGCCCTGCTGGTGGCGGATATCCACTCCAACCCAGGCATGCAGACCCCGGTGTTTGAGAGCCCGTGCGCCTCGTAGCAGGGGCTGTTCATTCCTCTCGAATCTGGAACACCACCAAAGGGGCCTCCAAGGCGGGCAGGCACAACGCATTGAGCGGCGGTGTGGCCTCAACAGATCCCTGCACCTTCACAAATCCATCCATCAAGTTCGTTGACGCATAGATGGAATAGATTCGCCCTTCCCGGCTTTGCCAGACGAGGGTGCGGGAGTCACTCGTCATTTCCATCGGCAGGGCCGTAATCGAAAACATGCCCTGTTCCGCGTCCGGCTCGACATCCGCCACAAGGCTGTGGAAGCCATTCCATTCCGACTCGCCGCGATAGATCAGAATCGAATCCCAAAAGAGCCTGCCGGCATAGGAAGCCGCGCATTGGAAATACAGGCCAAATGCCGTTGTGTCAGTATACGTCGTATCGGTTCCCATCCCTGCTGACGTCATATTCGTGAAAACACCGCCGGTATGATAGCGCAATTCCCATTGTCCATTGGCCTGGCGAATCACCTCGATGGCATTGGTCATGTTGGCATTCCAATCCAGCGTGGACGCCACCACCGTCGCGTCCACAGCGCCGCCGGTCACGCGCCAGAGTTTGAGCAGATCATCCGTGCCGGTCAGATTCACCCCCACGGCATAGCCATTCACAGGCCCGCGGAAGTTGCCGCTATCCGCCATCAGGTACACATGAAAGCGACTGCTTCCGGATGGATCAAAGCTCCCGTTCTTGAGGACAAAGCGCCAGATGGTTTGTGTGCCTGCCACGCTGTAGGATGGTTGCGCATAGATATAGTTGGTGGTCACCACACCGGCGACATTATGCTTGAGCGAACGGGCTCCATGGATAGGGGTCACCGTGCTGTTGGCCCAAGCGTCGGGCGTGTCCATGATCCACCCGGCCAGGTCGCCATCCTCGAAGTTCTCCGCCAGAATGGCTTCACTGACATAGGGATTGCGGTTGATGGTGACCTCCGCCGTGGTGAGCCCACCGGCGACATTGGTGACCGCGATACGAACAAGATTATCGCCCACTTGAAGCCCGGTCACCGTAGTGGCCCAATGCTCCGCAACAGGACTGCGGCCCGAACCAGCGCCGGTCAGATTTGTCCAGGAGACATGACCCACCGCGCCCGCGCTGGTCCCGCTGACACTGCAGGAGGTAACGGCATTGCCCACGCGATACGGCACGCCCACGATGGTCAACGAAGGAACGGTCACCTGAGAGATCTTGATGTCATCCCATCTCAGCAGTCCGGCATACGACAGCGTGCAAAGGTAATACAATCCAAAGACGCCGGTCTCGGTATGCGTGGCATCCGTTCCCGTCCCGGCAGAAACCAGCGTGTTGAAATCATTGGTAAGGCCATAGCGCAACTCCCAGCCACCGTCGGCGTCGCGCGTCACCTCGACCGCCACGGTCATGTTGGCGTTCCAATCCAGGGTGGACGCCACAACCGTGGAGGCCACGGAGCCGCCGGTCACCCGCCAGAGCTTCAGCAGATCGTCGGTGCCGGTAAGATTCACGCCCACCGCATACCCATTGACAGCGCCACGCAGATCTTCCCGGTCCGACATCAGATAGACATGGAAACGATTGCCGCTGGAGGGATCGAAGTTCCCATTGCGCAGAATGAAACGCCAGGTGGTACGGGCGGAATCCAGGCTGTAGGTGGGGCGGGCGTACAGGTAGCTGGACGTGGCAACACCCGAAAGGTTGTGCTTCAGCGAGTACGCGCCATTGATCGGCGTCACCGCACTGTTCACCCAGGCGCCGGGAGCATCCGGAATCCAGCCCACCAGGTCTCCATCTTCAAAGTCTTCGTCCAGAATCACCGGCGCGGCGCTTTCATCCGCGTAGGTGAAGGTGAACGGACGTGCGCGCGCGGTGTCTTCAGACCCACTGGCCTCCGAGGGTTGTCCACTGCTGTTGAGCGACACATACGTGGCATCGCGGTCGGAATACGTCAGCTCCAGGTAATATTCAACTCCATCCATCAAGGTGTAGACACCGCCGGGAATCGAACCCTTCCAGTACACATTGGTGCCCGCGGCTGTGTGATGCGCCAACGCCTCGGAACTCCAGGCACCGCCCTGCACACGATGGAACAACTGCCCGCCGGTCAAGGCACCTGCATTTCCTGAGCCACCGGCCTGGCTGGCCACGTAAATGGATACCGCCCTGGAGGGTGAAGGCAAACCGCCGGGCGAACGCATGGTATCCGTCCCGCCCGGCACCTGCAGGGAAGGCACATGCCAGGCATTGCCCAGCACATACGAAGAACGCGCAATCGTCACCGTCCCGGTCGCCCGGGTGCCGGTGGCGTTTGTTGCCGTCACCCGGATGACATTATCGCCAACCTGAAGACCGGTGACATTCAGCGTCCAGTTCGCCGCCACCGGCGCCGTGCCCGAACTGCCCGCCAGATTGGTCCACGAGAGGAGTCCGTTCACATTGGCGCAGGTACCACTGAGCGCCAGCGAGGTTACGGCATTGGCCACACCGCGATTCCCGCCCTCAATCTCCACCTTCGGAAACAGCTCGTGCGAAATGCGGATGTCGTCCCAATACAGCTTGCCCGCGTTGGAGGAGGTGTACACAAACACCAGCCCAAAGGCGGTGGTGTTGATATAGGTGGCATCGGTGGACTGCCCCGCGCTGAGCAGGCTGTCGAAATCTCCGCTCGCGCTGTACTTCAATTCCCAGCGTCCGTCCACATCGCGAGACACCTCGACGGCCACCGTCATGCCCGCGTTCCAATCCAGCGGAGAGGACAGTACCGTAGCGGCGGCCTTCCCGCCCGTCACACGCCAGAGCTTGAGCAAATCGTCCGACCCCGTCAGGTTCACGCCCACGGCATACCCATTAACCGCCGTGCTGGACAAATTCGTGTGGTCCGCCATCAGGTACACATGGAAGCGATTGCCGGTGGAGGGATCGAAATTCCCGTTGCGCAGAATGAACCGCCAGAGGGTCTTGCCGGAGGCCACGCTGTACACCGGCTGGGCGCAGATCGCATCAGTTCCAGCCAGGCCGCTGATGTTGTGCTTGAGCGAGCGGGTTTCGGAAACGGGCGAGACGGCGGTATTGGTCCAGGCACCTGCCGTGCTCAGAGTCCATTGATTCAAGTGGCCCGCTTCAAAGTCTTCATGGAACATAACGGGTGTCATGATTTCATCGGCATACACCAGCGTAAAGGGGCGCGACTGGGCCGTGGCCAGGGCGGCCACCGCCTCCGAAGGAACGCCACCCGCGGTCAATGCCACATACGTGCTGGCGCGGTCGGAATAGGTCAATTCAAAACAGTATTGCACCACATCCAGCGACGCATAGGTTCCGGCAGGAATCACCGCGCGCCAGCAGGTGTTGCTTCCAAAGTCCGAATGCCAGGACAGGAGGGCCGTGCTCCACGAACCGGCGCCCACCTTGCGATAATAGAGCGTCCCGCCCGTCTGCTGTGCGGCATTACCGGCTCCTCCGCTCTGGCTTGCGCTGTAGACAAACACCGCCTGGCCCGGCGAAGGTGTGGCCGGACTGCGCATGGCACCCACGCCGGGTATCATCGCAGAAGGATGATGCCAGGCATTGCCCAGGGCGAATGGACTACGCGCAATCACCACGACCCCCGTGGCCCGGATCCCCTCCGCATTGGAGGCAAAGACCCGGATCTGATTCTCGCCCACCGCCAGGCCCGTGACCACAAGTGCCCAGGGGCTTGCCACAGAGATTTGTCCGCCCGTCTTCCCGGTCAGGTTGGTCCAGACAATACTGCCAGACGCATGGAGACAGCGCCCCGAGATGGAGCAGGTGGTCTGCGAATTAGGCACGGAAAGGGCCTCTTCAAAGACCGTGATGTCCGGATACCATTCCTGAAGAATCTGCACCTCGTCCATTCTCAAGGCTCCGGCCACCGAACTGGTGCATTGAAATACCAGGCCAAACACGGAACTGTTGGTGTACAGGGCATCCAACCCTGTTCCGGCAGACACCATTCCGGCAAAGGTTCCGGCCGTGCTGTACTTCACTTCCCAGAGCCCTCCAGCCGTGCGCGACACCTCAATGGCCACGGTCATGTTGGCATTCCAATCCAGCGTGGAAGCCACCACCACGGAGGGCGCCGCGCCGGCATTCACCCGCCAGAGCTTAAGAAGATCATCGGTGCCGGTCAGATTGACCCCCACCGCATACCCATTGACCGCGCCGCCCTTGAGCTGAACACCATCCGCCATCAGAAAGACATGGAAACGGTTGTTGCTGGAGGGATCGAAGTTTCCATTGCGCAGGATGAAACGCCAGATGGTTTTCCCCAGCGTCACGTCATAGACCGGCTGGATCGTGATGGCGTTGGTGGAGGCAACTCCAGCCAAGTCATGCTTCAGCGAGAAGCCGCCGGAAATGGGCAAAGAAGAACTGACCGCCCAAGCGCCCGGCACGTCCGAAACCCAGCCCCCCAGCGTTCCGCTCTCAAAGTTGTCCTGGAAGAGGTTGGTCACGCCAGTCCCACCCGAACTGGCGGACGCCACCACCACGCGCACGGTGTCCATGGCGGTTTGGGTGCCCAGAAAATTCATGCCGCTGACAGTGATCACATTGGTGCCGGCGGCCACCGGAACCTGAACGGTCCAGGAAGCGGAGGAAGGATGTGTGCCGTTCCCACCTGTCAGCCCATTGTTCCAGGTCAACATACCGGTAAGCGCGGCGTTATTCGTGCCCTGCACCGCAAAGCTGGCTGTCCCGGACGGCAGGCTTTGATCGGCGCTGGTAATGCTCAGCACCGGCGCATCCTGCGGGGCATTTCCGAAGAAGCCCACCACACGGGTCATGATCGTGTTGCGCGCACTTTCGGACAGAATGGTCTCAAACGGAAGCCCCAGCACCACCGTCCGCCACGCATTGCTGAACTGCGCCCCGGCGATGACCGAGCCGGCGGAAGAACTGCCATACACCAGCGCCGCCACGGAGGAAGGGTTGCCCCGCAAGGCCAGTGTATCAGCCGTTCCCACATTGTACGTGGGGCCTGTTCCATCATCGAACGAGAACACCCCCAGCCCATTGAAAATCGTGCCGCTCTTTCCAATGGCCTGGTATGTCCCGGCGGAATCGGTGGCATAGGCCACCCGGAGATAATTCGTGAGAAATGCCCGGTCGGCGGCAGTGCCCTGCGCATCGAGGTCCCACGCCAGCTCCGCGCCAGACACAAACAGATTGCCCCCGGCATCGAGAAAATTCTTCATCAAGGTTTGCTCCGCGGAACTGAAAGTCTCATTGGCCGTGGATTCCTCACCCAGAATCCAATAGGCGGCATGATACGAGGCCAGCGCAACCTGCCCGCCGGAAACGGCATCGTTGTCGCAAGAATCAAAATATCGTCCGGCGGCGGCCAGCGCCTGCCCGTGCTGAATGACATAATCAAAGGAATTGATCTGGCGCGGACGCACCATGGCGACCTGCCCATTGAGATTGTTGGCGAAGAAGCGGTTCGGGGTTTGCGAGCGGTCATTTCGCTCAAAGCCATTCACCACCAACTGCGAAGCCCGCCCACTGGGCGACACCCTCACGCCCACCACCTTCGAGGGCAGAGATTCCCCGCCCCGGTTGGTGGCCGCCACATGGAAATACAGCACGGCACCCGCGGTTTGATTGGTCAGCGTCACGGTGGAGGCTCCGCCACCCACCGCCACCGGCTGGCCAAACCCATAGCCGTTGGTGGAGCGATAGACGACATATCCCGTGGCCGCGCCGCCGCACGCGGCATTGGTCACCGGCGCCGTCCACGAAAGCGTCACGCGGCCCAGGCCCGAGTTCACCGCGCGCACCGACGTGGGCGGCTCAGGCAACAGCACCAGGGGAACCACGGGATTGTTGGTGGCCAGATGCTTGACGATGGCCTGGTAGGAGGACATGGCCATGAGCCTGCGGGCCACAGGGCTCTTGAGAAATTTTGCATCCTCCTCATTATTATGGAAGGCCACCTCAATGATGGTGGAGTTCATCTCGTCGTTCATCGTGCCATATAATTCACCATACGCGGACCCGTAGAGGTCGGCGGAATTATTGACCCAGTCCTCCGCCACCAGAACGCCGCTGTCCGCCCATTCCATGTCCTGATTGACCTCGCGGGCGATGAGTTGTCCAAAATCCTTCTGCCGGTTTTGCTTGAGCGTTGTGCCCCGGTTGTCATAAAGGCCCATGGCACCGCGGGCTGTTCCGGCACCGCCATCGGCGTTGGAATGGAACCCGAGATAAATGCGGTCCCAAATCGTACCATCCTCCGCGCGATTCATCTCCGCGGCCATGCGGGCAGGCGCGCCTACATTGTCGCTGTTGTCGTTGTACCCGCTCAAGTCATAGAGCGTGGCGGACATTCCCTGGCCCGCCATGTTTTGAACCCAGTAGCGCGAAGCTTCCAGCTCCCGCTCAAAGCTCGAGACCCCACTGCCGCGATTGATGTCGCCCATCCCATTTCCAAAACGGATGGCATCCGCAATCACCACATCAGAGGCCGGATTTTCGCCGGGCGCATGATTGGAAATATTCACACTGCCTTCGGTCCCGGCATTGAAGTAATACGTCCCAAGCCAGACCCAGCCCAAGCCCACCCGGCGATGATTCACCCGCAGATCCGTCACGCCGCCCGAATGATACACGCGGTACAACTGGCGGACACGATCCGAGCCACTGCGGGTCCACGCATACACGGGATAGAAGCCGGAGACCGGAATGGTGGGACGATAGATCGCCCAAGAGGTTGCGCTCGTCGTGTTGATGTAAGCAAAGCGATAGGGAACCGCTCCGGGCGCTCCATAAAAGATGGCCGAGGTGCTGTCGCTCCACGTCCCGCCAAAGCTGACCCCGGGGCTGGTATTATCCAGAACCACTTCGTTCGGCTGGAAGCCGATGGGACGGTACGGCACCACCGTGGCCCCCGCTCGGAAGCAATAGTCGGCAAACATCGCAAGCTGGTCCAGATTGCCCATGTCTTCCACCATGCCATAGGTCAATCCCCGCCCGGTAATCCAGGAGCCGCCATCGCCCGTGAAACCATGCCCGGCACTGCAATACACCACAATGTTGTCCAGCGCGCCGCCCGGCTGGGCGGCCGAGGTGGACGCCTGGCCGGAAGGTGTCTCGCCCGCTGGCTCGCGCTGAATGGATACCGACGCCGAGGCCGCCTGGCCGGAGGCATTGCTGGCCGTCACGGTAATGACATTGGTGCCCACCACCAGCGGAGCCGTGAAGGACCAGTTTGCCGCCACGGGGATGGAGCCCGCGCCACCGAGGCTGTTGACCCAGCGCAGATGGCCGGAAGCCCTGGTGTTTGCGGTGCCGGAGAGGCTCAAGCTGGCCGTTGAATTCGGCACCGACCCCGGCGAGGTGGTGATGGAAACCGAAGGCAGACCTTCACCACGGACCCGCAAGGTGCCATTCAGGCCGGCGGCCGTGAACAAACCGCCCTGATAGGCCAAGCCACGCAGGACATTCGTGGTGCCGGAGGTTTCGGGGCTCCAGGCAGAAGCATTGGTCGAAGCCAGAATCAACCCGCCATCGCCCACCACCACGAACCGCCCATCCCCATGCGATACCCGCCAGAGCCAAGTGCTCACGCCGGATGTGCTGGAAGTCCAAGACGCTCCATTGGCGGAGCGGAGAATGACGCCACCCTGTCCCACAGCCGCGTATTGCCCGCCCCCATAGACCACATCCAGCAACCAGCTCGCTGTTCCAGAGGTCCGGGAGGTCCATGCGATCCCGTCCGGCGAGGTCAAGAGCAAGCCGCTCTCTCCGACCGCCACAAACTGTCCGTTGCCATAGCAAACCCCCTGCAAAGTGATGGACGTGCCGGAGGTTTGCTCGGCCCAGGTGATTCCATCGGTGGACCGCAGGATCGTCCCGCTATTCCCCACCGCCACATACGCGCCACTGCCCCAGGCGATGCCGCGTAAATTGTTGGTGGTAGTGGACGCTCTCAGCGTCCAAGTGATCCCATCCGGAGAGGTCAACAACCGCCCGGTCACCCCCACGGCCACCATCAGAGGCCCTGACGCATCCGCATTCAGCAACAAATCCGATGTTCCACTGGTGCGCGCCTGCCAGGTATCTCCATCATCCGACGTCAGAATGGTTCCATTGGCGCCCACCACCACACTCAGGCCCGTTCGTCCCCCTGCGCCGTAGAGTCCAACACTGGTCCCGCTGGATGGGCTCCTCCAGTCCGCGGGCGCTCCGGAAAACTTGTCCACCAGCAGGTTCCACAGGTTGGTCTGATAGTCGTCGTATCCCAGCGCCCAAATGCCCACGCCGCCAATGCCCTTGGCATTGACCAAATCATACTTCATGCCCAGGCTGGCCGCATCCTCATACCAGCACTGCCGCGCGCCGGAGTTGGTGTAAAAATAATACGGCACCCCGCCGGCCTCATTCCACTGGCGGCCGTACGTGGCCGCATTGGCCAGGGCATTGGGATACAACACCGCCGATCCCGCGCCGCGGGTGCCGCTGGGAATCGCGTAGTTGGTCGTGGGCCAGTCATAGCCATAGTAGGGATTCCCCAATAAAAGTTTCGAGGCTGAGATGCCCTTGGCCAGATAATCATCCACCGATTTCTCCACGCAATACGCGCCCCACGTGGCGCTGGCGGAGAGCGGCGCCACCGGGCCTGCGCGGGGGCCGCCCTTCCAGTGGTAATCGTAGCCCATGATGACGCAGTAATCCAAAAACTGGTTGTACGCGCCGACATCGAAAACCCCGCTCCAGTCCACCGCCGGCAGGGCGATCGAAACTTCCGAGCCGGGCAAATCCCGGTGAAAGCGAACCGCCAGATTGCTCAGGAACGAAGTCAATGGGGCCTTGAGACTGCTGTCCGAAATGCCTTCAAAGTCAATGTTGACCCCATGGCCGCCCCGATTGGACACCACCGAAACCAGCGTATTGATCAGATTCTGGCAACTGGCGGCATTGGTGAGCAGGGTCCGGTTGTCCGCCAGCCCGAAGCACGTTGCGGTCAGCACGGCCTTGACGTTGTTGGACTGCGCCCACGCAACCAGCGGCGTGGTATCCCAGCCCCGCAAGGTCAGGTAGGAGCCGCTGGCCGGGTTCACCTCGTAGGAAAAAAAGGCGATGGTGGAAAGAGCCGAATAATTGTAACGGGTGTAAGTCGTGCCCATCCAGTAAGGATGCCAGCCCACCACGCGCTTCTGCAAGGGACCCGTCGAAGTGAACGCTGGCGGAGGTCCGTCCGCCGCGCGGCCCCACAAGGCATCAAAATCCGATTCCCGCGTGAAAGAGAGGCGTCCAAATTCCTCGCGCTGAATCTGATGAATACTCGGAGCCTCCTGGCCCGCCGCCACGAGGGCGGAAACGGCACGTGCCGGTCCCTGTTCCGACCAGTCCTGATCCACCGTGTCTGCCACGAAGATATTGACGCTTTCATCCAGCGCCGGCTGGGGCGCAGGGGCCGCATGGCTGGCCATGCAACAGGAAAGCAAGAACGCCAACGAACAAGCGCGTTCAACCAAGTGGTTCGCCATGTATACAACCTCCCGCAAAGGACAACAAAAAAACAACAGGCCCCTCCATCAGAATTTCTTCCGCAGGGGCGGCCTGGCTAACACATCCAACTTCTGCCGTTTAACTTACCCGCATCCTCCCATCCGGTTAAGCCCTGCAGAATGCCCCCCGCCCCCGCAACGTCGCATAATAAAATCTAGCGTTTAAACTTACGATCGTAAGTTTAAACGCTAGATTTCCGGGAGGACGCGCGTCGTTTACAGCAGAAGAAAAGGGGGGTAATTTGGGCGGGGAACAGGACTTATACACAAGGATCTTCATGGCAAAAAGAGCGCGCACTCAAGAGGGATGCATTCTGTTGGCGGTGCTGGGGATGTGGTGGCCCCACATGATGGCAGGCGCGGCCGAGCATTTTGTGGTCAAGGACAATCCCGGCGCGGAAGCCCCGTTCAGCAGTTGGGACACCGCCGCGCCGGATATCCAGTCGGCCATCAATGTGGCCATCTCGGGCAGTGTGGTCTGGGTGGCGGACGAGGTGTATGATGCCGGGGAGCATCTATCCAGCGACGAACAGACCAACCGGGTTGTCATTGGCAGTGGCATCACGGTGCAAAGCCTCAATGGCCCGGAACTGACGGTCATTCTGGGAGAAGGCGGGGTTCGTTGTGTAGCGCTGGGGGCTGGCGCGCGCTTGAGCGGTTTTTCTCTGACCGAGGGCTTGAATGCGGGTGGCGCTTGGTGCGAAGACGTGAGCGCCGTGATATCCAACTGCTTTCTCTTTAACAATTCCACCGAGCTGGGCGGAGGCGCGCGTGGCGGCACCCTGACGCACTGCGATCTGCATCACAATACGGCGGACACGGGCGGAGGCGCTTATGACAGCCTGTTGCGCCACTGCCGAATTTTCGGCAACACCGCCGACTACGGCGGAGGACTCAGTGGGAGTGAAGTGTGGAACAGCCAGGTCTTTTCCAATACGGCCGTGGAGGCTGGCGGCGGAGTCCATGACAGCGTGCTGTACAGTTGCCTGCTGGAAGGCAACACGGCGAACACGGGCGGTGGCGCCAGCGAAAGTGCCATCAGCAATTGCACCGTGACCGGCAATCGCGCAGGCACGGAAGGCGGAGGCGTGTACAGCGGTTCGCTCCAAAATTCCGTGGTCTATTTCAACACCTTGACCGGCGGCACTACCAACAACTGGACGAACGCCCTCTTCTCCTTCAGTTGCACCACCCCCCTGCCAGACGGCGAGGGGAACCTGTCCGAAGACCCTCTGTTTCTGGGGCCAGGCAACTACCGCCTGCACAGCGGGTCGCCGTGCATCAACGCCGGCACCAACCAAGGCTGGATGACCGGTGCCAGCGATCTGGATGGCCATGCGCGGATTCTGGACGGCATTGTGGATATGGGCGCGTACGAATTTGAGCCGCCCCCCCTGCCCCAGCCCCTGCTCGTCGTCCTCGGGACCAATTTCGAGAGCATCACCCACGGAGAAGACCCCCGCCCGGAGGTGGGTACTCTTTTTGTGGCCAGCCAGGGGCAGGGCCTTTCGCATGTCTTCTCCGTGACCAATCCGGGCAACACAACGGTTGAATTCACAAGCTGGTCCCTGGCCGGCACGGGCACCAATGCCTTTTCTGTCTTTGGTTTCCCCGCCCAGCTCGATCCGGGTGCGTCCCTTCCCTTCACTGTGGTCTTTCAAGCGCTCACCGCTCACACCTACGAAGCGCAACTGCTCATTCACCACACTGCCAGCAACGCGGTTTCTCCTTTCGAGTTGAAGTTCAGCGGTATTGGGGTCCTGCCGGTCTTCCGGTATGTGGTCCAGGGAAACGCGGGCGCCACCCCGCCCTACACGAACTGGGCCAGCGCCGCGTCGAATATCCAGAGCGCTCTGGATGCCTCCCTGCAAGACGACACCATCTGGGTCTCCAATGGCGTCTATGACAGCGGCGGGCAGGCCGTGTCTGAGAGCATCACCAACCGCGCGGCGTTGGTCCGTCCGGTCACCCTCCAGAGCGTGAATGGACCGGAGGTGACGTTCATCGTCGGCGCGGAAGGCGTGCGTCCGGCCTACCTCACGGAAGGCAGCGTCTTGAGCGGTTTCACCTTGACGAACGGGTTGTCCGTGGGCGGTGCCTGGTGCGCCGGACGCGGCGCGCTGATCTCCAACTGCGTCCTCACAGGCAACTCCGGGGAATACGGCGGCGGCACCGCGGGTGGCACCCTGAGAAACTGCCAGCTCACCGGCAACGCGGCAGAATTTGGCGGAGGCGCTTTTGATGCCGCGCTGTACGATTGCCAGCTCTACGGCAACACCGCCGTGTACGGCGGAGGCGTCGCCAACAGCGAGGCCGTCCGGTGCATCTTTTACAACAACCTGGCCGAGGAGCGCGGCGGCGGATCCAGCCTAAGCACCTTGTATAACTGCGTGCTCTACAGCAATTCCGCGGCCTATGGAGGCGGAGCCAGCGGGGACGCACTGATCAACTGCACCTTGTACGAGAACATGGCCAGCACCGCGGGTGGCGGCATTTCTGAAGGCGAGCTGAAAAACTGCATCGCCTATTACAACACCCTCAACGGCGTGGTGCTCGACAACTGGGACTCCGCGCAAATTTCCTACAGCTGTACCCTGCCCCAGCCGCCGGGAGTCGGAAACATGGACGCCGAGCCGCTGTTCATGAACCGTGCGGAGAACGACCTCCGGCTCCAGCCCGCCTCGCCCTGCATCAACACGGGAGAGAATCAAAGTTGGATGACCAACACCACGGACATTGCCGGCAACCCGCGCATCCTTCGCGCGGTCGTGGATCTGGGCGCTTTGGAATACAACGGCATTCCCCTCGAATGGCTGGTTGAATACAATCTGCCCACCGACGGCACCGCCGACACGCAGGATCCGGACACCGACCACATGAGCAACTGGGAGGAATGGGTGGCCGGCACCCACCCCACCAACGGACTTTCCTATTTCATGCTCCAGCCCCAGCGCCTGCCCCGCGAGGATGGAGCCGTCTTCCAGTGGCTAAGCGCCACGGGCCGTGTGTATGCCCTCCAAGCCTCCACCAACCTGAACCACGGTTTCCAGCCACTCGAGAATGGCATTCCTGCCACCCCGCCGCTCAACATCCACACCAGTGAGGCGTCCAGCGCCTCCTTCCAATTCCTCCGCCTTGAAGTCTCGACGTGGCCGGAATGAAAAAGTTCCAAGGGTTGGAAAAAAACGAAAAAAAGTTTCCAACCCTTGGAACTTTTTATTGGATTTTTTCCAACCCTTGGAAACTTTTTGAAGGCGGGCAAAATGGGCTGGCTTCAAGGGGCACGGCGGCATAGGATGAGCCCGGAAAGGATGCAGAATCATGAACCCAAGCTTCCAGATAAACGCCAGCAACGACGGCTTGAGCCTTGCCGGGCGGCTGGACAGCAACAGCGCGGGCGAAGCCGAGGCCGCGATCTCCTCGCACCTCTCCTCCACCGCCGGCCCCGTGGTGCTGGACTGCGCACGCCTGGAGTATCTCTCCAGCGCCGGTTTGCGCCTTCTCCTGAGCGCCGCAAAAACGCTCAAGACCCAGCAACGGGAGCTGGTGATCCGCCAGCCCACCAGCACCGTGCGCCGCATTCTTGAACTCTCCGGATTCGATGCGTTTTTGCGGCTGGAGCGCGCATGATTCCTCCGCTGATCGAACACTCTTTTCCAGAGCATCCCGGCCTTCGCGTCCAGGCCATCGAACCGAAACCCAGCGCTTTTTGCTCCAACACCTACCTGGTGGCGACGGACGAATTTCTGCTGGCAATTGATCCAGGCGGCGAGGAAAGCCAGGCCCTGCTCCTCGCGGAGCGCATCACCGCCGAGTGGCGCAACACACAGCGCCCTCTGCTTGTGCTGTTGACGCACTGCCACCGGGATCACAGCCGGGGCTTGGAATGGCTTCGCGAAAAGCTGGGCAAGGCCATGATCGTTGCGGCACACCCGGCCGGCGCGGAGGCCTTGTCCCGTGGCGACCGATTTGCGACCATCAGCTACTTGTATAACGAGGATGCCTTCAAGACCACGGTGGACTGGGTGCTGTTTCAGGAGTCATCCCCCAGCCCCTGGGAGGGCTCGCGATCCGTCGTAAAACAAGAGCGGCTGGCGGACGATGAACACGCGCTGTGCCAGCGCATCTGGATGGGCGCCGGGCGCACCCCCATCTGCCTCTATCACCTGCCGGGGCACAGTCCTGACAGCCTCATCATTCAGGTGGGGCCGGCTCTATTTTTAGGCGACCTGCTCTTTGCGGCGAACCCCGGCATCGCCGGGGCCGCGGGCTGGGACCGTACTGCTCTCGAAACCTCCGTGCGCTTCGTCCGGGCACTGATTCGAGCGGGTGGCCTTCACACCTGCTATTCCGGCCATGGGAGCGCCCTGCCGGCGCAGGAGGCGCTTCCGCTTCTGGACACGCTCGAAAAGCAGGTCCGGAAACTGGGCGGCATCATGCCCATGGACAGCCCCCGCGCCCGCTTTCTGAAGCGCTACGCCATCGCCCTCCTCCAGGAGACGGAAGTTCTGCTGACCATCGCCGCGGGCCGGCTGTTCAAGTTGGCCAGCGCCCTGGAAACACTGGAGGAAAACGAGGCGTCCAAAAAGTTGCTGGCCCTGCTGGATGTGGACCGCATCGAAAACCTTCTGGCCGGCTTTCAGCAATTCGCTCAAGCCTTCCTGTCGAACCAATTGGAAACCCTGATTCCACTGAAAGGCCTTCAAGTCATGGGACGCCTCCAGGCGCTGTTCAACGAACAGCGCCTGCAACCGGTGATGGAGGCCCGCCTCCTGCGGCGCATCGCCTATCTTTTGTGCACCCTGTCGCAAGCAGTGTATGGCCTGGAGCCCATGGAGAACGGCACCACCACCGACGCGCGGCAAGTCATCTCCAACCTGCTTCACGTCAAGCCGGCGCACGCACTGGATGTCCTCAGCTTCCCCGATGCCCCGGAGGATTTCCTTCAGGCGCTTGTCTCCCAGATGGCGTTTCACGCGCCTTGGCGGGGTATGCCCATCGAACTGGAGGGAGAACCGAGCCCTCTGCCGGTGGCCATTCCTGAGGCGGCGCTGGAAGGCCTGCTGGCCGGACTCTTTGAGCGCCTGGCCGTGGCGGGAGCGCCCTTCCTGCGCGTGCGGGCCGTCCCGAACGGCGCACCGCGCGCCCTTGAGTTTCACGCCCCCTGGCCACACCCCCATCCCTGCGATCTGGGGAACATGGAATATATCACCCTCGAGCTGGAACGTTTTTCCGCCACCTGGACCCTGCAACAAAACGGCACCGAGCTTCAAGGCACCCTTGTCTTTCAGGAATATTCGCGCACGGCATGAAACGGAGTTACTACACACAAGCAAGAATCACAAGCCTCGCAAGACCTTGCAAATCCAATCAACCGGGGCGGCCGTGACAGAAGGGCTTAATGGGAACGGAGCAGAAATGGGTGCGGCCACCCAGGCTTGATCTGGACGAACATCTTCAAGCGCTGTCCAAAATCCACGTTCCATCTTTGGCGCCGAGGCCGCCTTGATTTCAATGGCCGTCAGATGCTGTCCTTTCCGGACAAGCAGATCAATCTCGGCGCCGATGGCGGTCCGGTAAAAAGACAATTCTGCGCCAGGTACAGCGGCGGCCACCTGTTCAATCACGTATCCTTCCCAAGATGTTCCTCGAACAGGATGCCCGGCCAGTTCGTCCATGGCATCAATGCGAAGAAGACGATGAAGCAATCCGGTCGAACGCAAATAGATGCGGGGGCTTTTTACCAAGCGCTTCTTCACATTGGCGGCGTAAGGACAAAGCCTGCGCACCATAAATGCTTTCTCCAAGATATCAAGATAGTGCATAACCGTCTTCCCAGAGACCCCCAACGCCGAAGCGACCTTTGAGTGATTCCACAGATCGCCATGCAAATGCGCGCACATTTCCCAGAATTGCCTCAGAGTCATGGCAGGCACTCGTATTCCAAGCTGTGGAATATCTTTCTCCAGAAACGTCTGTATAAAACTATCCAGCCATGCCCGGCTCAGCACGTCCGATGGCGCAAGAAAGCCGGGTGGGAATCCTCCCCGCAACCACAGCTTGTTTTGATGCATAGCACCCACTTCCGCTTCGACAAACGGCAAAAGCTCCAAATAGCCAATCCGTCCTGCCAGCGTTTCAGACGTCTGCCGCAACAGCGAAGGAGACGCTGATCCCAAGACCAAGAACTGCCCCGGTGCGCCAGTTTCATCACACAAACTGCGCAACACAGGAAAAAGGCTGGGCAAGCGCTGTATTTCATCCAAACAGACCAAGTGCCCGCGGTTCCCTCGCAGAAAAGCTTCCGGATCAGCCAGTTTTGCCAGATCAGAAGGCCGCTCAAGATCGAGATAACTTGCTGAAGGCATTGCTTCAAGACACGCCTTGGCCAGCGTCGTTTTTCCGCATTGTCGTGGCCCCAAAATGGCTGTGACCGGGAAGAATCCAACGTACTCTTCCACCTTCGGCTTGAGCTGTCTCTCAATATTCATATTGCTGTATATTGGGAGGCTACCTCCCAATATACAAGGATAAATCAAGAGGGATTCAGGGCTTTTTTCCGCATTCTCTTTGGAATCATCAAAAAAACGGCCAGGGCGGCATTCATGAGCCA
>CAZFSE010000031.1:0-8853 GCA_964521805.1 uncultured Verrucomicrobiota bacterium
GGGCTGGATCGCGATGCCTCGGCGGTGGAGCGATGCCGGCAGCGGCTGGCCCCGTTCGGTGAGCGTTGCCAGGTGGAGCATGGAGACTATGCGGATATGATGGCCATTGCACACAACAGGGGAATTGCCCAGGTGGATGGCATTCTGATGGATTTGGGAATGAGTTCGGACCAGTTGGATGCGGCGGAGCGGGGCTTCAGCTTCATGCAGGATGGCCCGCTGGACATGCGGATGGATGTCTCCCTTCCGCGAACGGCCGCCGATTGGGTCAACCAGGCGGGTGAGGCGGAGCTGGCGGACGTGATTTACACCCTGGGGGAGGATCGGGCCTCCCGCCGGATTGCACGGGCGATCGTGGCGGAGCGGGCGGTTCGCCCCTTCACGCGCACCCATGAGCTGGCGGCGGTGGTGGAGAAGGCGGCCGGCGGGCGGCGGGGGCGCACGCATCCGGCCACACGCACGTTCCAGGCCCTTCGCATGGCGGTGAACCAGGAGCTGGAGAGCCTGGAGCGGGGGCTGAACGCGGCCCTGCAGATGGTCAAGGCCGGCGGGCGGGTGGTGGTGATTTCCTTCCACAGCCTGGAGGACCGCCTGGTGAAGCAGGCTTTTGCGAAGCACGTGGGACGGGAGGAATCGCTGGAGGCGGGGGGGAGCCGGTGGGTCGGAGAGGAACCCCGGTTTCGCGCGGTGACCCGGAAGCCGCGGGTGGCGTCGTTGGAGGAATGTGCGGAGAACCCGAGAGCCCGCTCGGCCAAACTGCGAGCGGTGGAGAAACTGGCATGATGCGAAGAAGAAAAAACCGTAAAAAAGAGGGCCGGAGCTTCAGTTTTCCGGCGCCGCTGGCGGCGGTGTTGGTGGTTCTTTCGGTGGTGGCGATCAGTTATCTCTGGCTCTACAGCCAGTGCGAGGCGGCGGGCATGCGCATCAAGAAGCTGGAGGAGGAGAAGGCTGAGTTGCGCAAGCGGGTGAAGAACGAGGAATTCAAGCTGACGAGCATGAAGGCGCCCCGGAACCTTGAGGCGTTGATGAAACAGCACAGGCTGTCCATGGGCTGGCCGCAGGAGAGCCAGATTGTGCGCCTGCGCCTGCAACCCTCGCCGGACAGCCAGAAAATGGCCGTGCGGCAGGAGCCCGCCCGGCGCAATCTTGTGATGGTGAATGATTGATGTGAGCATGAACAATGACGGAGCAGAGCCATACAGGCCGCGTGCGGGCCGTTTTGTTGATCGTGGTGCTGGTTTGGGCGGGCCTGGGAGTCCGCCTTTCGCATCTGCATTTGGGCCCCAATGACCGGATGCGCGAGCGCATCGAGCGCAACCGCAAGGTGGAGCAGGAAATTCTTGTAGGCCGTGGGCGCATCCTCGACACCCATGGAAACATCCTGGCCTTGGACCTGCCCGTCAAGGATGTCTGCGTGGACCCGCAGACCATTCTGAAGAATGGGCACCTGCAGTTCATTGGCGCGCAGTTGGCGCGCGTCCTGCAGTTGGATCCCGCGATGGTGTTTGCCCGGATCAACCGGCCCAACCGGCGGTACGAGTGTGTGCAGAAGTATGTGCCCGAGGA
This sequence comes from uncultured Verrucomicrobiota bacterium, assembly GCA_964521805.1. Lineage (GTDB taxonomy): Bacteria > Verrucomicrobiota > Kiritimatiellia > CAIQIC01 > GWF2-57-35 > CAZFSE01. The sequence goes on from CAZFSE010000031.1 coordinate 1,567, forward strand.
CACGGCCGGCCAGATTCAACGCATGCAGATGAAGGGCGTCTTCCTTCGCGATTCATCCGCCCGGAATTATCCCCATCAGGACATGCTGTGCCATGTGGTGGGCTTTTCCAATGTGGAGGGCGTGGGCGGGGCGGGCATTGAACAGCAGTTGAATGATTTTTTGCGGGGCCGGCCGGGCTTGAGGATCAGCGAGAAGGACGGGCATCGGCGCGAACTGTATACGCGCCGCAGTCTGGAGATCAATCCCCAGGAGGGTTCGGATGTTTATCTGACGGTGGACCAGAACATCCAGTACATCGTCGAGAAAGCCCTGGATGCGGCCATGGTGGAGCACTCCGCCCGCGGTGCCTGGGCCATTGTCCAACGGGTGAAAACCGGTGAAATCCTGGCCATGGCCATGCGGCCGGCGTACGATCTAAACCAATACGGGTCCACTGCACAGGACCACATGCTCAATCGCGCCATTGGGTATGTGTATGAGCCCGGCTCCACGTTTAAGATGGCGGTCATTGCCGCCGCGCTCAACGAGGGCACGGTGCATCCGGATCAGATCTTTGATTGCGAAAATGGGCACTGGTTTTTTCAGGGCCGGCCCTTGCGCGACTATCATCCGTATGGACGGCTGAGCGTGGCGGACATTATCAAGAAGTCCAGCAATATCGGGACCGCCAAGGTGGCCCTGACGCTGGGCGAGGCGAGGCTGGAGAAGTATTTGCGGGCCTTTGGCATTGGAAAGCCTTTGGGCATTGATTTGCCCGGCGAGGAGGGGGGGATTTTGCGCCCCCGGTCGAAGTGGACCTCCCTGAGCATATCGCGCATTGCGATGGGCCACGAAGTGGCCGTGACTTCCCTGCAGATTCTCAACATGATGTGCACCATTGCCAATGGCGGCTTTTTGATGCGCCCGATGATTGTCCAAAAGGTGGTGGACCCGCAGGGGCGGACCGTGGTGTCTTATGCGCCGGAGGTGCTCGCTCGGCCGATCCGGGAAGAGACCGCCCGTGAGATGCAGAGGTTGCTGGCGCGGGTGACGGAAAAAGGGGGCACGGGCACGCGGGCGGCGGTGGAAGGATACTGGGTGGGCGGAAAGACCGGCACGGCGCAAAAACCGGAAGGCGGGCGCTATTCGGACGAGCGCAATGTGGCCTCCTTTGTGGGGTTCATTCCCGCGGATCATCCGGAAATCGGAATTATTGTGGTGGTGGATGAGCCCCAACCCCTGCACACGGGCGGCGTGGTCTCTGCGCCCATTTTTCGCGAGATTGCCTCGCAGGTGGTGCGGTATTTGGACATCCCTTCCACCGATGCCTCACCGGTGCTGTCCCTGGAGGATGCTCCGCCCTCGGACGAAATCCCCCTGGAGAATCTGTGATGACCGATGCCGCCACCATCAAGGGAACCAAGCTGGACGCCTTGCTCAAGGGGTTGGAGCCGCTTTCCGTCAAAGGCTCCCGCCATGTCCAGCTCTCGGGATTGGCATATGATTCCCGGCAGGTCCGTCCGGGGTTTCTGTTTTTTGCCCTGCCCGGTGAAAACCGGGATGGCGGCGAGTTCCTGGATGACGCCGTCAAGCGGGGTGCGGTGGCCGTGGTCTCGGAGGCGGAGCGGCCCGGGTACCGGGATGTGACGCAGGTGTGTGTGCGCTCGGCCCGGGAAGCGATGGCCCGGATGGCGCATGCGTTTTATGGCGATCCCTCCGCCGCCCTGAAGATGGTGGGAATCACCGGGACCAACGGGAAGACGACGGTTTCCTTCATGGTGCGCGATCTCTTGACGGCCGCCGGCCTTGCGCCCGGCTTGATCGGGACCATCCAGTACCAGATGGGCGAGCGATGCATCCCGGCCACCCGCACGACGCCTGAAAGCCTGGATCTGGCGGCCATGCTGGACCAGATGGTCCACGCCGGGAGTCGTGGCGCGGTCATGGAAGTCTCGTCACACGGATTGGTGCAACAGCGCGTGCTGGGGATTGAGTATGACGTTGGCGTATTTACCAACCTGACGCGCGACCACCTGGATTATCATCAGACGATGGAGTCCTATTTTGAGGCCAAGGCCCTGCTCTTTCGTTCCCTCGGGCTCGGCGCCAAGTCCGCCACGGCGGTCATCAATGCGGATACCGAGTGGGGCGCGCGGCTGGCCGTCCTGCCGGGCCTGAAGGCGGAGGTGCTGGCCTTCGGCCTGGAGATGGAGGCCCAGGTCCGCGCCCGCGACATCCACTGCTCGGCCGGGGGCTCTGACTTCATCGCGGACAGCCCCTGGGGGAGCGAGCGGTTTCATCTGAACCTTCTGGGCCGCTTCAATATCAGCAACGCGCTTGCGGCCGCGTCCGCCTGTGGCGCCTTGGGCGTGCCCTGGAAAGATTGCGCGGAGGTGCTGGCCGCCATGAAGCCGGTGCCGGGGCGTCTGGAGCAGATTCTTAACCGCAAGGGTCTGTTGGTTTTTGTGGATTATGCGCATACGGATGATGCGCTGGCCCATGTCCTGCAGACCCTCCGCGAAATCACGGCCCGCCGCCTGATTGTGGTGTTTGGGTGCGGAGGGCGCCGGGACCGGGCCAAGCGCCCGCTGATGGGCGCGGTGGCCGCACGCCTGGCGGATTTTTCCATCATCACCAGCGACAATCCCCGCAATGAAGATCCGGTGGAGATTGTGGTGCAGGTCGCCTCGGGATTTGGATTCTCGGAGACCTTTGTCATGGAAATTGACCGGCGCAAGGCGATTGCGCGCGCGCTGGCCATGGCCGGCGAGGGGGATACGGTGCTGATTGCCGGGAAGGGCCATGAAAATTACCAGGAGTTTGCGAATACCGTGGCGCCCTTTGATGACCGGGAGGTGGTCCGGGAGTGCTTGCGGAATGAAGAATATGGAACAAGCGCCCCCCGGGGCGATGGAGGTGTGCAATGAGCGTGAAAATGATGCATGGGGAAAGAGCTTTGCGTGGAAATGCGGGAGCTTCTGTTACGGTGAAGTGTTGCATCTGCCACCGCTTGCAGGCGGGTGAACACTGGGTGGTGGAAAAGGATGCGGCGGCTGTGCGCCACCCCAATTATTCACATGGATATTGTCCTTCCTGCTACAGCGAGGCGGTGCGCGAGCTGATGGTGCATCCCTTGGTGGCGTCCTGACTGGATGATGGCCGTATGCCTGAATACCGAGTAGATGATCTGGCGGTTTGGACTCGCGGAGAATGGTGCGGGCGGCCCCGGCAAGCCCTGCGGGGCGTCTCCATGGACAGCCGCACCCTGGCGCCGGGCCAGGTGTTCCTGGCCATGCGCGGGCCGAATCATGACGGGCATGACCATGTGCGGGCGGCCCTTTCCGCCGGTGCCTCCGCCGCCGTGGTGGAATCCGCTTTTGCGGATTCCGCCAGGGATTTGGCGCCCCTGCTGGTGGTGGAAGATGCGCGGCGCGCCCTTCAGGACATGGCTCGCGGCCACCGGCAAAACCTGCGGACATGCCTCATGGCCTTGACCGGCAGTGTGGGCAAGACCACCGTCAAGGAGATGACCGCCGATGTGCTGGCCACCATGGCCCCCACCGCCCGCACCCGGGGCAACTGGAACAACGATATTGGCCTTCCGCTGAGCCTGTTGGCCCTTGAGCCGGAGGATGTCTATGGGGTTTTTGAAGTCGGGATGAACCATCCCGGCGAGCTGGCGCCGCTGTGCAAGCTGATTCAGCCCTCCTGGGGCATCATCACCACCATCGGCCCGGTGCATATTGAATTTTTCAGCTCGGTGCGCGGCATTGCGGAGGAAAAGGCCGAGGTCTTTCGCGCCCTGCCCCCCGGCGGGGTGGCCGTGGCCTGCCGCGACAGCGAATGGTTTGGCCTGCTGAAGGCGGCGGCGCCGGAGCGGCTGATCAGCACCTCGCTGGAAGGGCCCGCGGATTATCAGGGCACGGTGGAATCGTCCGCGGACGGGCGCTTTTCCGTGCTGGAGCGCGAAAGCGGCGAACGGGCGCGGATCACGGTTTCGCTCCCGGGGCGCCATGTCATTCAGAATGCCCTGCTGGCGCTGGCGGTGGGGCGTGCCTGCGGTGTTGCCTGGGAAAACATCGCCCGGGCGCTGGCCCGGTACACGCCTCCGCCCATGCGCTGGAGCCGGGTTTCCGTGGCGGGCAGGGAGGTCATCAACGACGCCTACAATGCCAATCCCATCAGCATGCGGGCCGCGATGAAAACGTTCGCGGAAATGCCGGCCACCGGAGGCCGGTGGCTGGCGCTGGGCGGCATGCGGGAGCTGGGTTCCAGCGAGCGCGAGGAACACGTGGCGCTGGGGCGCGAGGCGGCCAAAGGCCCCTGGGCCGGGTTGGTGGCGGTGGGTGCGCTGGGCCGGTGGATTGCCGAGGGGGCCGGCGATTTTGACGGACGCCCGCTGTTCCACTGCGCCGGGGCCGCCGAGGCCGGCGAAAAGCTGGCGGGCTTGCTGTGCCCGGGGGATGCGCTCCTCCTGAAGGCGTCGCGGGGTGAACGGCTCGAAGAGGTTTTGACGGCGTTGCAAAAGCAGATGGAAATCAAGGGTGCGGTCCAACACGGTACACAACAGAAGGAGGCGGCCCATGCTGGCGGAGATCATTGAGAGAGTCGAGGATTTGCCGGTTTATCAGACGTTTCGCGGTCTGGCGGATGAGGTGGAGCGGGCCAGCCGTGAATATGGAGCCAGCCACCGCTGGCTCAGAAATCAAACGGTCAAGGCCGCGGAGTCGGTGTGCGCGCATTTGACGGACCAGCCCTACGTGGAATATACCTCCGCCTGCTTGAAGTCCCTGTACCGGTGCCGGAGCGAGGTGCGCGCCGTCCTTTCGCATCTTCAGGGCGCTTGCGAGGCAGGCCTTTCTGGTGCCGCGGTGGAAAACTTTGCCGCCCGGTATGAAAAGGCGCTGGGCGATTTGGGAAAGCTGATTGAACGGGTGGAGAAGGCGGTGGAGTTGCGCACCCAGAGCGTGCGCTCCCTGTCCGCCAGAAAAGAGGAGCAGAAGGCGGGCCTGGCCCTTTCCCAGGTCTCCTGGGCCCTGCCGGCCCAGGCGTAGCGCGGAGCCCGCCAGGTTCGGAAGGGATGGAAGAAAAGCGGAGAAACAATGCTGTATTATTTACATTTGCTGACCGAGTGGTTTTCTCCATTGCGGGTGTTCCGTTACATCACCTTCCGGACGCTGGCGGCCGCCGCCACGGCCTTTCTCATCAGTCTTATACTGGGACCCTGGATGATCCGCCTCCTGCGCCGGCTCAAGGCGGGCCAGCCGTTTCGCATGGACGAAGCCATGCCGCTGGTCATCTTTCATGGCAAAAAAGAGGGCACCCCCACCATGGGCGGCCTGCTGATTATTCTGTCGGTCGCGCTGTCCTCCATCCTCTGGGCCCGCTCCAGCAGTGGATTCGTCTGGATTGCGCTGGCGACGCTGGTGTACATGGGCGGCATTGGGTTTGCGGATGACTACCTCAAGGTGACCAAGAAAAACACCAAGGGCCTCAGCGCGCGCCGGAAGCTGGCGTTTCAGGCGGGCTGGGTGGTGCTGGTGTATGCCGTCCTGCTGATCTGGCCGGCCACGCGCCATCAGTGCCGGGAGTTGATGGTGCCGTTTTTGAAGGAGCCTCTCATTCAGAACATGGGCCTTCTGGCGACGTTCGCTTTCCTGCTCCTGGTGGTGGTCGGCTCCACCAATGCCGTGAATCTGACCGATGGGCTGGATGGGCTGGCGATCGGATGCAGTAACTCCGTGGCGCTGGCTTATTGCGTCATGGCCTATGTGGCCGGCCATGTGGGGCTGGCCAAGTATCTTCAGGTGCCCTTCATTCCGGGGACAGGGGAGTTGGCGGTGTTTTGCGGGGCGCTGTTGGGAGCGGGGCTTGGATTCTTGTGGTACAACTGCCATCCTGCCCGTGTGTTCATGGGCGATACCGGCTCGCTGGCCTTGGGCGGCGCCATTTCCATGGTCGCGGTGCTGATCAACCAGGAGCTGATCCTGCTGTTGGTCGGAGGGGTGTTCGTGGCGGAAGCCCTCAGCGTGCTCCTGCAAGTGACGTATTTCAAGCTCACGGGCGGCCGCCGCATTTTCAAGTGCTCGCCGTTGCATCATCATTTTGAGCTGGTGGAAAAGGAGCGCGCGGAGCGCGAAGGGCGGGATGTGGAAGTGGTCGAAACCCTGATTGTCACACGCTTCTGGATCCTCTCCATCATCAGCGCCTTGCTGGGTGTGGCCACCCTGAAACTGCGATGAGCCTTCAACAAACAGCGCTGGTTCTTGGCCTGGGCGACAGCGGCGAGGCCGCCGTCGAACTCCTGCTGAACGAACAGATCAAGCCGGTTCTTCTGGACCGCGGCGATACGGAGGCCCTGCGCCTGCGGGCGGAGGTCCTCCGCCGGCGCGGGGCGCGCGTTGTGCTGGGGGCGGCCGCCTTGCCGGAAGAGACGGCGGATCTCTGCATCGTCAGTCCGGGCATTCCGGAAACATCGCCGTGGGTGGTTGAGGCCCGCCGCCGAGGCTCGCGGGTTGTCTCGGAGCTGGAGTTTGGCTGGAGCCGCCGCCGCCCCTCCACCCGCGTGCTGGCGCTGACGGGTTCGAATGGGAAAAGCACGGCGGTTAAATGGCTGGCGGAATCCCTGCAGGCGGCCGGCTTGCGCGCGCAGGCGGCCGGGAATTACGGGCTCCCCGTGTCCCGGTTGGTGCTCGAACACCCCGAGCAGGACTGGCTGGTGCTGGAGGTCAGTTCCTTCCAGCTCGAAACCGCCGTGGATTTCCGTCCTGACGTGGGGATTTTGCTCAACATCCTGCCCAACCATCTGGACCGGCATGGCACCCTGCAACGCTACAGGGAATTGAAGGCCCGGCTCTTTCAGCAGGTCGGGCCGGGAGGGGTGTGTCTGGCGCCACTGGAATGGCTGGAGGATCTCCGCACCCTGTCCGGCGGAGAGGGCACATGGCGTTCCTTCGGAGCGGACGGGGCCTGTGATTATCGCTATGAAAAGGGGCGGATCCTGCGGGGGCGCGATGTGGTGTTGCGCCTGGAGGGCACCCGCTTCGACAACGAAATCCTGGGCGTGGCGGGCGCCGCGGTTGCCGGCGCGCTGGAGGCCTGCGGCGTGGCCGCCGCCTGCGCGGAAAAGGCCGCCCAATCGTTCGTGCCGCTTCCGCACCGCATGCAGGTGGTGCGGACTTTGCGGGGCGTCACGTTTATCAACGATTCCAAGGCGACCAACCTCTCCGCCCTTTCCGCGGCCTTGCGCATGACGCCCGGCCGTGTCCGCGTCATTGCCGGGGGCCTTGTCAAGGAGAATGATTTTG
>CAZFSE010000031.1:8953-28967 GCA_964521805.1 uncultured Verrucomicrobiota bacterium
ACAGGAGTTCGCGGATGGAAAGGAGAAGTTCAATGAAGGCCCCGGTACTAATTGGCATTGTGGTGGGTTTGCATGTGGTGGCGGTCAGTTCCATTGTGGTCATGCAGGGGTGCGGAACCCGAGGCCCCACGAGGGTGGAGCCGCCTCCCGCGCCCGTCATGCCGCCCCGTCAGGAGATCATGTCCCAGCCGAAGCCGGTTTTTCAGCCTCCGGTGCCGGTGGAGCATGCCCCCTCCATGCTGGAGCCCTCCTCGGCCAAGATGTATGAAGTTCGGCCGGGCGATTCGCTGTCGAAGATTGCCTCCCGCCTGGGCGTCAGCAAGCGTGAGATCATTGAGCTCAACAAGATCAAGAACGAGAATCAAATCCGGATCGGCCAGAAGTTATATCTGCCGGATTATGCCTCGGTGCCACAGGCTCCCGCGGCGGTGAAGCCTTCTGCCCCTGCCAAGGAGCCGGCCAAGCCCGCGTCGGCCAAGCCTGCCAAGGAAGTGATCGGCGCGGGGTCCACGTATGTGGTGCAGGGGGGTGACAGCTTGAGCCGGATTGCGGCAAAGCACAACACCACGATCGCCGCCTTGCGTGAAAGCAACCAACTCAAGAGCGACAAGATTCTAGTGGGCCAGAAACTGGTCATTCCAGGCGGCAAAAAAGAAGGCGCTTCCTCCAAGAAGGCGGAATCCAAGCCCGAAGCCGCGCCCGTCTTGCCGGTGCCTCCTCCCTCGCCCGTGGAGCCTCCTCTCTCGCCTGTGGAGCCTGCTCCAGCCGCCCCGGCCGTTGTGACAGAGGAGCCTGCGGCGTCTGATACAGCGTTCCCCGCTCTCAACGCGCAGAACCAGCCCATTGATTACAGGGTTCAGGAGGGGGACACGCTGGAGGATATCGCAAAGATCTTCATCGTTCGGAAAGAAGAAATCATGAAGCTGAATAATCTTGAGCCGGGGACCCCGTTAAAGCCCCAGCAGGTGATCAAGATTCCTGCTTCCATTCCGTAATGATGGTCAAGATGGTCTGTGTGGGGCTCGGCTGAACAGGCCGGGCCCCTTTCATAAGGTGCGGGCCCCATGTGGAAAACCACCAGTATTTTAATTGGCGCCGTCTTGATCCTGGTCACCCTCGGCATTGTGATGCTGGCCAGCACCAGCGGGGTCCAGGGCCAGACACTCTACGGCAATGCGAACTATTTTGTCGTGCGCCAGGTGGTCTGGCTGGGCCTTGCGTCGATGGGCGCCGCGCTGGCCTCGCGCATTAATTACCGTTTTTGGAAGGCCATCACGTTCCCCCTGGTGGCGGTGACGGCGGTCCTCCTGGTGTTGTGCTTTGTTCCCCACATTGGAAGCACGGTGAAGGGGAGCAGTCGCTGGCTTCGGCTGGGACCGCTAACCTTCCAGCCTTCGGAGCTGGCCAAGTTTGCGTCCATCGTCATGCTCTCCTGGTGGATGGCGCGCGTCCAGCGGAGGGCCGAGGAGTTTAAGCGGGGTTTGATCATTCCCCTGGTGGGGCTTGGGGTCCTCCTGATCCTGATTTTCTTGGAGCCGGATTTCGGCACCACCATGCTCATTGCGACCGTCGGACTTGCCCTGATGTTTGTGGGGGGCTCGCGTTTCAGTTATCTGCTGGTGGTTTCCGTGATCGGATTTCTGGGCTTTGTCCTTTTGATCATGCAGAACGCCGTGCGCTCCCGGCGGGTGTTTGCCTTCCTGGATCCGGAACGGTACGCCCAAAACGAGGCCTTTCAGCTGATCAACGCCAATCTCGCCTTTGTCAGCGGCGGCGGCTTGGGAACCGGGTTGGGCGAGGGCCTGCAAAAAATGTTTTATCTGCCGGAGGCCCACACCGACTTCATTTTCGCCATCATTGGTGAAGAGCTGGGCCTGCCGGCTTCCATGGCCGTGGTCCTGCTGTTCCTCGCCATCCTGGTCTGTGGGTTCTGGATCAGCGTTCATGCGCCTGACAAATTTGGCCAGTTGCTGGCCTTTGGCATTACCCTGATGATCACCCTCCAGGCGGCCATCAATATCGCGGTCGTCACCGGGTGCATGCCCACCAAAGGGCTCCCCCTGCCGTTCATCAGCTTCGGAGGCTCCAGCATGGTGATTACCTTCGCCATGGTGGGTGTCTTGCTGAATATCGCCAGCCAGAGCGGGAACGATCCAGACCGCGCCAGTCATTTCATCAAGGACTCTGCTCACCGCCTCTAGTGTTTTTACGGCTTCTGCTGGTGCGGATGCCTTTCCCCTCTCGTCTAAAATGAAAACGGCTGGTTGCTTGCCAAGAGGGCCATCACGAGGCATATTAACCCATTCAACTTAATAAACGGAGGCGGTTGTGGAAGCATTGCAAAAGTCGGCTGGTTTCAAGGGGGCCAAGGGCCCTGTGGTCTTGGTGATCATGGATGGCGTGGGCATTGGGAAGTATGCGGAAGGGGACATGGTCCATGCGGCCTACACGCCCCATATTGAGTGGTTGCGCACGCACGCGGTGGCCAGCCAGCTCAAGGCCCACGGGAAAGCCGTCGGGATGCCGTCGGATGAGGACATGGGCAATAGCGAGATTGGGCATAACGCCATTGGATGCGGGCGGGTCTTTGACCAGGGCGCAAGCCTCGTCAACCAGGCCATTGAATCCCGGGCGCTCTTTGAGGGCGAAACCTGGAAGGCTCTCGTGCAGAACTGCCTTCAGCACCATTCCACCCTGCATTTCCTGGGGCTGTTCTCGGATGGCAATGTCCATAGCCACATCAACCACCTTGAAGCCATGCTGAAGGAAGCCAAGGCCGCGGGCCTGAAGAAGGTCCGGATCCACCTCCTGCTGGATGGGCGCGATGTGCCGCCCACCTCCGCCCTCACCTATGTGGACCGCCTGGATGCGTTTCTCAAGGACGTCAATGCGGATGGCTCGGTGGACTTCTCCGTGGCCTCCGGCGGCGGGCGCATGAAGATCACGATGGACCGCTACGAAGCCGACTGGGACATGGTCAAGCTCGGCTGGGCGATTCATGTGAAGGGCGAAGGGCCTTCCTTCGCTTCCGCGCGCGAGGCCATTGAGGCGCATCGCGCGGCCCATCCGGGCGTGCTGGATCAGGATCTGCCGCCCTTCGTGATCGCGCGTGACGGCCAGCCCGTGGGCCCCATCGTGGAAAATGACAGCGTCATTTTTTATAATTTCCGCGGCGACCGGGCCATCGAAATCAGCCGCGCGTTTGAGGATGAGGTGTTCGACAAGTTTGACCGCGGCCCGCGCCTGAATGTGATGTATGCCGGCATGATGCAGTATGACGGCGACCTGAAGATTCCCAAGCGCTATCTGGTTTCGCCTCCGGGCATCACCCGCACGATGGGCGAGTTCCTGGCCCATACCGGCGTCCGCCAGCTGGCCATCAGCGAGACGCAGAAGTTCGGCCATGTGACCTACTTCTTCAATGGCAACCGCTCCGGCAAGTTCGATGAGAAGCTCGAGGATTATGTCGAGGTGCCCTCGGACCGCCTCCCGTTTGAGTTCCGCCCCTGGATGAAGGCGGGCGAGATCACGGACAAGGTGCTGGCCGCCATTGAACGCAAGCGCAACAAGTACGGCTTTATTCGCGTCAACTTTGCCAATGGCGACATGGTCGGGCATACCGGCGTCTGCCAGGCGGTCCGCATCGCCGTTGAGGCGGTGGACCTGTGCCTGGGCCGCATCATCCAGGCCGTGAAGGCCGCGGGCGGCATTTTGGTGGTCTCCGCCGATCATGGAAACGCAGACGACATGTACGAGCACAGCAAGAAGACCGGCGAGGTCGTGCTGGATGCCGAGGGGCATCCCAAGAGCAAGACCAGCCACTCGCTCAATCCCGTCCCGGTGTTTGTGTATGACCCCGCCGGCACGGCCAACGTGCGGCTGTCCGCGCACGCCGTGGGGCTGGGCATCAGCTCGCTGGCCGCCACCTGCATCAAGTTGCAGGGCTATGAGCCGCCCGCCGATTACGATCCCAGCGTGGTGGACGTGGGCTGAGCACCGGCCCTGGTCGGTGTGCCAAGCTGGATCGGCGTCATGCTATGAAAATTGTGCGGTCCATCTGGTGGTGTTTGCGGGTGGGGGCCTTGCTGGCGCTGTTCGGCTGGGCCATCCTGCTCTATCGCTGGAGCCGCGAGGATGATCCCCGCTTCTACCAGTTCGTCAATTCCGAGCCCGGACGCGTCATCGCGCGGACCTTTCGCTGGCACGAGGTGCAGGACGACGTGCGCTTCCAGGAAAAAAGCCCGCCGCCCCTGACGCCGGAGGAGCGGGCGGTTCAGCAACGCCTCATGGACCGGGTCCGCGAGCAGGCGCCTTCGCACCAGCTGGTGTTTGATGATGACCGCGTGATGATTGGGCAACTGCTTTCCGAGACGCCGGACGCCGTGGAATTTGCCGAGACCTATGGCGAGAGCGGAGTGGTCTCGCTGTGGGTTCAGCGGCGGCGGATCAGCGCGCTGGAGCCGCTGACGAATGCCCTGCCGGAAATCTCGCGCCGCGATGTCCGCTTTCAGATGGCGCATCCGGAGTTGCGCTTCTACAAACGCCCGCCCTACACCATCATGACGGATGAATCCTTCTTCCGGGTGGAGCATACGGTGCGGATTTTGCAGAAGCTCTACCAGCAGTTTCATGAAACGTTTTCCCCCCTCATCCGCAAGGAAGACGGAGGACGGGGCATCCAGGTGCTGTTTTTTTCCAGCGAGACGGATTTTCGGGCGTATCAGAATGCGTATGCTCCGCAAATGGCGGACAGCTCCGGCTTTTACAGCCCCCAACTCGACCGCCTGATCGTGTACAACCAGGCCACCTCTGAGCGCATCCGCCTCGTTCAGGAACAGCTCGATAAAGAGTACGAAAAACATCGTGCCAAAGCCCCCGGGAATGCCTCCTATGAAGGATTGGAGGCCTGGCGGGCGCGGACCTCGAAGATGGTCGGGCAATTTGCCGAGGAGCAGACCCTCTCTTCGGTCCGCCACGAAGGCGCCCATCAATTGTTCTATACCCTCGGCGTTCATTCGGAGACGCGGATGGAGAACGAGTGGCTGGTTGAGGGCCTGGCCACCTATTGCGAATCCGCCAATATCGGCGATTTCGATGCCGAGCGGGCGGGCGTCCTGCGCAAGGCCGCCGCGGAGGACAAGTTGATCCCCCTCGAGGAATTGCTGGCCGTGCGCCACTCCACCGGGCTGATGAGCTTAAAGGACTCCGACCGCATCTCTGTCGCCTACAGCCAGTCCTGGCTGTTGGTCCACCTCCTCATGCGCCCGCCGTATCGGACAGGCTTTTTCAACTACATCCGCTTCGTGCGCGAGCCATCCAACTGGGGCGAGATTCAGCACGCAGACCCCCTGGCCTTGCTGTGCCGCTTCCTGGGTGTGTCGCCCGATCAATTCTCCGACCGTTGGGTCGTGGCCCTCGCAAAGGCCTCCGAGCCAGTGCCGTGATGGAGCGCAAAAAAAGACCCACGATGCCGCACTACGATCCATTGACAAAGGCCGAACGAAGCGAGCGGATGTCCCGCATCCGGAACGCTGACACGAAGCCGGAAATGATTGTGCGCCGTCTGGTTTATGGCATGGGCTACCGCTACCGCCTCCATGCTCGGGATTTGCCGGGCAATCCTGATCTTGTTTTCCGGCCCCGAAAGAGGGTAATCTTTGTCCATGGGTGCTTCTGGCATCAGCATGGCTGTTGCCAGTATCGGCAACCACGAACGAATCTTGCTTTTTGGGAGCTAAAACTGGAGAGAAACAAAGCGCGTGACGCGGAAGTCCGAAAAATGTTGCGTGGTAATGGGTGGAATGTTTTAACTGTATGGGAGTGCCAACTGAAACGGCTTCCAGCATTGGCGGAGCGAATCAGGCGGTTCTTGGAAAGCGACAAATGAATCAATTCAAGTCTGTCGAGCTTTTTACGGGTGCAGGCGGGCTGGCTCTTGGTCTTGAGAAGACCGGCTGGCATCACGAAGCGCTCATTGAACGCGACGAGCACGCTTGTTCAACGATTCACCTTAACGAATCTCTCGGCCATCCGCTGGCAAAAGACTGGCGGCTTTTTGCCCAGGACGTGCGGGCAATATCTTACCAGACGCTAGCGCAATGCGTTGATATGGTGGCCGGTGGTCCGCCCTGCCAGCCTTTTTCTCTTGGCGGAAAACACCAGGCGTATCAGGACCGGCGCGACATGTTCCCGGAGGCAGTCAGGGCCGTGCGCGAACTGCGGCCGCGGTGCTTCTTGTTTGAGAATGTCAAGGGGTTGCTTCGCCAGAGTTTTTCCACATACTTTCACTACGTCATCCTGCAATTGTCCTATCCGTTAATCGTGAGGAAGAAGGACGAGAATTGGGAAGCCCATCTATCCCGGCTGGAGCGTATCCATACAGGTGGCAAGGAGATGGACTTGTCATACAAGGTTGTCTACCGTCTGCTTGACGCGGCGCACTATGGAGTCCCACAGCATCGGCACCGCGTTTTCATCGTTGGCTTCCGTTCTGACCTTGGCAGGGAGTGGTCTTTCCCGCAAGCAACCCACTCTATTGACCGTCTCCTCTGGGAACAGTGGATTACCGGTTCATACTGGGATGAACACGAGGTCGCGAAAAAGGCTCGGCCGTCCATGCCCTTGCGCTTGTGGCCGCGAGTTCAGCGGCTGGCATCCGACTTCGCTCTTTTCCCGCCGGCGGATCAACGTTGCCGGACCGTGCGCGACGCACTAGCCGGATTGCCGGACCCGAAAGATAAGCGGCACACCGTGCCGAATCATGAATTCAGAGACGGTGCCCGTCCCTATCCCGGTCACACGGGAAGCCCTCTTGACGAACCGTCCAAGGCGTTGAAAGCCGGCGGCCATGGCGTGCCCGGCGGGGAGAACATGATTGCCTTGCCCGATGGGACCTGTCGCTACTATACGGTGCGCGAGAGTGCCCGCGTGCAAACCTTCCCAGACGATTATCTGTTTAGCGGATCATGGACGGAGGCCATGCGGCAGATCGGCAATGCCGTGCCCGTGAACCTCGCTATTGCCGTTGGCCAGAGCATCATGAAGCAGGTTGCATGAAGACAGAAGATCATGGCTCGATTACCATACAGGAGAACATAGCATGCCCAAAGCCAGCGGAGCCGAGTTGGCCTTGCCTAGTATTCTGAAGCAAATACAGGGTCTCAGGGAGTCTTTGTGTCCTTTCAAGACCGCCAAGCAGGGACACAGGACGAACGATGCGATGACGCGGCGTTTTGTGGCCGAGGCAGGGCAATTGATCGGAGAGTTGCAACTGGTGAGGGAGCAGATCTCACCTGTCCATTTCGGCGCTATTGGAATCACCCTTGGGCGATCCGATAGCATCGCTAAGTTTTTTGCCTTTAGCTTCACCAATCAGGAAAAACGCCCACTCGACAAGCTGGTGGATGCGCCCTTCTATGGCTCAGGAGTTTATGCCATCTACTACCATGGAACAACCGAGAAGGCCTACCTTCCGCTCTCCCGCGCCGAAACGCCGATTTACGTAGGCAAGACAGATCCGAGGAACCCACAAGCCGAGACCGTGGAGGAACAGGGGCAGTCGCTCTACACGCGCCTCAAGGAGCACGCCAAGAGCATGGCGAACGCCAGTTTGCCGCTGGTGGATTTTCACTACCGAGCCGCCCCGATTCAGACCGGCATGCAGGCTGCGGTCGAAGATTTCATGATTCGTCTCTTCCTTCCGATATGGAACAAGGAGATCAAAATTTGCTTCGGCATTGGCAAGCACGGAGACAGCGCCAAGACACGCGCAAATAAACGATCACCGTGGGACACCATGCATCCTGGACGAAAATGGGCGGCAAGTACGAAGTCGGATCAGATGAGCCGCAACGAGATCGAAACACGCATTGCCAATCACTTCGCGGCGCATCCGGTGATTCCAGACAGGGACAGGCTCTTCAAGTTGCTCTCGCTCGAGTAGGTCTTTGAGATCCTGAACATACAGCCCAGAGACGGCAAAGCCAAACCGTACCAGGTGAAGCAAGTGCGGGAGGCGATTCTGCGCTACAAGTTGAGATTGGAGGACTGAATATGGAATCGAAATATGAAATCATTATTTTCTGGAGCGAAGAAGACAGAGCTTTTGTTGCGGAAGTGCCCGAACTGCCCGGTTGCATGGCAGACGGCAATAGCTACCAGGAAGCCTTGACGAATGCGGAGCAGATCATTCAGGAGTGGGTCGAGACCGCCAAAGACCTTGGGCGGACGGTGCCGCAACCCAGGGGCCGCCTGGCCTTTGCCTGACAAATGACAGGGCACAACAATCACGTCCGCCGGAGATGGAAGGCCGCGCCAGTCAGCATCCGGCCCACCAGAAGGGAGCTGAAAGCTCCCACCACTATGGTGGAGGGAGCATCTTGCTCCCGGTTCTGAAAATAGCCAACCCTCATTCGTCCCTGCATGAATAGGGACGCCTCGCCGAGGTGTCCGTGCGTTGGCGTTTATACTTTATGGTCGCGCCGCAACACGCCCCGCCAGCCAGCCGCTGGAGAAGGCCCATTGCAGGTTATAGCCGCCGCAGGGGCCGTCTATATCCAGCAATTCCCCGGCAAAAAAGAGGCCGGGAAGCAGGCGGCTCTCCAAGGTCTTGGGGTCCACCTCTCGCAACGGCACGCCCCCGCGCGTCACCATGGCGTGCTCAAAGCCCTCCGTGCCGGTGATGGTCAGCGGCATCTGGGTCAGGGCCTGCACGACCGCGTCCCGCTGGTCCGCGCTGAGCTGATTGGCCTGCGTATGGCCGGGTGTTTTCGCCGCGCAACAGACCGCCTTGGCCAGCGCCGCCGGCAGGGTCTGGTCCAGCAGGCTGTGCAGTTGTTTGCGGCCCGCTTCGCGGTGCCACTGCTCAAAACGCTGTTGCCATTCGCTGGCGGGGATGTCCGGCGTCCAGTCTATCCGCAACAACACCGCTGGACGGCGGCGCAACCATTCGGCCACCTCGCCGGAGAAATTCAAAATCGCCGGCCCGGAAAGGCCGCGATGTGTCAGAAGCACATCGCCGCGCCGGCCGGCCTTGCCGGCGCCTTTCATGTCCAGCCAGATCCTCGCCCCGGCACCCGCGGCGCCTGCGTAATCGCGCACCCACGTTTCCTGGGTGAGCAAGGGGACCAGAGCGGGCAGGGGATCGGCCAGGCCATGTCCCGCCTGCCGCGCCAGCTCATGGCCCAGGGCCGTTCCGCCCAGCGCCGGGTAGCCCCGCCCTCCACACGCCAGGATGACGCGGTGGGCCTCCAAGGACGCGTCCGTTTTCACGCCAAGGAGACCCCCTTCTTCAATGGATAAATGCTGAACACGAGCTTTCCACCGCCGCTCGACGCCCAGCTTGTCGCACTCACGCAGGAGCGCCTCCAGCACGGAGGGGGCGGACTGCGAAGCGGGATACACATGAAATCCGTCCGGGCTAAAGGTGGGTACGCCGCGCGCCTCCATCCAGTCGCAGAGCGCTGGTGGTGGCAGGGCGGAAAGAGCCGCCTGCGCAAAGCGACCCTGGCGGCCGTAACGGAGCATGAAGTCCTCCACCGTGCCCCGGTTGGTCAGGTTGCAACGCCCCCCGCCGGAGGCCAGCAGTTTCAAGCCGGGCCGGTCGAGTTGCTCAAGGAGAATGACCCGCGCGCCGGAACTGGCGGCGGAGATCGCCGCCATCAGGCCCGCGGGACCCGCCCCCACCACCGCCACCTCGCAGGCTCGGGAAAAAGTTTCCAAGGGTTGGAAACTTTTTTCCGTTTTTTTCCAATCCTTGGAACTTTCTTTTTCGTTTTTTCCAATCATTGGAAAATTCTCCGATTACTGGTCATTTCCCATTCTCCATGCTCTCCCTCTTCTCCGTCATCCCGAGCTTTGTCGAGGGATCTCCGGCCTCGCGTTTCCGTCGGAGATGTCTCGACACCCTGCGGCGCAAGCGCTCGCAGTGGCTCGACATGACGGGGTGGGGGGGGGCGCGGACCGGTAAAGCGGAAGACGCTTCCGACTCCGATACCGACCCCCGATCACTGGTCACTGGTCACTGCTCACTGGTCACTTTCCCACTGGTCACTTCTTACTTCCCCGCCCCCTCACCACGCCAGGTCGCGAAAATCCGGGATGGTGTGGAGCACAATGCGGGTGGCGGAATGCTGGGCGCCGGGCGCCGCCTCGCCGGCGAGGCAGGCCACGCAGAGGTCGTTGCCGCGAATCGCCATGCAGGGGTCATAGCAGAATTCGCCGGGCTGTCTGGCCTCGTAAATCAGACCCGCGAAAGACCAGTCCACCAGGTTCTTTGAGAAGTGCAGTTGCAGGCGGCGGTCCTCATCGCAGGGCAGGCCCTCGCGGGTGCCGGGCAGTTTGTCGGCCCGTGTCATGCTGTCCGCCATCTGGTTGCTGACGAGCCAGTAGAGCTTTGACCCCTCATCATAGAGGATATGAAACTTCATGTTGCCGCCGGGCAGGGGCAGGAAGACCTGCTTCTTGCCGGCGGGTGTGGTTTCCCAGCCCAGCGACATCTTGCCCTCGGGGTCTTCGGTGATTTTGGCCAGCACCGCGAGGTTGCTCCGGTGGGCATCGGCCACGGCCAGCAGATGAAAGCTTCGGCCCTTGGGATCATGCCAGTAGTGCGCGGGATCGTTGATCTGCACCAGATGCGCATCGTGCCAGCCCATCTTCTCCGCCCAGCGCCGGTGCGCAATGCTTTCGCCGCGGTCGGGGTGGGGGACGCGATAAAAGGGAACGCCGAAATGATCGAGGCCCGCTTCCGGAAGCAGGTCGCGGAACGCCACCGCCGGCTCCAGGACGTCCCACTTCTTGGCGTTCATCAGATTCGACCCCGCCGGTGCGCGCAGAATCACCGCCGCATGTACGCTTCCAAACCCATTTTTTTGGCGGAAGTCCATGATCTTCATCGCGGCCACATACAGATGGTCCTGGGCGAACAGCACGGCGGTCGGTGCCATCACAAAGCTGTCCCCGCCGGCGAGCTTCGCCGTCAGATCCTCCGGGGCCGACCACGTATTGCCGCCATCGGAGGACTTGGCGATCTGGACAGAGCCCGCATCGCCCATCACGTAGAGGGTGTTGGCGTCGCGAAAAAGCCGTGCATGCGCAAAGGGGTAGTTGTGCCGGCCCTCCCAGGATTTTCCCTGGTCGTTGGAGGTGAAGAGCCGGCCCTGCAACCAATTCTTGAAATGGGGATTCTTGCCTTTCTTGCCCGGCAGATTCACCACGCCCGCGCCATATTGGTCCACGCTGATCACCAGCCGCCCGCTGGGCAGGGCGCAGAGGCTGGGGCCGTTGAGGTGGATGTCCGGCGTGTCCTGCGCGCTAAAAACCGCCGCTGGTTCCTCCGATAACGGCGCAATCTTCCATTGTTCCCTGGGGCCCGCATTTCTCATGGGTAGCATTCTCCGATTTGCGTAACCGTATCATGCGAAGCCGCTTTCGTAAACGGCCTTTTTCAGTTTGTTCCAGGCACACGCCGGGTGATTCGTGCGGGGGTGGCCGGAAAGCCCGGAAAATCCCTGTAATTAAGGCTTGCGGTGGGGCTTCTCCGTGTGTTTAAGTACGCCCCTTTGCGGGATTTATGTGGGCTTTTATCCGCGAAGAGGTGCAGAACAAAAAGGCCCGGGGTTCAAACCTAGTAGTTATGGAAAAAGTAAAACAGAAGAAGCAGAAGATCGACCTCAATCCCCAGCAGTTCGAGGGCGATGAACGCGCCGCCATGACGGCGATGTACGAAGAAACACTCAAGCATTTCACCGAGGGCTCCATCGTCAAGGGAACCGTGCTTGAAGTCCGCCCAAATGAAGTTTTGGTGGATATCGGATACAAATCCGAAGGGTTGATCCAGGCCAGTGAGTTCAAGGATATCTCCGCCCTCAAGCCGGGCGACCAGCTCGAAGTCCTCCTGGAAAATCTGGAAGACGACGACGGCATGGTCATCCTCAGCAAACAGCGCGCTGAACAACAGCGCAACTGGGACCGCGTACTGGAGACCTGCACCGAAGGCAGTCTCATCGAGGGCGTCGTCAAGGGCCGCGTCAAGGGCGGCTTGCTTGTGGATGTCGGCGTGGATGCCTTCCTGCCGGGCTCCCAGATTGATGTCGTCCCCGTCCGCAATCTGGACGACATGGTCAACCAGACCTACGAATTCAAGATCCTCAAGATCAACAAGGACCGCCGCAACATCGTCCTCTCCCGCCGCGAATTGCTCGAAGAGCGCCGCCGCGACCAGAAGAAACGGTTGCTCACGGAAATCCAGGTCGGCCAGGTTCGTACCGGCTACATCAAGAACATCACCGACTTTGGCGCCTTCGTGGACCTCAACGGCATGGACGGCCTCCTGCATATCACCGATATGAGCTGGGGCCGCATCAACCATCCCTCCGAAGTCGTCCAGGTCGGGCAGGAAATCGAAGTCACCATTCTCGATGTCAACCTCGAGAAGGAACGCATTTCACTGGGGCTCAAACAGCGCCAGCCCAATCCCTGGGACGAAATCGAAGCCAAGTACCCCATCGGCACGCGCATTCGCGGGCGGGTGGTCAACCTGGTTCCCTACGGCGCCTTTGTCCAGCTGGAAGAGGGCGTCGAGGGCCTGGTGCACGTCTCCGAGATTTCCTGGACCAAGCGCGTGGCCCGTGCCTCCGATGTGCTCACCGTGGGCGACACCGTGGACGCCGTCGTGCTCAACGTCAACAAGGACGAGCAGAAGATCTCGCTGGGCATCCGCCAGACCGAATCCAATCCGTGGGACCACGTGGCCGAGACCTATGCCATTGGCGCCCGCGTCCGCGGCAAGGTGCGCAACTTCACCAACTATGGCGCCTTCGTGGAGCTTCAGGAAGGTGTGGACGGCATGATTCATGTCTCCGACATGTCCTGGACCCGCAAGGTCAACCATCCGTCCGAAGTGCTCAAGAAGGGCGACGAAGTCGAAGCCGTCGTGCTGGAAGTGGATTCCACCAACCAGCGCATCAGCCTCGGCCTCAAGCAGGCCCAGGACGATCCGTGGACCAGCATCTCCTCCCGGTTCCATATTGGCCAGCTCGTCAAGGGCAAGGTCACCAAGCTCGCCTCCTTTGGCGCGTTTGTGGAAATCGAGGAAGGGGTGGATGGCCTGGTGCACATCAGCCAGATCAGCGAAGACCGCGTCCAAAAGGTGCGCGATGTCCTCCAGCCCGGTCAGGAAGTGGAAGCCCGCGTCATCAAGATTGATCCGGTCGAACGCCGGATTGGCTTGAGCATCAAGGCTGCCCAACTGCCGGAAGAGGACTTCCAGGTCAGCGACGAAATGCTCGAAGGGCTCCGCCCCGGCGAGGATCTCGTGGATCTGGCCGGCGCCTTCGACGCCGCCATGAATGTCGCCGCCGAGGCCAAAGAAGAATGGCGCCCTGGCGAGAAGTAACCCCAACAAATAGCAAAACCAGCAAGGCGCCGGGTTTCCCGGCGCCTTTTTTTTGCCATGGGGGTGGTGCCATCCGGCTGGCACACGTTCAATCTGTTGCCCCTACTCATACTCATAATCCTACTCGTACTCATTCTTCAAAAGGCTGCCTTGCCAGCTTGCCTTTCGCTATCGCTCCGGCAAGAGTAGAGTTTTCGTCCTCGTTCGTCTCCATGGTGGCGGGAGCATCCTGCTCCCATTCCTGTCTGTCATGCTGAGCCGCCGGGGCGCATGCGCGCCCGGCGTGTCGAAGCATCTCCTGCCGCCCCCAGAGATCCTCGACGGTGTCTGGGCTGATGGAGGAGGAGGGGGCGAGGCGGCCTGACTTGTTCTTCATAGGGCCGAAGTCTGTTCGGCCCATGGAACCTGAGACAACAGCGTTCAATACGCCATGATGCGGCATGGAAGAAGTAACCCCACGGATGGCAAAGCGTCCCACGGATGTGGACAAGCAGAGCCGAGCAGAATGTTTGGCAACGAATGAAAAAAAGCAACGAATGGGGGAGAAGATGAGCCCATGGGCGTTCTGGTTTTTGGAGGGTTGCGCTCCGTCGCAACCGGGCGTTGGGATGGCTTTTGATTGGCCACAAGAGGCACATAAGACACAAAATTTTACTGTGTGGCTTGCGTGCTTATTGTGGCCAAAACGAGAACGAAGGGTTGAAGCAGGCATACAGATGAATGCCCATACATTTATATTGCACCCTTGCCTAAGTGAAGGTAGATTCTCCCTATGACACGGTTTGAGTGGTCTGCCGAAAAAGACGTGAAGAATCAGGAGAAACACGGTGTGGGATTTCGCCTGGCTCGCTACGCCTTTTCGGACCCGCAACGTGTTATTGCGGAAGATGTGGCCCACAGTACCGATGAAGACCGGTTCTTCTGTATTGGCCGTGCCGGTGACGGCATACTGACGGTACGCTTCACGTACCGCGGAGATGCCGTCCGCATTATCGGAGCCGGCTATTGGCGGAAAGGAAAGCAACTCTATGAACAACAGAATCAAATACACGGATGAACCGATGGGGGCTTTGAAGGTCATCAAGGATTTCCTGCCCCCGCCCCATGAGCTTGTTTATGAGGAAGACACCGTCAAAGTGACCATCGGTTTGAGTCGCGCAAGCGTGGATTTCTTCAAGCGGGAGGCCGCCCGCAATCATACCGCCTACCAGAAGATGATTCGGAGACTTCTGGACGTTTATGCCTCTCGATATGACCATGAAGCCCCAGCCCTTGGTGGCACCGTACGGCGCTAACCTGATGGCTTCCCGAAACACCACTTTCTCATTGACTGCCCTCGCTTCTATTGCAGAATTCATCCTGTTTGCGATAATGGGAGAGGCGAGGTGCGTTTTCTTTGCCGCTATGCCGGTTTGACCCAGCAGGCAGCCGCTGGAATAATGGGTGGCGAGCAACCGAGAAGTAGAAAGGATGCATCAAGGAGCTTGAACACCGGTTGGATGGCAGAGGAGAAAGAGGGGAAACGATATGCTAAATTTTAACTCAAGGGTTGCCCCCTATGCCGCGCCCTACATGTTACCTTACGGCGTTGGCTCTGGCCCCTTGTTGGGACCTTTCATCCTGCTACGGTAGAGCGGTATCACGATATCCCTCATAGCTGATTCAGCATCTAGAGCAAGTCTCTGGCCGTGACCTCCCCATATATCACCAAATAGCATCATCTTTTCTATATCCTCTTTCGAAAGAACCTTTCTGTCTTCGAGGATGCAAATCCCATCATTTAGCGTGGTCGGATCCATAAACAAGGCCACGAAGGTCAGCCACCCTAGCAATTCCTCCTCTTCGGAAACGGGCTCCAGCAAAACTGCATCAAGTGCCCGAAGACCTTCGCTGCACAGCCTCTTGACCTTGCTGAGCTGCATCTCCTTCGTCTGGTAAAGTGCACATAAGCGAGAACCCATGACCTGCTGATCTGCGATCTTACCAATCTCAGCGTTTTCGCTGGTCACAAACAATCGTTGGTCCGGGCTGAGATTCGGAACAAACTGATCAATAATTGTGATTCTTTCTCGAAGAGTCATCGCCTCTTTTTTTCGCTCCTCGCGGCTAGAAGCATCGAGGGCATAGGCCGTCGAGACTGCGATGATCGCTCCCAGAGCCAGCGTGATACTTTTCATAGGCATTTTCCCTCCAAATAGCGTTTCATCCAGCGGGCCGCCGATCCACACGGTTGATCTTGGCGGAAGCGATTGTCGGCGGCCTGCTGGATAAAACGTGTTGAACGGAGCCGCGCTGGCGTTCACCTGCCACGGCTGGAATTTATACAGCAGATGGCAGTGTGCCTGCAATCCAATTGTTCCATGGGCTCGATGTTCGATGAGCGTACAGGGAGATGCGAGCATCAATCGCATGAGCGAAGAGGTAAGAAGATGAATGGATGGCAACGAATGAAGGGGGAGTGGTTAGTTGAGGGCTTTCAGAGATGGCCCGAAAGCAGTAATCCGGCTCGCTTCAGGTTGCCACTAAATCTTGGCGAGTCTTCGACGATTTAGTTTTTAATGGCTGTCCCGAGAGCCCGAGAGCCCATATGCCTTTCCATCTGTATACCCAGATGTTGCTTGTTCCGATACGCCTAATGATTGAGCCATTTGTCTATGTTGACGGCAACAGCGATGCTACCCCAGAATAAGACCATATCGGTGATATACCATAGCCATCCAGCCCACATCCCTCCTTGAGCAATAAAGAGGTCCTTCCGGGTTTATGGGGGGATTTTTCATTGATCACAAACAACTCTTTGCAAATTCCAGCCAAGGAAACAGAGCTCTTGGGCGGAAAAAAGACGGGCAGTTGCCTTCATAGCCTTGATACCATCACTGAGCCGGACGTTTATCTATTCGAAGCCTCTTCTCTTCTGGTGGTTGCGCAATGGTAATAAACTTTAGCCAATGAAAAATCCCCCCACAAACCCAGAAGCGCCAATAAAGATAACTCGCATGAGAAGGGGAGCTTGTGTGAGATTCCTCCCGAGCCCGTCGCAGGGGCCATAAGCCCCAGGCGATGTAACAAAGTAGGCCATGAATCCTGCTACGAAAAGGATGATGAACCATATCGCCCCCACATATCCGAGTACCTTGCGAAGTTGTATATTCATATGCCTCCTTCATCTTTCTAGGCTCAGCAGCGCGGGCCTGAGAATTGTGGGTCTGGAGTGTCTTGTTGGCCACTAGATCAATCGAGTTAAAAGCTCGGTCCCCATTTCTGGAGCCATCTTGAAAATTTGGAAGTACAGGTTGTCCCCCAGAGCTTCTCGAATCTCGCATAGGTGTTTATGCAGAACAGGGATCATGCTTTCTTGATACTTTTCTTGGTCATGATTTCCGCCATCAGAAATTTCAAGTGTCATATATTTCTCTAGTCTATTCTCATGAAGTGACTGATAAATATCTCGAATTGAATTCTTTTGTCTATCGTTTAATAGTGAAAAGTCGGAGCCGATCGCCTGCTCAAATTTATCTCGTATTATTGATAATTCATCGGATTTGTATGACAACAATTTGCTGGCAATCTTTTCGACAATCTCGTCATGAATTCTGTCCGGTGATTCTTTATTGATTTCTTGTGCGGTTTGTTTTATGCGCTCTATGTATTCTGCTAGTCGAAATCCGTACTTTCCATAAAAGAGCATAACAAGCGTGTCGCCATATGCCTGAGAAACATCAATGTCCGCCAATACGAGAATACGATTTGCTACGCAATGACAAGACCCGTCGATTTTGTTCCGTATCCCGGTTGGTAGGACCAAATCTGTACCGTATAATCGATTTGCCCAATCTGTGTCTCCATATCCTTCAGATAATACTCGGCAGTCTGGACGTGATAGGTAGACCTTGCCTCCGCCAAAGCAGCCCCAGTCGTGTCCATGTTCAGATGTGACAAAAACGTGCTCCACCGGCTTTCCATTGGTGGATATGTATGATCCCCAGTCATTCGTTGAGACTCCATAAGCAGTCATTTTGTTAATATTCACAGTATTCCTCTTCTATAAGGGCCATGCTAGCCTTGGTTGTTCGCTTATTTGATATTAAAGGATTTGCTCCATACTCCCTCAAGATGCAGTTAACAGTCTGACACAGTCGGGCTTCATGGACAGGTTCCGCCACCGGCTACGCCGCGCCTTGTCTGTCCATTCGGACGCTCCCGTTCAGTATCCAATAACTCGCCAAAAAGAAGCCTTCCCCACTCATTGCAAAGTGTATGCGGCTTGACAGAGGGGTCTCTTGTCTTACAAGTCGCTTTTTCCTTTTGCACTTTTCCTGATGCTCTGTCCCCGGAACCCCATGGTAGCCCCTCCCCTGGGTGCCCCGCAACATGCCCAACTCTACTCCAGATAAAGTATATAGGGCCTTCCTTGCTTGTTACGAAGAAGTGTGCCAGTGAGTGGCAGGGTTTTATATCGAGATTCATTCTTTTCTTCACCATAAGAGGGGTTTGGTCTTGGCTCTTTGCCATATTTTTTAATAGTCTTCCTAAGATTTTGTACTTGTACCGCTACATGTATTGAACCCCCGTCTTCGCTTCCGTTGTATGTTGTGGCAATCAGAAACTCATGCTCAGGAGGAATGTCTTCATGTCTAATAGGACTATCGTCCCATAGATTAATAAGATGTGAAACATATACGGTCACAGTTTTGTTCAAATATTGATCTTGGAGTGCCCAATAATAGGAACCAGTATCGACTACTAGTTTCCCATTTTGTGTTGGTATATAGCCTTCCTGTTTCTGCGATGAATCTTGCTCCCCAGAGTACAATATATACAACAGCTCTCCCTTGTATAGTGTATCGCTTTTGTATTTGAGAAGGATGCCTGTTAGCGGTCTTGTTATGGTTATTAATTCACCCTCGAACAATGTTAAATTGCCGGAGGTGCCATACCTCTTTACAAAAGATTCGACTAAATGTAAGGGGACGGCAGCTTCAATAGTGCCGTTACTCTCGCCATCATCTGTAAATACCAAAAAACCGCGATGACCGTCGATTAGATTATATAACGGACCTCCTCCAGCCATCACGGATGATACATATACAGTGATAGGCTTGTTAAGGTATTGATTTTGCATTCTTCTGTAGAAATCAGCAGAATGATATATATTTTGGCTACTTTGAGCAAAAACAGATGCACTAATAGTTATGACTAAGCTCAAAATGAAAGAAAGAGATCGTAGATCCAGTTTCATAGTATGTAATCCATTTAATATTACAGCTAAAGGTCCAGGGATTCCTCTAATCACGCACGTGCATACCGATACAATCATAACGTTGCGGCTCACGGTACAACTGGGGTTAGTCCGCATGCCCACGTGGGTCCCGTGCACCCGTCTTGTTCGTAATCTCACATTAGCAGTGTCGTGACAATCAGCACAATGTTCACCGCCTGCAAGACAAAGGCAACAAACTCCAACACCTTTCTGGTGCTGTGCGATTTGAGGGCTTGCTTAATCCCCGCAGACATGACGGCAAACATCTTGGCGTCAGAGCTTGGGGGGTACTTCCCGTCGGCGAGCTGCTGAAGGAAGTGGTCCCGATCGGTTTGGAAACACCCGAGGAGTGCGGTCACGCAAAGCAACGAAAAGGCGATGCCGATGCCGGCAAGGCAAGACAAGGCGGCTGGGAGTTGCTGGCCCTTGAGTGCGATGATGACAGCCAGGACAGCCACGGTAACGCTGTTTGCCGCAAGAAGAGCATTCCACAGGTCGTGCTCCGCGGCGAAGACTCGGTCAATCGTCTTCTCCTGGATTTCTTCAAGTTTCCGGTCTATCTCTTCTACACTTTGGGTAGGCATGGCGATTCTCCTCTCTCAGTATCGAACATTATATTGAGCAGTTTCTCGCTATCATTCTGTTTGGACGAGATTCTTTTGTATCATCTTGCCAATAGCCGGATAGCATAGCGGATGCTTCTTTAGGATGAAAGTGCTTTCTGGAGCCTGCCCTCAACGCCCGGTTTGGGAGGTGCTTTGGGACGCCGCCCCGACTTTACCCGTCGAGCCGCCGTATACGCGATCCGTACGTGCGGTGGTCAGGGAGTGGCGCCCCGCAAGGGGCGTCCCTATCCCAATCGCATTGTTATGGTGCCTTGATCCATTCGCTGCGGATGTCTTTCTGCTCACAACGAACATATGCACGGGACAAATCGGCGCTGACGGGCAGTTGAGTGCCGCAGGGTCTGAGTGCCGCAGGGTCTGAGTGCCGCAGGGTCAGTGCCGCAGGGTCTCAGTGCCGCAGGGTCAAGTGCCGCAGGGTCAGACCTAGAAACTAGCGAAAAGCGGGCGCGAAATTCTCGGCACGGCGAAAAACGGTAAAAAAACGGCGAGAATTTTTCTCGGGCGAACAGCGGGCTAGTCGTCCAACAATCTCCGAAAAACGGCCAAAATATGGTCAAAATGGCTGTTTTTAGCCAAAAAACCCTTTAAAATCGCGACATTTCGTCAAAAAACACAAAAAACGGCCTGTTTTTCGCGAAATTTACGCTTTTTGTCGTGGCTCCTGAGTAAGCCATTGGGAGAGGTTTTGATTAGCCACATGAGGCACACAAGACACAAAATTTTTCTGTGTGAATT
>CAZFSE010000032.1:0-28650 GCA_964521805.1 uncultured Verrucomicrobiota bacterium
ACCCACACCCGCCGCGCATCAAGTCGGCGTTCTACGAACACCGGCTTCATGCGCTTGCGCCTTCGTCCCGATGTAGCATCGGGACTACGGCGGCACAGGTCGCCCCCAGAGGACTCGCTTACCCGCGAAGCGCGGGATCGCTCGACAGGACCTCCTTCGCTGAAGCTTCGGAGGGCAGGTGCGCGTGTCAGCAAGCGGTTGAGAAGGGGTGGGGGATGTATTTTTTTTGCCTATTCGTGAGATCGCGATTTGCGGCCTCAAACGTGGTTGCGTGGTTTCCGTCAGTGAGCCTGGCTGGCACGTTGGCCGGCGTTTCGGCAAGCGTCATGCGTGGAAAGCAGTGGGCCATCCTCATTCGTCCAAAGCCAGCGCGGTCTTGAGCGCTTGGTCCAGCAGGCGCCGTTTGTGCGAGGGAAGCACGCTAATGAAGTCTGTCAGCTTTGATTTGTGAAGGCTCACCAGTTCATCGCAGTGGATACTGCTGGCATGCTTCAGCCCCTCATCGTCTCCGATCGGAACCTGTGTCGAGAGCCCATCGTGCATGCTATAAACCGGCGCGCAAATGACGGTGGAGAAGCGCGAGTCAATCACCACTTGCCGGCTGACCACGACGAAGACCCTGTGTCGCTTTGGATCGCCGGACGGGTGAGCGACTCGGTACAGTTCACCGCGCCTCATAGAACCACCTGATAGTCGAGCACGTCTTCCGCTTCACGATTCAGTGCGACGGCCCGCCGGTTGATTAGATTCAAGTCCCGCTGGTCTTGTTCTTCTTTCGCTTGACGAGCAAGAAATCGTCGTGCCGCCACTTCCAGAAACTCGGAACGACTGCCATAGGCGTCAACTTGCTCGTCAATGGCCGTGACAAGGTCTCTTTCCAGTGTGATAGATGTCTTCACTTTCATACTACCACTATACCCCACAAGACTTGGGTGTCAATGTGGCGAACGTTAAGAATCGCGTCTATTCTCGAAAATTGGCCGAAAAAATATTGCTTTTTCTGGTTTGTCACGGCATGCGGCCTGCTTGACAGATGGGGAGAACCGGCGTGCTTAACGCAGGGATGGGGTTGTGTTGCGGGCCGGACCAAGGTAAAAACAAGCGTGCAAACATCAGCCAAGTTGCTGGCCATTGGTGGAGGAAAGGGCGGCGTGGGCAAGAGTCTTGTCACCGCCGGCCTGGCCACCGCCCTGGCCGAGATGAAACACCGGGTCACACTGGTGGATCTTGATTTGGGTGCCGCCAATCTGCACACGGTCTTTGGGATTAAAACCACCGAGCGGGGCATTGGGGACTACCTGTTCTCGCCGCATTCCAAGAAGCTGGATGACTATGCCGTGGAGACCGGCATTCCGGGGTTGCGCCTGATCTCCTCCAATGGGTTTATCCCCGGCATCGCCAATCTGACCCATCAGCAAAAGCTGAAAATTCTCAAGGCCATCACCAAACTGCCTTCCGACTATGTCCTGCTGGATTTGGGGGCGGGGACCAGCCATAACGTGGTGGATTTTTTCTCCATCACCGAATCCGGCATCGTGGTGACCATGTCGGAGCCCACCGCCGTCTTGAATGCCTACGAATTTCTCAAGAACGTTTTTTTTCGCATGATCACCCATCGCTTTTCGAAGAACGACCCAGTGCTGGAGCTGATCCGCCTGCATAAGACGCAGGCGGATAAAGCGCCCACGGTGGATTCGCTGATTCAATTGCTGGAGGCGGAGCATCCGGAGTCAGCCGGGATTTTGCGCGCGCTGTGTGCATCCTTCTCGCCCCGTTTGATCATCAATATGAGCCATGACGATTCCATGAGCTTGGGGCAGAATCTGCAGGAGATCTGCCGCCAGTTTCTGGGCATTCGGCTGGATTTCCTGGGGCTGGTGCCGTGGGACGACAGCGTCTCGGAAAGCTTCATTCGCATGTCGCCCTTGTTGAAGTCGTTTCCTGAATCGTCTCCTGCCGTCGCCCTGCGGGCGATTGCGCGCAAGTGCCGGGGCATGGAATGGACCGATGGCGCCGGGAAGGCACCGGCGTCTGCCGCGCTGGAGGAGGACGTATCCGATGCGCCGGAGACGGCGTTTGGGGCCTCTCTAAAAAATCATACGGACAAGGATTTGTCCTTTTTGCTGGGGCAGTTCATGGGCGAGGTCTCCAACCAGTTGTTGCAGGAGGCGCAATCCATGACGCCCGGCCTCACGCCGGCCATGGCGTCGGATCCTGGAAAGATTTTGGACTATGTGAGCTTTGAGCCGCGCGTGGCGGATCATGCCACGACGCCCAAGTTCATCCCCCTGGAAGAAAGCGAGCCCGCGCGCATCCGCCGGTCATGGTGGAATCGGCTGTTGGGCCGCCGTTTTTCCGGTGAGGATGTGAGGATCATCCAGGGCATTCCGTATGCCGAGAATATCCCCCTGGCCTTGCAGGAGGCGGAAGCGCTGGCCTGTGACGATGCGGAGGCGTCCGGGAAGGCCTGGTTCCAGGCTGGCATGAAGCTGATTCACCAGCATCAGCTTTCGGCGGCGGTCCGCGCGTTCAAGCAGGCGCTTTCCTGCCTGCCCGGCCATTGGATGCTGGCCAACAATTATGCGGCGGCTTTGCTGGCCTCGGGCTTGGTTCAACCCGCGCAGGAACTGCTTCAGAAGGGCCTTCGCAGTGCGCCCAACAATGCCGCCTTGCACTTTAACAGCGCCCTCGCGCACTGGAAGACGCGCCACTATGCCGAGGCCTCTGCGGTGTTCCGGCGCTTGGCCGACAAGCGTGAGATGATTCCGGATTCGGGGATGTTGCAGGCGTATTGCCTGTACCGGCTGATGGACTACGGACAGGCGGCCAGGCTCTATGAGGGGCTGGTGGAGCAAAACGTGAAGGATCTGGAGTCGCGCTTTAATCACGGCCTGTGCCTCCTGCGGGAGCGCCGGTACGAGGAGGCCATCTCCGCTTTCACGGCCCTGCTGTTTTTTGCGCCGGACGATGCCGAGGCCAGCGCCGCGCGAGGGCTGGCGCACTTGTGCCTGGAGAACCCCGTGGAGGCGTTCAACGACTTGAATGCGGCGGTCCAGAAACAGCCGGCGCAACTGGCGTTGCGTGGTCTGCGGGGGATGATTGCCTATCTGGCTGGTCGCTACGACAAAGCCATCGAGGAGTTGGACATCATTGTTCAACTGGTTCCCAACCATCCCCAGTACCGGAAATTGCAAAAGGAAATCCATCAGCGGTTGTTAGTGCCTTAAGGTTCCAGAACTGCGGCAGAAGGCAACCCTGTCCCTCCGGAAAAGCCGCCCGCCGGAAGCTCACCGCCACTCATGTGGAACAAGGTACGCACCCAGCGGGGCCATGGGGAGCGTGCCCTGGGCGGCTTGATCGCCGGTGAACACTTCGATCTGCAGGGCATCGCGCAGGGCATCGGCCACCAGCCCGTTCACCTCGGCCCGGATGTCCAGCAGGTAGGTTCCTGGCGCAAAAGGGAGCTGGGGGATGTGGCAACGGATCTCGCCCTCGCGACGCAGGGCGGTGTAGGGCTGACCGGCCATGCGGGTGTGGCAATGGGCCATGAGCTGGCCCTGCAGGTTGCGGAAGCAGATCGAGAAATCCGCGCGTGTGATGGAAGGCTCCGCACGATACCCCAGCACAAGGTCGCCGCCCTCCCAGGACTTCAGTGCGTTCTTGCGCGTGCCGGAGGCGGTCTCCAGGCGGGCTCCGGTGAAGCGCAGAGCGCCGGTGCCCTGCCGGTCTGTGCGCTCCGCCAGCGCCTGGGTGGCCAGCGCCCGGGTGCCCTCCAGGTAAGCCTCCACCACCTCGTCGCTGGGCCCCATCTTCCGGATGCGCCCCTCGTGCAACCACATCGTGGTCCGGCAGAGCGAGCGCACCGCGGCCAGGTTATGGCTGACAAACAAGATGGTTCGTCCTTCACTGGCCACGGACTCCAGCTTGCCCAGGCATTTTTGCTGGAAGGCGGCGTCCCCTACCGCGAGCACCTCATCCACCAGCAGGATGTCCGGCTCCAGATGGGCGGCCACGGCGAAGGCCAGGCGGACGTACATGCCGGTGGAGTAGCGCTTGACCGGTGTATCCAAAAAGGCGTCCACCTCCGCGAAGGCCACGATGTCCGCGAGCTTGGCATCCATCTCCCGCTCCTTCATGCCAAGGATGGCGCCGTTCATGTAGAGATTTTCGCGGCCCGTCAGTTCGGGATGAAAGCCGGTGCCGACTTCGAGGAAGGAACCGAGCTTTCCCCGGAGGATGGCCATGCCTTCGGAGGGCTCGGTGATGCGGCCCAGGATTTTCAGAAGGGTGGACTTGCCCGCCCCGTTGCGCCCGATGATGCCGACCACCTCGCCAGGGTGGATCTCGAAGGACACGTCATTAAGCGCGTAAAAGTTTTTTGCATTCTGAGGGGAGGGGGTCGGTTTGCCCAGCGGCCCCATGTGCAGAGCAGGATTTCGTCCGCGCGCCCGGTGCCACCAGTAGCGCACCTCGTCGCGCAGGGTCTGGCGGTTGATCACTCCCAGCCGGTAGCGCTTCGAGAGGCCCTGTACGGAGATGGAAGGCAGGCTCATATGGTATCCACAAAGGTGCGCTGGGCCCGGTTGAACGCCAGCAGGCCGGTGAGGCAAAGCAGGAGGCCAATCGCCGCCCCGCTTAAGAGCAGATCGGGCCGGATCGTTCCGGTGCCAAAAAATGCGTAGCGATTGAATTCGATCACCCCCGCCATGGGGTTGAACAACAGAACCCAGTTCCAGGATTGTGGCACCAGGCTGGCGGGATAGACAATGGGTGTGGCGTACATCCAGAGCTGGGAAAAGAAGGGCAGGGCGAACCGCAGGTCACGGTATTGAACCGTCATGGCGGCCATCCAGAGGCCCGTGCCGAGGCCGGTGATGGCGCATTGCAACACCAGCAGGGGCAGGGCCAGCACCCAGGCCGTGGGCTGAAAAGCGCCGGGTCGGATGAATCCGTAGCAGGCATAGAGCACCAGAAACAGGGCGAGGTTGAGGCCCAGCTGGATCAGCTGGCTGGCCAGCAGGGCCAGCGGGGGAATCAGCCGTGGAAAATAGACCTTGGAAAATACTCCGGCGTGGCCCATCAGGGTACTGGAGACGCCATTCATGACGCCCGCGAAATAATTCCAGAGCATCATCGCGCTCATGTAGAAGACGGCTGGCGGCAGGCCGTCCGTGCTGATCCGGGCGATGTGGCCAAAGATGACGGTAAAGACCAGGGTGGTGAGCAGAGGTTGAATGATGAACCACAGCGGACCCAGGATCGTCTGCTTGTAGACGGTCGAGAAATCCCGCCGCACCATGAATCGGAGCAGGTCGCGGTACTCCCACAACTCGAGGAGGTTGATCCTCCACCAGGGCTGATGCGCTTTGATGATGGTTTCCATGATGCTTCCTGCAGGGTTCAAGAGGAGTTTATGAGGGGCGCATGGCGCGAAATCAAGGGGTTTTTGTATATTCCTCCTGCTCCTTCTTTTTTGCGTCTTTTGGGCTGATGAAGCGCAAGGATTTTCGGGTAATTGCCCTTTGACATTTCCTGCCAAAGGTGACACACTCTGACTTTGGGACCGGTTTTCTGCATGGGCGCAAAGATGTTGCTTCTTATCTATCCACAAGGGGGGGGTATGCATAACGTTCGAACAGGCATGACGTTGGTGTGTTTTTCGTTTCTTCTTTTGCTTTCCTCATACGCGCAGGGGCTCAGCGATGGCCTGATGGCCTATTATTCTTTCGGTGGCAATGCCCTGGATGACAGCGGGCGAGGGCACCACGGGACCGTCGTGGGCGCGACCCTCACGGCTGACCGGGAGGGCCGTCCGGATTCGGCTTATTATTTTAATGGCAACGGGAATTACATCGAGGTTCCCGATCATGATGATCTTGACTTGACCAACGACTTTTCCATCTGCGGGTGGATTCGGGCGGATGTGCTTGGAGAAGGCGCGCCCCAGAACAACTATGTGATTGGAAAGCATCTGGTCAATGTCAACGGGGACGGGAGCTGGGGGTTGCAGGTTTCCGGGGTTAACCAAGCCCTCTGGCTGGACGATCTCAACGGCGGAATCATGGGATGCCAGCCGGTGCCCTCCAATGTGTGGGTGCATTTTGCCCTGGTCTACGAGAAGGCCTCCAGCCAATGGGCGTGGTATCGAAACGGGTCTTTGGAGACCAATGGGACAAAGTCCATGAATCTCCAAAACACGGCATGGCCCATCAATATCGGCAGGGAACAGGGCCGGGTGAATGGAAATTTCTTCCACGGCGCGATAGATGAATTGCGGATTTACAAGCGCGCATTGACCGCCTCGGAAGTGCTTGAGGCCTGTGCGTTTGCCGGCGACATGACGGCTCGAATTTTTGTGGATGCCGGGACCCTGGAGGCCACGGCCACGGAGGGGGAGAATCCTGGGGACGCCAGTTTCAGGGCGTGGTATTCCGGCGAAGGGGCCCTGTCCTACACCAACACCTCCAGTGCGGCTTGGCTGTCCGTCAGCCCGTCTTCCGGGATCAGCACGGGCGAGCAGGATCTGATCACCCTTCACTTCGATGCGGGGCTCCTGGCAGAGGGTGTCTATTCTGCCACGGTGACCGTGGCGGATGTTTCTGGTGTTCTGACCGCCGCGTGTGTGACGGTGCGTTTGGCGATTTATGGCTCAGACTCGATCTTGACCTATGGTCTGGTGGCCTATTATCCCTTTAACGGGAACGCCCAGGACGAGAGCGGGCGCGAGCATCACGGCGCTGTGATCGGCGCCACCCTTACCGCGGACCGCAACAACGAGGCCAACTCCGCTTATTATTTTGGGGGGGATGGGTCTCACATCAGCGTGGCTGATCATGATGATCTGGATCTGACGGAAGATTTCACCATCAGCGCCTGGATCAAGCCGCAGGCCTATGGGGGCGGCAATCCTCCGCGCAACTATGTCATAGGGAAGCACCGGGTACATGTGAACTATGACGGCAGTTGGGGGATGCAGCTCCATGAGGATCATGTGCTTTGGTTTGATGACATGAAGGACGGGGTTCGCAGTGTGCAGGCCATTCCCACCAACCTCTGGTGCCACATTGCGCTGGTCTATGAGCGCGAGGCCCAGCAATGGCGCTGGTACCATGATGGCGAGGCGGATGGGGAGGGGATTAAAGACCTGGGCATCCAGAACACCGTCCGCCCGCTGGTTATTGGCCGCGAGGAGGGCCGGACCGATGGGAACTTTTTCTTTGGAGCGATTGACGAGGTGCGCATTTACCGGCGGGCCCTGCCCTCCAGCCAGGTGGCCCTGCTGTACCAGCACGAGAAGGCCATATCCAATACGCCTCCCATCATCCATTTGGCCGCCAGTCCCACGAGTGGCATGGCCATTCTCCGGGTCACCTTTGATCTCAGTGGCTCCCAGGATGCCGAGAACAATATCCGCCGCACCCTGATTGACCGTGAGGGCGATGGCATTTATGAGACCACGGCGGATGGGGCCGCCATTGTGCTGGTGGATTACGCTCTTCCAGGGGTTTTCACGGCACGGGTGAGTGTGGTGGACGCGTGGGGGCTTGAGGATGAGACCTCGGTGGTCATTTCGGTTTCCGGCGCCATGCCCACGGCTGTTTTGTCGGCCAATCCTGCATCCGGCGCCGCACCACTGGCGGTCGAGCTGGATGGCCGCGCTTCCTCGGCGGGGCCGGGCCATGTTCTTTGTGTGTATGAATGGGATTTCAACGGGGATGGAACGTATGACGAGGTTTCCACCAACGGGATCGCCTCATGGATCTACCGCACAGAGGGATCCTTCAGCCCAGCCCTTCGGGTGACGGATGATGTGGGACTGCAGTCCGTGGCCTCGGCTGTCGTCACCGTTGAGGCATCCATGAATCCTCCGACGGCCACCCTCTCGGCCAGCCCGGAAGAAGGGACCATTCCCTTGGAGGTGCAGTTTACAGCCTCGGCCACCGATGATGGGATGATTGTGGAATACCGGTGGGATTTTGACGGGGACCGGCAGGTGGACCAGACCTCCTCAAATGCGGTGGTCACGCATGTCTATTCTGACGTGGGCACGTTTGATGCCATGGTAACTGTGGTGGATGATGATGGATTGAGTGCCTCAGCCTCCATCACGGTAAAGGCCGTGGAGCTGTCGCAATACAAGGTCTGGATTTCCCGGCCAAAGGATGGCGATACGGTATGGGGCGATGCCCTTTCTCTCACGGCGCATGTGGCTCCAGCCAACAAGACCATGGCCGTGCGTTTTGAATATCGCACGGAGGGTGGCAGTTGGACGCCCATCGGGGATCCCGTCTATCCCCAGCCGCGGGCATACCACACCACGTGGGATGTGACGGGCTTCACCAATGGAACCCTTTGCGAACTGCGTGTGGCGGCGCTGGTGGATCCCACCATTACCAACTATTCGCCCGTGTATGCTGTAACCGTGTCGGATGGCGCCTTTGAGAAGATGGGGACGGTTGAGACCCGGAGCAACATGGCCGGCAAGCACGAGCAACAGCAAGCCGTGGATGTTCTCAAGAGCACGTCCTGCAGGGTATATGACGGAACCCTTGCTGTATTTCCTGCCGGCGCTTTTGCGTCCAATACGACCATGAGTCTGGAGCTGACCGGGGCCGGCAGTCAGGCAACCAATGGAGCGGCGGCTGGACTGCTCAATGTGGGATCGGGCCGCACCGTGCATCTGGTGGGCGATCCCGTGCTTCAGTACCCCATCGAACTTTTGATTCCGTATGCCGATGCGGACCAAGACGGAATCGTTGATGGCATCGGCATTAAAGAAGAGACGCTGGTCGCGTGCTGGTTCTCCCAGAACGAGGGCGAGTGGAAGCGCCCGCTCGACTCGAAGGTCTATCCAGAAGATAACGTGGTCGGGGTCACGGCCTATCAAACAGGCGAATATGGGCTGTTTGGCGCCGCCGATAGTGCTGTGAACGATCTCGATGGTGACGGGATGCCGGACGCTTGGGAAATGCATTATTTTGGGACGCTGGATCTCGATGGCACCGGCGACTATGACGGCGATGGACTCCCGGATAGCCAGGAATTCCTGTTCAGGACAAATCCTGCATTGAAGGATTCAGATGGTGATGGCCAGAGCGATTATGCCGAATGGAGGTCTCATACGGATGCTTTGGATCCGATGGAACGATTTGAGCTGGCACCCCTGGCGGCGGGCATGACCAACGACAGCCCTGTGATCATTGCTTGGGACAGTCAGACCGGCCTGTATTACAGCGTCTTCAGCACGACCAATCTTCTGAGCCCGGATGAAGGGAAAACCAATCTCCATCGTGTGCCCGGCACGGGCAGGCCCATGTCGTACTCCGAAGAATGGACCAACCTCCTGCAGTTGTTCTGGCTGAAGGTGGAAGGTCCCTGATTCAGGGTTTTGAGCGGAAGAGCCGGATTTGGCGCCAGCCCCGCCTCCAGCGCGCAACATAATCGGCCAGGCGGACCGTTTCGGGTTTTTTGTCCAGCAGATGGGCGAGGGTGGAACGGGTGGGGACCAGCGACCGGAATACGAACCGGACGCGCTGTGCAAGGCTTTCCTGTTCCGACCAGTAATACAGGAAGCTCCATTCCGACGAACGACAGCCTTTCAGCAACCGGCGTTCGAAGAGCCGTGCCGCCCAGTTGGAACGGGCGGGTTTGAAGGCCTCCACCCGCACGCCGGGCAAGTGTGTTCCAAGAAGAGTCTGCAGAAGCCGCAGGGCCTGATAGACGGCGCCGGTTGCCCGCAGGGCACGCGCCTCCTCGAGCCATTTTTCTTCGTCAGGTGGAGCGCCTGGCTGTTCCAGCACGGCCAGAATATCGCGCACCCAGATCAGGCGCGCAAAGGAGTGC
This sequence comes from uncultured Verrucomicrobiota bacterium, assembly GCA_964521805.1. Lineage (GTDB taxonomy): Bacteria > Verrucomicrobiota > Kiritimatiellia > CAIQIC01 > GWF2-57-35 > CAZFSE01. Next base: position 9,844 of record CAZFSE010000032.1, read on the forward strand.
CGCAGGGCATGATCGCACAGATGGATCAACAGGTGCTCCCGGCACATTTCCCAGCCACCCTGTTTTCCAGGGGTGGCGAGCTCCCAGACCCGGTGCATGGCGCCGGGGTTCGAGGCATATTTGGGCAGGGAGGAATTGAACAGGCTCCAATGCAGATGCAAGGCTGGAAGAGAGGCGCTCTTTCGGTAGAGGCGGCTGGGGAGAAGGCCCGCGGGCGAGTCGTCCGTCCCGCTTCGGGTGAAGCCGGCCTGCACGAGGGCGTGATCCACGGTGCCCCGATCTTCCTCGCGAATCAGCACATCCCAATCGCCATATCTTCTCAAACCCCGGTCTGGATACACCCGCCGGGAGAGAAAGACGCCCTTGAGCGGGATGAAGGGGTGGGGCGCCAGCACTTCGGCCATTGCATCGAACAGGGAATCGAACACGAGATTGCGGGCCGCCGTGGCCAGATAGTCCTTTTTCAAGAGGTCAAACGCTGGATCGCCCTTGTGATGGTAATACGCCAATTCAGCGAGCCCCTCACGCCGCAGATACTCCAAGAGGGGTTGTGATAAAGTCGTTGGCCCTGCCTCCTGAGGCCTGGACAGGTTCAGCAGATCAGCGTCTGTGCGCCGGGCCGAGGTTTCTTGAGGCGCGGCCTGTACGACTTTTCGGGCGGCCAGGGACAGCCGCTTTCGAGCGGCTTTAAGGGCGGCCCCTGGCCGTTGCCAGCGTTTATCCAATCGGATGAGTTGCCCCTCCCTCTGGATGCAGACGGCGCGCCCCAGGACTTGATCGAGGGACAGGGGTGGATCGGCCCGCACCGCCCGGTCGCCGCAGGTGAGGACGTGTTCGCGGCTTGCTTTCAGCAGGCGGTGGGCTACCCATTCACCGCCCAGTTTGATGAGCACAATCTCTCCGGGGCGCAAGGACCGTTCAAGGAGGGGGGCGAATTCAACCTGGTCGCCCGGCACAAGGGCGGGAAGCATGCTGTCCGTGGAGACCATCATGTGAACGTGGCGTTGGTTGCGTAATTCCTGTTCGAGCAGTTCAGCCACGGAACGGGAAAGGGAGGAATCGGGCATGGCATCCCGGCTAGAAGCGCGTTTTCTGGCAGGTGGCCTGGCCCACCACCATGCAGGATCGGCCTGGTATCCAGCTCGAATCACAGACGGCGGCCAGCACTTCCACCTTGTCGGAGTAGGTGATCTGAGGTTTGGTATATTTTTTCTTTTCCTTGCGCGGTTTCACTCAACACCTCATTTGACAGGATCATACGCCTGTTTTGTTGCTGACGCCACCCTGCACGCCAGCGGAGATTTGGCAAATTCAGAACCCGATTCGGCCCAGGAAACACCGGGGCAACGAATACAATAGGCCTCATGCCTGCAACCCTTGCACTCCGTAAAGTCACTATACATCGCTTTGTGGAGCTGGTCAAGCGGAGGGGACTCCCAAATCTCCCGGAAAGACTGCCGGAGAAGGTTGCCGACTGGTTTGCGAAAGCCCAGACAGGGGAAGACATCGCCTTGCGGGGAAATGGCCACCACGTTGGAGCCGGCGCCGCATATCGGTGCGGATGGATCCGCCGGCGCCGGCGGCTGGGCGGGGGGCTGGGCATGTTGGCGGATGAAGCCGCTGATCTCCGCCTCGCTCAAGCCCTGTTCTTCCATGATAGGGCGCTGATCCGGTCCGGGGATCAACGCAAAGTCCATGACAAAGTCCGAGCCCAGGTCCTGGGCCAGCTTTTGCACCGCCGCGAATTCGTGCAGATTGCTTTTCAGAAGGATCAGCTTGATGGCCGTGCGAATGCCTTGCTGGCGGCAGAGCTGGATGCCACGGAGGGTTTGCGCGTGCGAGCCTTCCACCTGGGTGATCGCATCGTGCACCTGTGGCTGGGCCGCATATGCGCTGAAATCCACGCGAAGAAAATGCAGGGGCGCCAGCGCCTCGGCCAGGGCCGGCGTCAGCAGGCATCCATTGGTCAGCAGGCGCAGGGCAAAGCCCTGCCGTGCCGCGCACTGAAAAATCTCCAGGGCATCCTCGCGCAGAAGGGCCTCTCCGCCTGTGAACGTCAGGAAGAGGCACCCGGCCTCCGCCAATTGCCGGAAGATGTCGTCATACTGCTGGACCGTGAGCTCCGTCTGCGCCGCCGGATGCCCCACGTAGCAGTGGACGCAGGCCAGATTGCAACGGTAGGTCAATTCGCAGTGCGCCGTCAGGGGAATCCTTCGGTCGAACGTCTTTTGGAGCAGGCTCTGGCAGGAAGGAGGGTTCATGATGGACCATCATCGGACACGTGAATCAATCCTTTGGCTTCCAGGTGCCTCAAGAATTCAAGGGCATCCGGCCTGAGGTCTTCCAGGGGCGCGTCGTAGTCGGCGGCAAGGCCGTCCACAAGGTCGTTGATGTGGAGGGGGTGGTCCAGCAGACTCCAGATAAATTGACCGGTCTCGTTGAGCACGGCCATGGTGGCCTTTTGTGTGTGGACAATGATGGCTTCACCGTCCACGACTCGGAACACGGTGCCCGGCGCTCGCTGAATGATGAGGTTGTTATTCCAGTTCATGAATCGGTTTCCAAAAGCTCGCACTTTTCTTGAAGTATAACCGATGGCAGGGAACTTTTTGGATCATTTTTTCAAAGCGGCGAAGATAGGCCTGATGTCCGGGCGTCTTTTCGATGTTCTGGGGCATGCAAAAAAGCTCCGCCAAAGCCTGCATGGGCGAAAGTTTCTCCAGACGGGTGGTCTTGGCTTGCACCAGCTTGAAGAGGCCTGCGATTTCGAATGGGCCGGGAGGGGCGGGCTTTTTCGTCTGAGGCCTGGAGGGCATGCCCCAGGCCATGGGCTGGCCTTGCACGACGCGGATGGCCGTCAGATCGTCATGCGCAATCTGAGCGCCTTTTGACAAACGGCAAACCGTGGTCTTGCCTGCGCCGGAGCGCCCCCGGAAGATGTAGGCCCGGTTCCGTTTGACCACGCAGGCGGCATGCAACACGATTCCGCCCTGGCGAACGACCAGCCAGGCGCCGAAATTCCGCAGAAAATTATACAAGGCCGCGGCCTTCCATCGGGACGTGATCGCCAGCCAGCCCGTCTGTGTGGATTCTTTGTAGCCCGCCTGGTACTCCTGCAGGCCATCAAACACCAGCCCATTCCAGGCCTCTGGAACCGCCCGGGGGGAGAGGAGCGCGATCTGCGCTCCGTCCCGTTGGCCACGCGGCTCGCGGCCTCCTCCCAGGTGGAGGGGATAGCCGGCCACATCGATCCTGATGTTGCGTGCCGAACGGCCTTTCCGCGCCGGCCTTTTCTTCGCTGTTTTTTTCAAGCCTGCATCCCTAGTCCGCCCCGCGGACGCCAATAAAGAAATACCCCATCTCCGACGTGGCTTCGTTGGTGAAGATGATCACCCCGCCCGTCCCAAAATATTCCTCCAGGATGGTCCAGTCAGGAGCCTCCACGAGCGTTGGCGAGAAGTTCAGCGTGTACCAGCGATTGGTGTGCGTGTCCACGGAGATCGTCAGCACAGGAATCGTCGTCCCTTCGATGTGGCGCACATGCAGGAAGTCGTCACCGTCCAGCGGGGAGGTTCCCGCGATGACTTCATCGCCATCCACGAGGCCATCCTCATCGCTGTCGGCCAGCAGGGGTTGGGTGCCGTAGATCAGCACCTCGTCGCCATCCAGGAGGCCGTCGCCGTCCGTGTCGCAATTTAAGGGATCCGTTCCATGCACAAAGATCTCATCAAAATCCAGGATTCCATCCCGATCCGTATCCCGGCGGGTGGGGTCCGTGCCGTGCACATAGATTTCATCCCAGTCCGAGATGCCGTCATCATCGCTGTCGGCCACATCGGGATTGGTGCCGGTCTGCTCGGCATTGGCATAGACGCCGCCGCGATTTTCCACCCAGTCGGGCAGGCCATCGCCATCGCTGTCGGGGTCGGTGAGCATGGCCTCGAGGCCCGTCACGCTGTTGGTGAGGAAGAGGCTGGGGGCGTTGGTGGTGCGCGCTTCAAAGGAATCGAGCACGCCGTTGCCATTGGAATCGCGATAGGCATTGATCCAGTACGTGGCCCCCGCGGGCGCAGAGAGCGAGAACTCGCCAGGCGCCGCGAGGGTGGTGGAGCGCTCGCCGGCCTCCCAGTCGTCCGGTAAAAGTCCAGCGATGACCACCACGGCGCCGGTCTGTCCTCCCGCATACAGCGTTGTTCCCTGCACCGTCAGCCGCGAGGGGGTGAACGCAATGACCACATCGTCGGTGGGCGATCCTTCGGAGAGGCCATTGCCATTGCCGTCGAGGCGCTGTCCGGCCAGATCGCAGGCGACCGTGGTCACCGTCACGGTATACGTGGTGAAGGGCGCCAAAGTTTCCAAGGGTTGGAAGGCCAGGGTGTTGCCGGTCCAGGCAAATGTGCCCTCGACCCAGGGGCGGATGCTGAAGGCCGCGCGGGTGGCCACGCGGTCCATGGGCTTGCTGAATTCCAGGCGGATGTCCGTGGCGATATCCACCGATGCGCAGTGATTGCTGGGGTTGGTGGCGGTGACTTTGGGCGGCGTTGGATTGGAGGGCACGGAGGACGCCTGCGGAAGCCGCAGGGCGGGGTCGCCAAACAGGGTGAAGGTTTGGACAATGTTGCGTCCTTCGGTGCCCATGACGTCCTGTACGTGCCGTTTTGCTTCATGGACAGCGGGGCCCAGTTGAAACGCGCTGTTGGTGAAGAGGGCCTGGACGAGGCCATTCATCAAATGTTGCTGATCCGGCGGATCCGAGATGCCTGAAGGGGAGAGGCAGGCAATAGCACCGCCATTGGTGGCCTTGACCAGCGCCACAGCAATCGCCTCCTGGAAATAGGCGAAGTAGCCGTTCTGGCAGGTGGGCGTGACGACAAAAGGCAGGCGGGCGCTATTGGTCAGGGCCCGGACATCCTGCGCGCGAAGCAGGGCCTCGTTCGCCCAGCGATCCATGCCGCCATGGCCCGCATAGACGGTCATCAGCGAGCCCTTATTCAGGGCGTTGGAGAGGGCCGTGCGGCAGGCGGCGACAGTGCCAAAATCATTCAGATAGACTTGGGTGGCGGTCCAGGACGGAGGAAGGGCCGGCTTCACGGAATCGCACAAGGCCTCGTACCAGTCGTCTCCATTGTCGGCCACAAGGACGACATTGGTGGTCCACGATGAGTCGGGCGATTGTGCCTCATAGGCCATCATCTTGGCGGTGATGGCGGCGATTTCGCCGGTGCTGGAAATGGGCAGGCGGCCCAGGAAAAGATCCGGCAGGAAGGCATCGCCGCCCTCCAGCACGCTGTACCAGTTGTCGCACGGCACTTCGCCAAAATCCATGCTGTGCAGCATTTTCACCGGCACGTAACTGATTGCGCCGCCACCTTCATCATCGCGGTAGTCATAGGTTCCATCGCCCAGGAGGAGGACGTATCGCGGCGCCGGGGACTGCCAGGCTTCACGGCTGTAAGCCAGAAATTCCTGAATGGCATAGGGCGTGAAGATGCCGTAGCTGAAATCGTCATACACGTCTTCGATGTGCACGATCTTGGCGCGCAGGCCCTGGCTTTCGCGGTGCGAGGCCAGCGGGGTCGCGGCGTCATGGAATGCGGCGGGCGTCAGGATGATGTAGTCGGCTTGGTTGGTGGTGCCGCGCAGGCTGGTCCGGCCCGCGGGGACGATGGCTTCCGGGCTCTTCATGGCGGTGGTGGTGGCGGCCACGAACAGGGTGTTGGACTCCACGGCATCCGCAAACCGCGCCTGGTACGGGCCGGTCCCGGAGAGGACGACGTTGGTCTGGCGGGCCTGCAGAACCTGTCCATCGGTTTTGAAGACCTCCAAGTCGTCGGAGGTCAGGGCGGAGATCTCGTAGGCAAGGGGAAGGGAGGTGCCCGGGGCGAAGGACAGGGCATCCTCCACGACTTGCAGAGAGCGGAGATAATCCACCTCGACCCAGTTGACCAGCACCCATTCCATGAGCGTGTCTGGTGTGCCGGTGAGGGTGAGCGAGACCAGGTTGGTGCCTTCCAGCAGGTTGGAGGCATTGAAGGTGGCGGCATAGACGTATTGAGAGAGGCCGGTCCAGACGGCGGAGCTTTCCGCCTCCACGCCGTTGACGCTCAGGGTGACGTTATAGGACTCGGTCATGCCCCGCAAGGCCACGCGGATTTGCACGGGTTCTCCTGTTTGCTCAACGTTCTGGAGCACGGGGTGCAACTCCACGGTGTCGGTGTCGTCGCCGATAATCCAGAGATCGTCCAGGAAGAACCAATGGTCGTCATCGGGCGCCTCGTCCGGCAATTGAGGCTCATAACTTTCGTTGCGCTCGAAGTGTTCCGTGTGCCATGCATTGGTCCGAAAGGCGCCGGGCTCCGTGCCACTTTCGGCCACCCTCAAGCCGGCGTTGGTGGCCTGGTAGATCCAGTACACGTTGCGGTCCGTAAAGCGTGAATCCAGGGCCTTGCCGAGGAACAGCAGGGCATCGCCGGGGTCAAACGTCCCCGGGCCGGCATTGAAGGTGCAGAGGGGGACTTCCTCCCCCTGATTGAACAGGCGGATATGGTCCATGGTCCACTCATTCAGATTGGTGATGACCAGCGAAAGCTCTTCGTACGCCAGCCGATGGAGTCCATCTTCCCGGACATACAGTTTGTAGAGGCCAGTGGGCTCCACATCAGGCGGGACCGGAGGCCCGGATTCCAGGCTTTCGCGCGGGCCTTCCTCGTCCTCCACACCTTCCCCAGGGGTGGCGGAAACGGGCCCGTGCATCTCTGTGCGTCCACCCAGCTCAACGGATTCCAGCTTGTAGTAGTAGGCCGTGCCATTGGTGACCTGCAGGTCCAGGAACTCATACGAACGGCCCTCAACGGAGTTCCCGAGGCCCCGGATGAGTTGTGCGTTGAGCCGGTGATAGTCTCCGTCTTCCTCGAGGGCGCGGTATACGTGGAACCCCGCGTTGTTCATTTCGCTGGCGGTGGTCCATCGCACCGCCACGCGTTGATCCTGGCCCTGGGCGGCCAGCTCTGCCAGCATGACCAGGGTGGGTTCAAACCAGTTGAGATTGTTGCCGGAATCCACGGAAAGGGATGGATAAACCGCGTTATACGAATTGTTCAGCGAGTTTTGCACGTCCACGTACGAAACGGACCAGGCATGTGTATTTGCCGAGGAGTAAATTTCCCATTGATTGGTCCCGCTTCCCCCGTAGCGGCGCAGTTGAATGCGCTGGGCGGCCGTGCCCAGCAGATCCAGTCCGCTGGCCTCACCAATTTCATAGGCGTGATTGCCGCCCTCCATGGTGCAAAAATACAGGCGCGCGCCGGGCACCCGGCAGGTAAGCCGCTCGGCCTTGTACCCGTCCGCGAAGATGACGCCCCCGGTGGATTTGTTGGTGACGATCAACTCGTTCCAGCTATTGCGCCAGTTGTTGCTGATGCCATTCCAGGAGCCTCCGGAAAGGATGGTTTGCGTGTTGGTTCCTCCCAGATAAACCTGCCCCCAATTGTGGATAAAATACCCGTTGGTGCCCGTCCAGTTTCCGTCCACAAAGAGGCTGACGGAATGAGCCGTAACCGTCGAGCCTTGCAGAATCACATTCCGGAAGGTGGTGGGATTGGCGCCGCTGATGAGCGTGGTCCCATTGAACACCACCGTGCCCTGCCGGTTGGAGAAGTTCCCGTGGTTGATCCAGTCGCCCGCCACAAACAGAGTCGTCGTGGGCGCGGTGAGCGATCCCCAGATGGCCAGGTCCCAGAATTGATTGGTGCTCGTTCCGCTCATCATCGTGGCGCCATTAAAAATGATCTTGCCACTGTTGTGTTGAAGGGTTCCGTTGTTCACGAAATCCCCGGCAATCTTCATGTCTCCCGTCGAGGCGGCCAGCGTCCCGTTCAGGGTCAAGTCATTGAACCCTGTGATGCTCGCGCCCGACACGGTGGTGGTGCCTTCCAGAATGACCGCGCCAAAATTGTGCTGGTAGCTTCCTTCGTTGTGCCAGTTGCCCCGGATATACAGCGGGCGGTTCCCATTCGCGGTGAGCGAGCCGCTGATGCGCACATGATTGAGCCGGGTCGTCGAGGTCCCCAGAATCTCGGTTGTGCCGTTGAACCAGACCGTGCCGTTCGTCGGGTTGAAGGTCCCATTATTGGTCCAGGCCCCGGCGATGGACAGGGTGTTGGTGCTTCCAGCCAGGATCCCGGTGATCGTGATGTTTTGGAAGGCGCTCGTGCTGGCGCCTTCAATCCGGGAGTTGCCCTCGAAGCTGATGTGCCCGCCATTATGTAGAAAGATGCCGTTATTGACGAAGTTGCTGGTGACGCGCAGGAAGGGGGGCGCGAGAACGGATCCCTGAATAACCAGGGAGTTGAAGGGCGCACGGACGGTATCCGTGACAATGGAATTGCCCGTGAAAATCACCGTGCCCGTATTGTTGTTGTAGGTGCCGCCCGTGCGCGTGAAGTCCGCTGAAACTTCGAGCGTTTTGGACGGCGCAATAAACGTCCCGCCGGTTTGCCGGAAGAATCCGGAAATGCGCATGACTCCATTACTGCCCCTCAAGGTGCCGGCCTTTTGTTCAAAGCCGCCTCCCCCCAGCGTCAGCGTGTTGGTGTCCAGGGTGATGGTCATGCCGGTGCCGGTGTCCAGGATGATGCCCTTGGCCGTGCCCGGCACGTTGAGCGTGCAGATGCCGGTCCCCGAGCTGGAGGTGAAAAAGGCCAGGTTCTCGCTGGTGGGCACGCTCGCCCCCCCGGCCCCGCCATTGGAGAGCGACCATCGCGCCGTATTGTTCCAGTTGCCTGCGCCCCCGACCCAGTACCGGCTTTGCGCAAAGATCCAGTTCGTGGTGTTTCCGCTGTTGACGCCGCCTGAGACCGTGATCGTATTGTTGCTGGCGGCGGAATCCCGCACATCCACGAAGGTAACGTTCTGTGGCGCGTTGGGCACGCGGAAGGTGAAGCGGCTTCCGGCCGTGGCGGATCGGAGCAGAATCTGGCTGGCGCCATCCCCGGCCATCGTCAGCACGCCCAGGATGGTTTGTGTGCTTCCCGCCAGATAGTAGATGGCCTTGCCCGGCGTCGTGCAGGAGTAGTTGTAAAAGGTGGTGTGGCCGCGATTGGTGATGGAAGTCAGGCCGCTCATCACGACCGTGCCATTGTTGTGCGAAAACGTGGCGCCCGCCGTGTTGTCCCAGGAGCCATTGACATACAAAGAACCCGGCGGCGCGGTCAGGCTGGCGCCGGTCCCCAGGGTGATGTTGTGGAAGATGCTGTCGGAGGCCCCGCCAAGGGTGGAGACCCCATTGAATAAAACGGTTCCATTGCTGTTGGTGAAGGCGCCGTCGTTGGTCCAGTTTCCCGCCACGCCCATCGTTGTGGCGGGCGCCGTCAGGGAGCCGGAAATGGTGACGTTTTGGAAGTAGCTGGAGGAGGTGCCGCTGATGATCGTCTGCCCGGCAAACTCCACGGTGCCATTGCGGTTGGAGAAGACCCCGTTGTTGATCCAGTTGCCGGATACCCGCAGTTGATTGGTGTGCGCCCCCAGAATGCGGCTGATGGTGACGTGGTTGAAGGCCGGCGTGCTGAGGCCGCTGAGCAGGCTGAGACCGGAAAAATAGGTGGTGCCCTGGCAATCCAGCGTCCCATCCGTGACCAGGTTCCCATGGAGGGTGAGGTGATTGGTGTCCATGGAGAGGGTGGCCCCCTCTTTGATTTTCAGCGTGATGCCGTTGGTGACGATCAGGTTCTTGCCGGAAAACCGGTAGGGGAGGTCGGTGTCGCCGGTGGAGGCCAGAAGCAAATCGTCCTGCGTAAGCGGCACGCCGCTGTCATTGCGGATGAGCAGGGTCTTGCTTTCCAGGTTCAGGTCGTTCATTTCATAGCCGGACGCTAGCGTGGCGATGGCGCCCCCGTTGGTGGCCCCTGTATTTTTGTCGTAGTAGATCAACAGGCGGGTATTGGCCCCCACGGAAACGGAAAACGAATAGACGTTGGTCGCGAAATTGGTGAAGACGGAATTGGTGATGCCATTGATGGCCAGCCGGACCGGGGTCGCTCCATCGTAGGTCCCGGACAGGTTCATGCGCACCACCCGGTGGAACTTGAATTCATGCAGTTCATAGTCCAGCCCATAGCCGGTGGAGTTTAGCCGGAAGCGGATGCGGGCCTGCGTGACGGTGCCCTCCGGGAAACTGCTCTCCATCCAGTAGCGATTGGTGAAGGGGCCCAGATACACATTGGTCCAAGCCCCGTTGCGCAAAACGCCCACCTCGGCCTGATCCATCTCCGCCGTTTTCCGGGCAAAATACTTGATCTTGTCACAGAGCATGGTCGAGTGCGTCAGGTAGAGATAGGGCGACCAGACGGGTTCCCCAATATCATGGTAGCATTTGGAGGTGGTGTTGGTGTTGTCATCGTACGCCCGCTCCTCATACACCCAGGCATTGCTGGGATCGCTGTTCCCCGAGGGCGATATCCACCCGGTCATCGGGGGGCCGGTTTCAAAGGTCATGTCCGATCCGCTCGATATGCCGGCCTCATTTTTTACTTGAGCCCGGAAGTGATAGACGGTGTTGGATTCGAGATTCACCAGCAGTTTGCTGAACCGCGTGATGGCCACCTCGTCGCCCACCCAGTCGGTGTTGGTGGCATAGAGGGTGGTCAGCCCATATTGCATGCGCCATTGGCAGAGATCCCCGCCATCATCCGTTAATTCACCGTGGAGAATGACGGTGTCCTCTTCGACGGAGGAGGCCTCCAAGGTGTCGCAGGTGGGCAGGGTGATAATGGCCGGTTCCTCAAACGCCTGAACCTCATAAAGCCAAAAGGCGTAGGTGGCGGTGAAGCGATAGGTGAATCGGCACGCTTGGATGTTGGTGGCGGTGAAGGGAATGATCACCCATTCCTGATTCGCCACCGAGCCCTCATAGATGTTGGACCAGGCATTGTTGGGGAGTTGGATTTCCAGGCGGATCGCGTCCACCCCGGTCTGAAAGTCTGTGTTGACGCGCAGGCGCCGCGATTTGAACGTGCGTCCGAAGTTCAACTGCAGGGCCTGTCCCCAGCCGGTTCTATTGGGCGAGCAGGACGCATAGCTCGTCACGTCATTGTCGTAGGCCAGCGGGCGGTTGGACCAGCGATTGGCATTGGCAGAGCCTGTCGGTGAAACCCAGGCCGCTTGGCTCAACGGGATGAACAAGCCGGCGAAGACGCAGGCCAGGAGGGAGGCCGACATCGAAAATGTGGGAAGGTTCTTGGGCCGACGCAGGACTTGAAAAAACATAACACACCCCTCCGGAAAATGATCCGGCGAATAGTAAAAAAGATGCCGTTAACTCGTGAAGATAAAGCTACACTGAATGATAACTCTGGTAAAGCCCATGAAAAGCGCTTTACCATGCCGTTTTTGTCAAACCCTGCACCATCGAAGCGAACTGTGTTGAAGCTTGGCCAGACCTAAAAGTTTTCAAACGCTTTTTCCCATTTTCAATGAGCTTGACCCTGTCGTCATTTAGCAGGTTGTGTGCCCTGCACAGGGTGTCGAGGAGCCCGTCCAAGTCCAAGGTTTGGACGTAGAGCGCGGCGTCTTCGGCTATTTCATTCAAGGAGGTCGTTTTGGGACTGATGATGGGGCACTGGCAGGCCATGGCTTCGATGAGCGGGTAGCCAAAGCCTTCATACGCGGATGCGGTTACAAGCCAGTGGGCGGCCGTATAAAGGGCCTTTAGATCGCCATCACTTGGGTGTTTAAGAATCCGGATACAATCCTCATGGCCCACGATGAATCGTTGAATCCGCTCCAGATTGGACGCATCCCCGCCCGCCAGCAGGAGTCCGGGGGCGTCTTTCGGATGGATGGCACAGAAGGCCAGGTACCCTTGGATCAGAAGATCCACGTTCTTGTGAGGTTTGAAGTTGCCCACATACAGGAAATAGGGGCGTTTTCCAGGAAAAATGGCACGGGCTTTTTCAACATCGTCTGGCCGGGTGGGGGTGTCCCAGAAGGATGTCAGGCCGGGATAGAGCAACTTCGTCTTGTGAGCCAAGCCAGGCAGGAGGTTCAAGAAGTCGCGCCGGGTGAAGTCGCTGTCGGTCAGAATCAAATCCGACCTGTTGGAGCTTAGGCGCAGGTATCCACGAATCAGCAGGCGCCTCCAGGCCGGCTCATCCGTGCGGCGCAGGAAGAGGATGTCATGCACGGTGGTGATGCGCTTGAAGCGTCCCCGCAACGGGGTCTTGTAATACGGACTGAAGAAGAGGTCACAGGACAGGGTCTTCAACAGGCGCGGGATTTCCAGAAAATCCTGCCGCCAGGTGGACGGGGAGGAAAGTTTTTGCACGGGAAGGCACTGCAAGGAGGATGGAATGGCGGAGGGCGTGTCGGCCAGCAAGCAGATTTCCAAGTCGTTCTTCTGGTGGAGGGGCTCCAGCAGAGCCTCCAGATACCGGCTTATTCCGGTGGTTCGGCCAGGTTTGAATTCCCGTGCATCAATACAGACTTTCATAATGCCGCGCTCTTGGGATAGTATGCCACAGACACGCACGGAGCAACAGCATGAACATTCTCTTTGTGGCGGAGAATTATTTTCCCGATGTGATGGGCGGAAGCGGACGGGTGGTGGCCGAGATGGCCCAGCGTCTGGCCGCTCGCGGCCATGCCGTCACGGTGGCCAGCCGGCAGGTGGCCGGCCTTCCCGCCCACTCGCAGATCAACGGCGTGGCGCTCCACCGCTATGCGGTGTCGGCCAATCCCCTCTCTACCCTTTGCTCCATGCGCGCTCTGCTAAAAGCCTGCGCTGGACAGCCATCCGTGGTGGTGATCAGCCAGCCCTTTCCAGGGCTGGCGGTTTTGCTGTCACCGGGCCTTCGCCATATCCCCAAGGTGCGCGAGTTCTATGGCCCCTGGCATGAAGAATACGAAGTCAAACGAGGCATGCGGGTGCCGGGTTCCAGCCGGACGGATGGACGAACCCGCCTGGCCTCCCGGCTTCGCCGTGCGGTGGATCGTGCCGTGCTGGGCCGCATGACGGGCATTCGCGTGCTCAGCGAGTACACCGCCAAGATGGTGCGCGAGCTTTGTCCCGCTTGCTCGGGGCGGATTCGGCTGATTCCCGCGGGCGTGGATACCCTGCGCTTTCGCCCCTGCGATGACCGTGCGGCATTGCGCAAAAGCTTGAGCCTTCCCGTGGAGCGTCTGCTTCTTTTTACTGTGCGGAACCTGACCCTCCGCATGGGACTGGAACCTCTGCTGGACGCCATGGCCGCGGTGGTTCGCGCGCAGACTGGTGTCTTGCTCCTGATAGGCGGGGACGGACCCTTGCGCGCCCTCCTGATGGAGAAAATCTCACGTCTGGGCTTGGCGGAGAATGTCCGCCTGCTCGGGCGCATTCCCGATGAGCAACTGCCCTCCTATTTCCAGGCGTCGGATATCTTCATCCTGCCCACGCAGGCGCTTGAGGGATTTGGCTTGGTGACGCTGGAGGCCATGGCGTGCGGCACGCCCGTATTGGCCACACCCCAGGGCGGGACCTTGGAAATCCTGGGCGGCAAATCTCCCGAGAGCCTCTTCCGCGATCTTTCCTCGGAAGCCATGGCCGAAAAAATCCTCGAACGATGGCAGAGTCCTCAACGACTGCAGGATATGGGCCGCCAGGCCCGGCAGATCGTGCTGGAACACTACGACTGGGATAAGCTCATGCCTGAGTATGAGGAATACCTCGCAGGTGTGGCGATAGCCACTGGCTGCCAGACGTGAGGGCTGTCACGTTTTCCGTTGGGTCGAGGGTGGAAGACCCTCGTTAGTGTGGGATGACATCATGAGAGAGTGGGCGACACCATGCTTTGTCATGCAAGCTCATGATCGTGGGGCTGAATAACCGATTGTTGCCGTAGGAGGGCCGTGTTGCGCAGAAGCCTGAGCCTTCCCGCAAAGTGCCCGTGGAATGGCGATAAGGCTTGTGAGAAGGGCGGGTTCATGCAAGATATCCGCGAGGATTATGGCATGAATGGACCTTGGGTGGAGATTCATTTGGGGACGCTGGCGGAAAACATCCGCCGGGTACGCGCGCAACTGCGGCCCGGTACGGATGTTTTTTTTGTGGTTAAAGCCAATGCCTATGGGCATGGGGCGGTTCCTGTTGCGGAACGAGCGTTTCAGGCCGGCGTTCAAGGCTTCGCGGTGGCGTATGTGCGCGAGGCCCTGGAGCTGAGGGCCCGGCTCCCATCCGCTCGTATTTTATTGCTGGGCATGGCTCAGCCGGAGGATGTGCCCCTGCTGTGCGAACAGGGGATTACGCCGGTGGTGACGGGGGTGGAGCACGCCCGCGCACTGGCGGCGGCGGTGGGCACTCGCAAGTCTCTGCCGGTGCATCTTAAAATTGATACCGGCATGAGCCGCCTGGGCATCCCCTGGGAGGCGGCGGTCGAGGTGGCACGCGCCATTACGCAACTGCCGGCCCTGGCGGTGGAGGGCCTTTGCACCCACTTTGCCACCATTCAGCCGGACAACCCCCGGCAGGCGGAACTGCAGTTCGAGCGTTTTGCCGGGGTTCGCACGGTGGTGGAGATCGTGGTGCGTCGGCGGCTCTTTTGTCACGTCTCCAGCAGTCTGCCGTATCTGTTCAAGAAGGAATGGGACTTTGATGCCGTCCGCCCGGGCATTTTGCTGTATGGCTACGAGAGTGTGTCGGGAACGCTGGATCGTGCGGTGACGCGTCCGATTCTCCAATGGAAGACGCAGGCGATTCAGGTAAAGACCGTGCCTGCGGGCACGCCGGTGGGGTATGGCGGAACCTTTGTGACGGAGCGCGCAACGGATATTGTGACGCTCAGCGCCGGCTATGCCGATGGGTACCCGCGTTCCTTGAGCAATTGCGGCCAGGTCTTGCTGGGCGGACGCCGCCGTCCGGTGGCCGGGCGGGTCAGTATGAACTGGATCACAGTGGACGCAGGGCCGGAGTGCGGCATTCAGGCGGGGGATGAGGCGGTGTTGTTGGGCGAGCAGGGCGGAGCTTCCATATGGGCGGATGAAATCGCCGCGCAATGCGGCACGATTTCCTACGAAATCCTCACCGGCATTCATGCCAGCACCGAGCGCCGGTATCGGGGATGAGTCCCCTTTCTCTACCGCGTACCGCTGTCTGTGAATCTCGGTGCATGTATTTTCCGGAAAAATATGGATTCAGCTTGCTAATCCGACGAATCTCTTGTGATTCTCTCCGTGTTTCCGTGCTTCAAATACCTATTGCAACATGAACAATATTCACCATAATGAACAAACGAAAGATTTACAAAGTCACAACACAGTGAAACAAATGGATTATTCATTAAAATGAACGCATCTGCGATAGGAAAAGCCATTAAGCAGAGACGGGCTCAACTTGACGTTGACCAGAAAGCCCTGAGCGAAATCTGTGGCATTTCCGTACATGCACTAAGCAACATCGAGTCAGGGAAAGGCAATCCGACGGTCAAATTGTTAAATCTTGTCCTTGAAGCGTTGGGGATGGAACTACAAGTCCGCTTGGCCGCCTGCGGCGGGCCCGGATCGGTAGGTGATGATGCCCATGGTGAATAGGAAAGCAGAGATATTTTTCAACGGACGCCTTGCCGGGACGCTCGAGGAGCTGAACGCCGCGCTTGGCGGCGGATATCGTTTTTCCTATGAACGAGACTATCTGCTGGACGACGATACCTGTCCCGTCAGCCTAACCCTGCCCAAGCGCCCGGAACCCTATGTGTCTCCCAGCCTGTTTCCATTTTTCTATGGGCTCTTGGCCGAAGGGCGGATGAAAGAGCTTCAATGCCGCTCTCTGAAGATAGACGAATCCGATCATTTCGGCCGACTCATGGCCACAGGGGGCGGGGACTGCATCGGTCCGGTGACCATTCGGAAGGTGACAGGCCCATGAGTTTCCGGTGTTTGAGCACGATGAAAACAATTCCCCGGGAAGGCTTCTCGCCGACCGCGCGCAGGCTCCTTGCGGACGGGAACCGCCAGTTTCCATTCCGCCTGCCCTTTTCCAGGGGTGACCTTGTAAGTGAACAGATACGTCAGGCCGGACACATGTCCATTTCCGGCGTGCAGGACAAGATTTCCCTGAAGCTCTGCGACGGACATCTTGTGCCGACGGAAGCCGATGGTGAATACATTCTCAAACCGATCCCCTCTGCGGTTGTTCCCGCCCTCAGGGAGGACATCCCCGCCAACGAGCACCTGACGATGCAGATTGCCGGGCAGTTGTTCGGCATCGCCACGGCAGTCAATACGCTCGTTTATCTCAACGACGGGGAGCCAGCCTATCTGACCAAGCGTTTCGACCGCAGAGACGGACTAAAAATTCCTCAGGAAGATTTCTGCCAGTTGGGCGAAAGGACCGAGGAAAGCCACGGGAAGAATTACAAATACGACTGTACCTGCGAAGAAATGGGCAGAATCCTGCGGCGCTTTTGTCCCGCCTATCAGGTGGAGGTGGAAAAACTCTTTGCGAGAATGCTTTTCAACTATGTCTTTTCGAACGGCGATGCCCACCTGAAGAATTTTTCTTTGTTCATGTCGGAAAGCGGCGATCATGTGCTGACACCGGCCTATGACCTGCTCTGTACCTCCATGCATTTTCCCAACGAGTCGAGAACGGCTGTTGGCCTGTTCGACAACTTTGAGTCACCCTTCTTCAAGAACAATGGTTTCTACGGATCGGAAGATTTTTTACATCTGGCGGAACGTTATGGAATCAGAAAGGCGCGCGCCGAAAAGCTTATCCGAGGGTACGCCGTGCAACGAGACTTGGTAGAATCCCTCATCGCTCGTTCCTTTCTTTCTGATTCGGGAAAACATGAGTATGCGCGCCGTTTCACGGATCGCCTTGGTGCGATAAGCTGAAACACCCGCCCTTTACCACACCAGACGGTTGGGCCGAAATCTGTTCGGCACATGCCCACAAGACTTCTCCAACGAAAGCAGGACGGGATGACATCCCGTCCCTGGGGTTTGGCTATTTGACGCAGAGCGTATCTCTCCCACAAATCGCGGGAGCATCCTGCTCACGGTCAAACCGTCTGTCATGCTGAGCCGCCGGGGCGCATGTGCGCCCGGCGTGTCGAAGCATCTCCTGCCGCCCCTGTCGGGGCCTGCTCGTAATCGTTTTTTTCATCAGATGGAGACGGTGCCAGTCGCTGACGTGCTGGCAAGATACCCGCTTTCGTCCTCACCTCCTCTCGTTCATCTTCATTCGTTGCCCGCCAGCCACTAGCCAGTGTTCCACTGGCTACAGGCTGACGGGAACTCAAAAAGAACTCACTTGCAAAACACAAACAATATTGTATATTGCAAATCATGAAGCCAAGAGCAATAGAACAGCGCCTGCAACAGGATCTTCAACGCTATCCGGCCGTGGCCTTGGTCGGGCCACGCCAGTGCGGGAAAACTACCTTGGCGCAATCGCTGGGCGGTCACTACTTCGATTTGGAAGATGAAGCGGATATCCTTAAGCTCGATCTGTCATGGGATCGTTTGATTGAGGAAAGGGATCTGGTCGTCCTGGACGAGGCGCAGTCTTATCCACCGGTCTTCAAGCGGATGCGATCCGCCATTGACCAACGGCGGAGGGAGTCGGGGCGTTTTCTTGTTCTGGGTTCAGTCTCTCCAGCCTTGATGCGAGAGGTGTCAGAATCCCTGGCTGGTCGTCTCGCCCTCATCGAACTGGCGCCCCTTTTTCTCGATGAAGTCGGAACCGAGTCGCTCGACGCTCTATGGCTCCACGGAGGATTCCCCGACGGCGGCATTCTGGGAGCGGATGCCATGCCCGGATGGCAACGCAACTACCTCGCATTGCTGGCACAGCGCGATCTTCCAGCATGGGGATTGCCCTCCAAGCCGCAGATGACCGAACGGCTGTTCAAGATGCTTGCCGTAGCCCACGGCACGCTCTGGAACGCCAGCGCAATCGGCCAAAGCCTGGGGCTGAACTACCAGACGGTGAACAGCTACATGGACTATCTGGAAGGCGCATTCCTTTTGCGCCGTCTACAGCCCTTTCATGCCAAAGTCAGGAAGCGGCTCGTGAAGAGCCCCAAGGTCTATTGGCGGGATAGCGGATTACTGCACGCCCTGGCCGGCATTTCGACCATGGATGCGTTGTTGTCGCAACCCTGGGTCGGCGCCAGTTGGGAGGGTTTCGTGATCCAGCAGGCGGTCTCGCGGATGAATGCATCGGGCATAGACGTCACACCGTACCATTTGCGGACCTCCGACCAGTACGAGATTGACCTGTTGCTCGATTTCGGCACGGAACGCTGGGCCTGCGAAATCAAGCTGACGGCAGATCCCAAAGCGGACGATATGGCGTGCCTGAACAAGGTGGCCGACCTGATTGACGCAAAAAAGCGCATCCTCATATCCCGGACGCTGAGCCCCATGGAGGCCGGAGATAGTGCATCGCTGAATCTCCCCGGATTCCTGGCAAGACTTGCGCAACTCCAGCGGACATCATGAAAGAGATGTTGGGGACGTTCTGGATGCCCGGGTCTTTTCTCTTCATTCGTTGCCCGCCAGCCACTAGCCCGTGTTGCACTGGCCACTGGCTGTCGGGATTCGTTGGAAATCATCTTCTCTAATCCAAAGCCGGATGCCATCGCGCCATCCCGTCCAGACTCGGACTCGATCGAGTTGGAGGACAAGGTGGCCCATCGGGTCAAAAGCGTATGCAGAAACGCTGAAAATGGAGCGAGGGCGAAACCGTGTCAATCGGGGTACACCCGTGAAGAGAAGTGTGCGAATATAGAAGCATCTTGTTTATGATGAATAAGATAGATATTACGTCTCCGTTTA
>CAZFSE010000033.1:0-28542 GCA_964521805.1 uncultured Verrucomicrobiota bacterium
ACAAAAACCCGTCCGCCCTCCTGGCGGCAACGCGCCAGGCGCGCGGCCACCGCTTCGATGGCGTCCACCGGGAGTTGCTCGATGACGGCGATGCATTCCTTCAGATAGTCTTGGGCAAAGTTCATGAGGGGAGATTAATGCAAAGCGGCAGGGGGGGTGTCAAGGACGCCGTGCTTTTCGCCAACGGTTTTACGCCGGTTTGCCCAGAGTTGCGTCCCCCCCTGTACGCAGGTCGCGAAGTCTCCGGCTTTATCTCCACTCTTCAACTTCAAGACCTGGCACCCGCTCAAACTCTCTGAGATCATGGCGGGCCTTTTCAACATCCTTGCCAAACGCGGCCATGTCGTCGCGAGACAAGTGCGGCAGAGATCGAAGAATGGACGGCAGGTCGCCCAGCCTCATTGCAAGAGATCGGCCCGGCGCACACAGCGGAAGCCGATGCTGGTGGCGGCTTGTCCGGCGGCATGATAGGAACGCGCGGAACATCGCATCGAGAGGGAATTGGCATACCAGCTCCCTCCACGCACCACGCGCCCCCACAGGGAAGATGGCGGGCCGAGGGGATTGTCATAGACCTTGTTCTCATAGTACATGCTGTCGTACCAGTCCCAGCACCACTCCGAGACGTTGCCGGCCATGTCATACAAGCCATAGCCGTTGGCCATGTCCCGCGCCGGCTCGCGGGTGAAGAAATACGAAATCCACTGGCTCCCATTGTACCACCCCACCGGCGTGGTACCCGCCTCATAGAGGTCATAACTGTCGCTGAAGTTCGCGTAGATGTCCTTGAGATGATTCGTCATGTCGCCGCCCTGGCTGGGCCAGGGGAAATAATTCAGGACCAGCCCGCCGCGCGCGGCCTTCTCCCATTCCGCCTCGGTGGGCAGGCGGTAGCCATTGGCGTTGACATTCAGATACAGCTCATCGGTTTCACCCAGGCGATAGGGTTCAATGTATCCGGCATCCAGATAAATGGCGGGCACCAGTCCCTCCGCTTCTGAACGGGCATTGCACCACTTCACGGCTTCGCGCCAAGTGATGTACACCACCGGATGGTTGGATTCCGAACTGGCATCCCCAAGGGATTGAACCCAGCCTGACGCGCCCAGGCTGATGTCCGTATAGCCGTTGGTGTAG
The DNA here is from genome assembly GCA_964521805.1 of uncultured Verrucomicrobiota bacterium. Lineage (GTDB taxonomy): Bacteria > Verrucomicrobiota > Kiritimatiellia > CAIQIC01 > GWF2-57-35 > CAZFSE01. Next base: position 1,138 of record CAZFSE010000033.1, read on the forward strand.
GCCCAATCGTTGATTCGCGCCCACAAGGCATAGGGCACCTCGAAGCGATCCACATAAAAGGACCGGAGGAAGTTCGTGTGGATGGGTTGCTCGTCCAAAACCCCCTCACTGCCCCGAACCACCTCCCCCTCCTCAATCAGCACCATGCCGGAGGGAGGACGATTGCTGAACAGCAAAACGCCGAACTGCACGGGCGCCGGGATCGTTACGGCGCCGGACGTGGGCATTTGCACCCCCTGGGCTTGTTGCCAGGTGGCCTGCCATTGGCCGGGTGCCACCTCGCCCAGCACGCGGTAGAGTTGCTGGGTTGAGCTGGCATTGGTCCAGACCAGACAACCGCCTTGCTCAGCGGAGGAGACAAACGGCGGGGGCTCCGCAAACACGGTCCCCGCCAGCGCAAGAAACCCGATGCACATCAAAGAGGTTCTGTTCTTCATGGCAACACCTCCACCGAGCGCACACAGCGCAAACCGATTGGCCCATCTTCCCCTGGCAACGCCTGTGTGCGATAATCGCACCGAAGATACCATCCGGGGATGCTACTCCCATACGACCCACCCCGATGAACCCGCTGGGTTCCATTCTGCGGCCCATGGGGATTACGGGAAGGCGAATAATCATAATAGTCGGAAACATACCAATCCCAGCACCATTCACTCACGTTGCCGGCCACGTCATACAAGCCATATCCGTTTGCCCGGTCCTCCACCTCGACGGATGCAAACAGATCGCCGGGGCCATACTGGCCGCCGTTGTAAAAACCCACCGGGGTGGTGAACTCATACGGCTTGGCGGAATTGATAAAATTGGCATCCGTATCAATGGGCGATGCAGAATAATCAGGACTCCACCACGGGTACGTGTGCTGGGCAAGCCCTCCGCGGGCGGCTTTCTCCCATTCCGCCTCTGTCGGCAGGCGGTAACCATTGGCGTGCCAGTTCACCTGCCAGTTGGAAAGATTTTCCTCTCCGACGCGATAGACATTGCCCACATACATGTCGCGCGTGAGGTAGTACACGGGGGTCAAGCCCTCGCGCTCCGAACGCGCATTGCACCACTTGATGGCATCATACCAGGTGATCTCCGTGACGGGATGGTTGTAGCGCGCTACGTCCATAAGCCCATTGGTCAAATCCGTGTACCCATTCGCATTTGCCCAACCACGCACCTCATGCCACAACGCGATGGTCACCTCATACCGGTCCATGTAAAAAGCGGAGAGAGCCACCGGATGGACCGGGCGCTGATCGGCATTCAGATTGTCAAACCCCATGACAAAAGGCCCCTCATCCACTAAAACCATCCCCGGCGAAATGGTGTCTTTCGCCAGCCGGTAGAAGCGCGGCACCTGCGTGGTGTGCACCATGCCGGGGTCCAGGTTAATCAACTCGCGCCCCTGCCAGGAGCGATGCCAGGGGCCGCCCAGCTCATGCGCCCATTCCAATCGGGCGATGACATTGGTCTGGCTGTTGGTGGCGGCGAGCGGCTGGCCGGGACCCGAGGCGGAGAAGGTCATGGTGTATTGCGGGGCATACTGCTGGGCCAGCGTCAGGTGGGCGGTGGCATTCAACATGGAGTTGGTGTCCCAGGCCTGCACGTCCACCGTGCAGGCATCATTCCAGCCAGAAGGTGGACTGACGGTCAGCGTGACATTGCTGATCCCCTGTGAACTCATCCACAGGGTGGAGGGCGACACAATGGCGCTCCAGCCCGGACAGATATTATCCACGACCAACGTCACCTCCTGCCCGCCGGACGTGGAGTTGACCACCAGCACGTTGAAGACTGCTGTCTGCCCATTCCAAGTGGATTGAATGCTCTCCGTGGGAGAAAGAAAAAGCCCGCCCGACCAGCCCTTGAACCCTGACACCATCACCAGCACCACTAACAACCATTTGCGCTCATTCACGCAAACACCTCCTAGCCATGCCGCCTGTTGATCCGAAGTGGCGAGACTCTATACATAAAGCGGATAGAATGGCAAATACAATGCGGCCCGCTCATTTGACAACGCACAAGGCGGTGTTACGTTGAGCGTCATTAAAATATGGAGGTGGATCATGGTAAAAATTGGACAAGTAATTCCGGACTTCAAGGTGCAGGCGTATCATCAGGATCAGATCAAGGACATCCAGCTCTCGGACTACCGGGGAAACTGGCTGGTCTTGCTGTTTTATCCGGCGGACTTCACGTTTGTGTGCCCCACGGAGCTGAAGGAGGCGGCGGCGTATTACAGCCAGTTCCAGGAGGCGGGCGCGGAGGTGTTGAGTGTGAGCACCGACACCGTCTTTGCGCACAAGGCGTGGCATGATGAGTCGCCCGCCATCAAGACCATCCGCTTCCCCATGGTAGCCGACCCCACGGGACAACTGTGCAAAGCCTTCGGAACGTATATCGAGGAAGAGGGGTTGTCGCTTCGCGGGACCTTCATCATAGATCCGGATGGCGTGCTGAAGACCCTGGATATCCACGACAACAGCATTGGGCGCAGTTCCCGGGAGATCCTGCGCAAACTGCAGGCGGCCAACTTTGTTCGGCAAAATGGCGGCGAGGTGTGTCCGGCGAGCTGGGAACCCGGCAAGGACACCCTCCGCCCCGGCCTGGACCTGGTGGGGAAAATCTAGATCTGACTGCATGTTAGGGGCCGGTTTTGCTCCGTCAAAACCGGCTCCCACGTGCTGGGTGCAACACCCTTCACTCTTCAGGTCCGAACAGATTTCGGACCTGCGAAGTCTCTCTTATCTTCGTTTCCTTCGTTTCCTTCTGTGAAAGCTCGTCTCCAATTAGGCGCCGGGACTTCAACAAACCACCTTGAATTGGCAGGCAACGTGTTTCTCTGGCTTCGCCAAGGATTTGGGCTCTGCCGATCCCGTATCGCATTCTTCGCCCGGCAAAAACCCGAATGCCTGAGCGTGACATAGTATCTGGAAAGTGTTAGTTTACAGGGTGGAGATATCAGATTATGCCAACGATACTGATGATTCTTGGGTGGCGCTTCTACTTTTACGCCAACGAGCGAGATGAACCGATGCACGTGCACTGCAAAAAGGGTGATGCTGATGCAAAGTATTGGCTCGATCCAGACGCCTTTGAGGTCACGGAGGCTCATGCCTACAACATGAGTCCCGCGGACAGGCGGGCCGTTCGACGAATCATCCTCGAACATTTTGATTATATTGCCGGCCAGTGGGCCGAGTTTCAGGAGGGCAGAAATGGATAAGGCACATGATGTAAAAAACGTGGCGGTTTCCGGCAGTCTGTTGCAGATCGAGGTTGATGGCCAATCTTACACACTCAACTTGGCTAACGAATCCAAACGATTGGCGCAGGCAACACAACAGCAAAGAGAGCACATTGAGGTATCTGTGTCCGGCTACGGACTGCATTGGCCGGATGTTGATGAAGATCTGTCCATTGATGGGCTGATAGGCGTCAAGCACACACCACCAAAATCATTGGCCCTTGCCCATGGCTAAGGGGGCCAAGAAACGACCGTTTCACCCAAAAGGGGGCTCACGAAACCCTCACAAAACAGCCGTTGAGTTTGGCCGGTAAAAGGGTTATCAGGAAGGACGGCTGGACGTGAACCAGCGTCCCATAAGGAGAGGCCATGAAAAAACTAGTTCAATGGGTGGTGGGGTTGCTCGTGATGTGCACGCTCACCGGCTGTGGCACGACCGCGGTCAAGCAGATGTATCCGGGCCCTGCCCTGCCCCCTGAGCAGACGGCCTCCCTTACGGCACCCTTCACGGTGGACATTCAGAAGGTGGACGGCGAAAAATTCCGCGGGGCGGGATTCTTTACCCCGGTGCGTGAATTCCGCTTGGAGTTTGCGCCGGGCCCGCATCAGATCACAGCCCGCTATTCCAATCCCTACGAGGACAGCGCCCCGGATCACCGCCCGGTCTGGAAAACGCGCCCGGCAACCCTCGCCTTCGAAGCCGAGGCGGGCCGGCAGTATCGCCTGGACGTCCAACTGCCCGGCGAAACGGATGCCGATGGCCAGGTCATCAACCAGGCGCAGTTGCGCATTGTCACTGTCCCGCAGGCGGCTGAAGCCCCGGCCCTTGTTTCAAAGCCCATTGAGCCCCCGGCTCAACCCTCGGTCACGGAATCCAACACGGTTCACCACATGAAGGACTGGTGGGAAAACGCCTCTGAAACAGAACGCGAATCCTTTCAGCAGTGGATGAAGGAAACGCAGTGAAGAAAGAGGAGACCTGAGACGTGAAACCTGAAACCTGAAGAAAAGAAAGTAATATCAGTTCAAAATCCCTTCTTCTTTCAGGTTTCAGGTCTCAAGTCTCAGGTTTCTTCTTTGCGTCAGCCTGACGCAAAGGGCGATGGCGGGAATCAGCAGAAGGTAACAAATGATTGAGCCGTGGAAAACCGCCTGCAGGCCATGCCGGGCGGCGAGCAGGCCCGCGAACACCGGGGCCAGCATCCAGCCGATGGAGCGCGCGGTGGCGGCCCATCCAAACACAAAGCCCCGCCTGGCGGGCGGAGTGACCTTGGACAACCAAATCTGGAGCACCGGGTCGAGTCCGCCGGAGCAAAAGATGACGCCAAAGCGCGCCACAAACAACAGGAGAAAGCCCTGCGCCAGCGCTTGGGGAATCATCCACAACGCCGCGCCCAGGGCGGCGAACTGGCCGATGCGCGGCGGCGGATGGCGGTCCGACAGGCGCCCCAGCAGAAGCCCGGCCAGCAGGCCGGCAATGCCGCCCACGGCGGCCAATGACCCGGCCCACAACGAGACGCCCTCCAGACGGCCATGAATCTCCTGCACGCGCAAGGGCAGATACGCCACATCAAACTGACGGGCAAAAGCCACGAACAAGATCATCAGCAAGATGGGAAAGGCCGCCCCCTTCAGCAAAGGACGCAGACCCTGATGCGGGTTGAGCTGGATGGGCACGGGCGGGCGCATGGGCTCATGGGTGCCCAACAGCACCAGCAGACCCGCCGTCAGCAACAGGAAACCCGAAAGGAAAAAGGCCGTCCGATAACCAAAGTAGTGCGCGCAAATCCCGCCCAGAAAATGGCCGGTCATCGAACCGGAAAAAACCGATGCGCTGAGCGCCCCGAGAGCCAGGCCGCTCCGTTCCTCCGGGGCCGTGCTGGCCACCATCGCCTGCGCCGCGGTCATGGTCCCGGTGAAGACGCCCTGTAGAACGCGCAACATCACCAGCATCTGCACGCTCTGCGCAAACCCCATCAGCGACATGACCACGCACGCGGCACAATTGGCGCGCAGGAGCATCAGGCGCCGTCCATACCGGTCTGCCAGCGCGCCCCAGATGGGCGAAAAGACCGCCAGCGAAAGCGGCGTGGCGGCGGCAAAGGCCGCCACCCACATCTTCAAGGCGGAGGGCTCATGGATGCCCAGCTCCTGGATAAAGAATGGGGCATACGGCAGGGCGAAGGAAAAGCCCATGATCGAAAAAAACTGGGACAGCCAGATAAAAACAAGGTTTCGTTTCCAACTCACAAAAATCCTCTGTGCCGGATGGCACGGTCCTTACTCGCGCAGAATCTCATGGACCTTCAAGATTCTGGCCTGGTCCCGGTTCTTCAGTCGTACAAAATCCTCGCCCACCTCCACCAGCCAGACCCCCTCGACATAATCACCCTCCCGCACAATCCGGCTGTTCAGCACAGCGGCGCCCGGACGCCGGTTTGTTCCCCGCAATACACCCGCCAAATGGAGCTGGGGCCACTGAATGGGGGCGGCAGGATCCTCCGCAACGGGGGGCGCCTGAAACACCGGGGCTTCCCGCTCGAAGGGCAAGGCCGGTTCACCCGGCTGGGAGGCCTTTTCCCACCAAGCCTTCCACGCCCCGGCCTCCTGGCCGTGATTCTGCCGGGTCATCCGGGCCAGCACCATGGCCGCGCTGATGCGGACCAGCGGCTCATCATCCAGCGCCTGGATCAGCGCATCGACCGTACGCCGGTCCGGCAGGCCTTCCAGGGAGGCCACCGCGCTGGAGCGCACAAAAATATCCTCATCCACGAGGGCCTGAATCAACGGCGCCAGCGCGCCGGGATCGCGCAGTTTCCCCAGCGCCTGCACGGCGCTGTCGCGCACGTCGGCCTGCGAATTTGTAACCGCCGAGGCCAGCAGGGGAATGGCCCGCGGATCTCCGGCATTGCCCAGCGCCTTGATGAGCGGCTTGAGCCGCGTGGGCTTTCCGGGGGGCAAGGCCAGCAATTGCGCAGGCACCGTGGGATCCTTCAGAAGCCGCAAAGCCTCCACAACGGCCTGTTGAACCGGCTCCGCGTCATCCTCCAGCAGGGCAATCAGCGCAGGCACGGCCCGCACATCGCCCAAGCGGCCCAAGGCCACGGCCGCCTGGCGGCGGACCTCCGGGTCCTCGTCCCGCACCGCCTGAATGGCCGGCTCCAGCACGCGCGGATCCGCCATGCTCCCCAGCGCCTGCAAGGCACTTGCGCGAACAAGGGGAGACGAATCCTTCAGGAGTTCCACCAGCAAAGGGACAATGCGCGGATCCGCCATGGCGCCCAACACGCGCACGGCCAGATCGCGCACGAGGGGATCCGGCGAGGCCAGCAACTCCGCCATCTGTTCGGCCAGCAGGGCATTGGTGGCCTCGCTGGCGGCCAGGGCCAGCAGGCCCTGCTCCGCGCCCCGGCGCACAGAAAGCTGGGCATCCGACAAGGCGGGGATCAGGCAGGTCGAACCCGCCGCCTGCCCGGCCAACACGGCCATTTTAGCCACATAACCCCGTTGAAAGGCTTCCAGCAGGGCCTCGGATTTTGAGGGCACACGGCTGGACGGCTGAGCCCCAGGTTCCCCGGGTGCGGAAGAATGGTCAAAAGCCACCTGCAGGGGAGTTTTTCCAGGAACCATCAACTGGATGCTCCCCTTAAAGACCAGCGGCCTCCCCTCCGGGGCCGATTCCTTCGTGGTAATTTCGATCAGCGGGCCACCCTTGGGAATCACATCGCCCAGGCCGGCATAGCGCAGGAACGACTCCGCAATGGCTTCAAAGGGCAAGGGCTTGTCGGTGGTTCCATCGCCGATGCGGCGAACCACGATGCGGCCCTCCCGGTCCGCCGGGCGGGCCTGGGGCGCAGAAGACGCTGGAGGGGATGAGGCCGGGGTGGCGGAATCGCCGGAGGGCGCATTTGCCTTCTGCTGATTCCGGAAGAAGAAATACATCCCCAGCGCATAGAGGATGCAAAAAATCGCTAAAATCGTCCATTTCTTCATGATCAGTTCCTGCCCAGCCCACCAAGGAGGAACTATACCCCGCAGGGACGGACAAAATACAGACTAAATCCCGCCCGAGGGTGGCCTCTTGATTTTTCAGCCTGTTCATCGTACCGTGCCCCCAGCGTACAGGAGAAACACACATGACAAAGACCGCCCACACGACCGCCGCCGCCGGATTGCTCGCCCTCGCCATGGCCTTGGCCAGCCAGGCCCAACAGGTACCCTCCGCCGATGAGATGCAGGAACTGATGAAGGCGATGCACGCCATGGCCTCCGCCAATGCCGAAGCCACACCCGTGGTGGATTTTCGCGAGTTGAAAGCCCTTCTGCCGGAAAGCCTGGCGGGCATGAAGCGCACCCGCGCCAGCGGCGAAAAAAGCGCGGCCATGGGCATGAATGTCTCCTATGCGGAGGCCGCCTATGAAGCCGCGGAAGGCGGCGCGGAACAGGGCGCTGTCGAAGTTAAGATTTCGGACATGGGCGGCATGGGCGGCTTCATGGCCATGGCCCAGGCCAGCTGGACCACGACCGAGATCGACAAGGAAACCGACACCGGGTTCGAGCGAACGACCCTGATCAACAATTTCAAGGCGCACGAGGAGTATGACAACACCACGCGCTCGGGGGACATTCAAATCATGGTGGCCGGCCGCTATGTGGTGGAGATCTCGGGAAGCCAAGTCAGCATGGACAGCCTGCGCGACGCCGCCAAGAGCATGGACCTGCACAAGCTGTCCACGCTCAAGCCGGCGGGCAAATAGCCGCCTCTAAAAAAACTTCCAACGGTTGGAAACTTTTGGCTACTGCAACACGGCGCCGGTATTGGCGCTGGTGGCCATGCGGGTGTAGCGGCCCAGCCAGCCGGTTTTGAACCGGGGCTCGGGCGCCTTCCAGGCCTTGCGCCGCTCCGCCAAATCTGCGTCGGAAACCTTCACGGCCAGCGTGCGCGCAGGAATGTCTATCTCGATCACGTCCCCGTCCTTCACCAGGCCGATAGGCCCGCCTTCGGCGGCCTCGGGCGAGACATGCCCAATGCAGGCGCCGCGGGTGCCTCCGCTAAAGCGTCCATCGGTGATGAGCGCCACCTTGTCGCCGAGATCCTGGCCCATGATGTAGCTGGTAGGCGCGAGCATTTCCTGCATGCCCGGCCCGCCCTTGGGGCCTTCGTAGCGGATCACCACGACATCGCCCGCCTTGACCTTGCCACCCAGGATGCCTTCGCAGGCTTCCTCCTGGGATTCAAAGATGACCGCCGGGCCGGTGTGTTTGAGCATCTTGGGATCCACGCCGGCGGTCTTGATGACCGCGCCATCGGGCGCCAGGTTTCCATAGAGGATGGAAAGTCCGCCCTGCTGGCTATAGGCGTTCTCCAGGGGATGAATGCACGCGGGGTCCAGGATCTCCGCCCCGGCAATCAACTCGCCCAGGGTGTTGCCCGTGCAGGTGCGCGCATCGGTGTTCAAGAGGCCGGGAACTTTGTTGATTTCCTTGAGGATGGCGCTGATGCCACCCGCGCGGTCCACATCCTCGATATGGAAGCGTGACGAAGGCGAAACCTTGCAGATGTTGGGGGTGCGCCGGGACAGATCATTGATGCGGGCCAGGTCATAGGGCACACCGGCCTCCCGGGCAATGGCGAGGGTGTGCAGGACGGTGTTCGTGCTTCCGCCCATGGCCATGTCCAGCACAAAGGCGTTGTCGAGGGACTCTTGGGTCACGAGGTCACGGGGCTTCAAGTCCTCGCGGACCATGGCCACGATGCGGCGGGCGGCGGCTTTCCATAACTCCTTGCGGCGGGGATCCCGGGCCAGGATGGTGCCGTTGCCGGGCAGGGCCAAGCCAATGGCTTCCGAAAGGCAGTTCATCGAGTTGGCCGTGAACATGCCCGAGCAGGAGCCAGGCCCCGGACAGGCCGCGCATTCAAGATCCAGCAGGGCTCGGTCATCCAGCTTGCCCATCTTGTAGGCCCCCACCCCCTCGAAGACGCTGATCAAATCCACGGCGCGCCCATCCTTCATGCGCCCGGCGGCCATCGGTCCTCCGCTGGCGAAAATCGTGGGGATGTTACAGCGCAGAGCGCCCATGATCATGCCCGGAATGATCTTGTCGCAATTGGGGATGCAGATCATGCCGTCGAACTGGTGCGCCTGCACCATGGTTTCGACGCAGTCGGCAATCAGCTCGCGGCTGGGCAGGGAATACTTCATACCCGAATGCCCCATGGCAATGCCGTCACAGATGCCGATGGTGTTGAACTCAAACGGCGTGCCGCCGGCCTCGCGGATGGCCTGCTTGACCAGTTCCGCGACTTCCTTCAAATGGACATGGCCGGGAATGATGTCGGTGTAGGAATTGCACACCGCAATAAAGGGCCGGTCAATATCCTCTGTACGAAGGCCGGTGGCCCGTAACAAACTGCGGTGGGGCGCCCGTTCAAAACCCGATTTGACCTTTTCGCTTCTCATCATCCAATCCTCCCTTTTTCGTATCGTCTCCATCTGTATCGTGCGGAAAAGGCGGCATCTTACACCAGGCGGGGCTTGGAAAAAGAAAAAAAATGCGCTTTCCCCGGGACCCCCGGCAAGGCATGATGCGCCGCGCCATGAACGAGCCGAAAGAGCATGAGAAATACATGATGAAAGCCCTGCGCCTGGCGGCCAGAGCCGCTGAGGAGGGCGAGGTGCCGGTGGGGGCGGTGATTGTGCATGAGGGGCGCATCATCGGACAGGCCTGGAACCAGGTGGAGCTTCTGAAGGACCCCACCGCCCATGCGGAGATGATCGCCATCACACAGGCCGCCAGCGCGCTGGGAGATTGGCGGCTGGAAAACACCACCCTCTACGTCACCAAAGAACCCTGCCCCATGTGCGCGGGCGCCATTGTGCTGGCCAGAATCTCATGGGTGGTCTGGGGGATGACGGACCCCCTCCGGGGCGGGGCGGCTTCGCAATTCGGGATTTTCCAGAACAAGGCCCTGAATCATCAGCCGCAATTCATTTCCGGCGTGCTGGAGGAGCCCTGCAAACGGCTGGTGCAGGAATTTTTCAAGGGGCGGCGGAACGGGCCTTCATCCAAACCTGCGGCCCTGGCTGGGCAAAACGAGAAGGAAGAGACAGCACGGGGCGAAAGCCCGCGGGCCTGACCAATTCGTCATTATTCCGGTCCCACAAGACGGCCGCCGCGGGCTGGCGGTCCTCCACCCAGCGGCGAACTTTATCCGGGGCGATCTGCCCCTTGGAGTCCAGGCAGGTCAGCACGGTGGGGTCCAGCTCACCCGTCAGGTCCATCAGGGGCTCCCGCCATTGCCAGACCATCCAGCCGGGCTGATCCGTCATCACCAGCGTGGACGCGCCCAAGGGCAGGCGGCGGGCCACCGCCTGCCGCGCCGATTGGGTTTCCGTGAGCCGGTTGATGCGCAACGCCACTTGCCGCCCCGTTGTCACCAGGCAAACCAGCATGAGGAGCGAGCCAGCCACCAGCCACCAAAGCGTAAAGCCTGCCGCCTCTGGAATGCCTTCCTTCCACTTGCGGTACAGCTCCTCAATCAAAAAGGGCAGGCGGAACACCAGGAAAGCCGCGGGAATCACGAAGAGGGGATTCAGCGATTGGAAGAGGAAGGACGCGGAAGCCCAGCCCAGAAAAGGATAGGCCAGCGCATAAAAAACCGGCAGGAGAACCGCCAAAAATAGAATCAGCAAATAGGGGCGCTCCTCCTTGTGCGTGATGGACAACCCCGTGAGCAGGACCAGGCCGGCCCCTGCGACGCCCCGCGAGGGGCCGCTCTGCAGGAACGGGATGTCCTTGAGCCGGGCAAAAGACTCCGGCAAGGCCGCGCGGAACAGCTCCAGCAGATGTTGAAAAGCCTGCGCAGGGGACAGGGAGGCCAGCGCATCCGCGGTCACGGGCGCACCCAGGGCCTGCGGCCAGGGAATGCGCCACAAGCCATAGTTCCAAGCCAGCAGGGGGAGAATGCACAGGGCCATCAACAGCAGGCCGGACATGCCCCGAACCAGCACGAGCACCAGCGATCGCTGGGCCCGGGTTTGAAAGAAATTCATAAAAATGGCATGCAACAGAAACACCAGCCAAAGGATGAAAAACTCCATCCTCAGCCACATGGCCAGGCCCAGCAAAAAGGCGGACATCATGGGCAGGATGGAGCGGCGGCCCGACAAGCCCTCGATATGCAGGAGGCCGGCGGAGCACACCAGCAGGGTGGCCAGCGGCAGGGAGGTGCCGGAAACCGCATTGGAAATCAGGCCGGGAGAGCCCAGCAACAACAGCGCCGTATAAAAAATAAAGGGGGGAAAAGGAAAAAGCAGGCGGAGCAGGCGCAGGCAGATCAGCAAGGTGGCAATCGCACAAATGGCGCCCAGCAGGTAGGGAGCGGCCAGCACATTGCCGATCAGCCAGCCCGTGGCGGCCAGCAACAGCCGCCAGAGGGTATCCTTTACGGCCATCATGGAATGGCCAGGCCACACCCCATACTGGCCCGCCGTGAGCAAATTGCGCGCCACCGCAATATCCACATACGAGGCATCGTCTTCAAACGCCAGGCCCACCTCATGAGCCTTCTGCCCGGCAATGACCAGGCACAGCAACACCAGCAACAGGACCACGGGCACCAGCCAGCGAATGAAGCGCATGAAGTCCCAACGATGCATGAAGGTTCCTTTCTGAAAACTAGGGCTGTCCCACGCCCGCTCTCGGCACAATCTGCTCTGGAATCACCACCGGATAATCCGCGCCTCGCACCCAATATTCGCGCCCGCGGATCAACAGCCGCTGGCCGACAAACGAATTCAACTGCGAGTTGTTGCCCCGCACAAAGCAGATCACAACGGTGCGGTTGCCCTCGTACCGGACCAGCCGGTAGCGGCTGGGGGACGAGAAAGCAAAGCCCACCATCCTCAGCTCGCCCTCGCGCTGGACAAAGCGCCCCTGCCCTTCGAGCGGGATCAGGACCAGGTCCGCCGGTGGAGCCACGGGCGGAGGCTCCTGCGCCGCCGTCACCGGCGGCGCCACGGGGGGCGGCAACTGCACGGGAGGAACCGGTGGCGGCACCGGCGCAGGCACGGGGCGCGCCACGGGGCGCGGCTCGGGCGGACGCGGTTTCTCCGGCTGGACCACCTGGACAAACTGGCGGCTGACCCACAGCGAGCTGGACGCGGGCGGAGCGATCTTCAGCCACTCACCAAATTCGCCGCGCACGGAAAAGGCTTCGCCGCGGCCCATCGTGCCCACCACGCTGTAGTTGATGCCCGGCCCGCCCCGGACAAACAGCTTGTTGGCCGACACCACGCCGTCCTTCACAAAATCCCGATGCACCCACACATCCACCTTGTCGGGCGTTGCCACCTCGACCCATTCATCGCCCACCGACTTGGCCGGCAGGATCTCGCCTTCGCCCACCTGCCCCACCACTTCGGACTCCGGCGCCGCCTTGGCCCTCAGGTTGACGCGCTGGCCCACCACCTTGACCTTGGTCTGGCCAAAGGCCCCGCCTGCAAGGCAAAAGACCACTCCAACCAGCAAGACTTTTTTCCAGTTCACTTGCACCTTCCTTCGAACATAAGGCCTCTGTTTATACACGTCATCGTTGCGCAAACGGCATCTTAAAAATCTCCCGCCTCCGAATCAACCCTGTTTCACGCTTATTTTGCGCCCTCTTCACGCTGAATCCGCTCCACGGCCTCCTGATGTTTTGCGCTCAGGTCAAACAGCAGACGGTAGGCCACGTAGTACTTGTTGATGTTGCCCACATACCGCACCGGCTCCCGGCCCACCTGCCGAAGCGCCATGTATTCCACATGGTTGAACCATCGGTCCGGATTCAGCCCGGCCTTGGCGGCCTGCCGGCGCAGTTGCGCCAGACGGGCAGGCCCCATGTTGTAGGCGGCGAGCATAAAATCCCACTGAACCGCCGGCGGCAGGGCCTCCTTGGTGAAATAGGTCTCGCGCAAATGCGCCATGTATTTGGCGCCCGCCTCAATGTTGTTTTCGGGACGGCTGACATTCGGGATCGAAATCGGCGGTGCGGAGGCCGTGGACGGAAGGACCTGCATGAGCCCCACCGCGCCCGCCGCACTGCGCCTGGAGGCGTCCAGGCCGGATTCCTGGTAGGCCTGCGCCGCCAGCCCGAGCCAGTCATGGCCATACATCCCGGCATAGCGCTCAAACAGGGCCCGGTACTGCGCCATGCGCCGCTGTTCCTCCGTCGTGAGCGGATTCTTGATCCACTGTTCCGCCTGGTAATACCGCTTAAACAGGATGTTGCCCAGCAGGGTCCCCTTTTTAATCGTGGCGGCATACTCATCGAGCACCGCTTTCAGTTTCGGGGCATTCTTGCGCACCGCCCAGGCGATTCGCCCACCCTCCGACAACCGGGCCTGGGGGCACAGCACCATGTTCGTCAGCGCCGCCGACCACAGCTCCGCCACATGCCGGTCTGCCACCGTGTAGGGCAGAATCCCGGCGTCCACCATCTCCAGCAAATCCTCCGTGGAGAGGGAGCCTTCCGCATACCGGGGGCGGATGAGGGGGCGCCCGGCCGCCACATAGGCCCGGTTCTTCGCCGCCAGGTGCTGGGCAAAGCTGGTGGTCAACAGCAGATGCACCTCGCGCCCGCATAAGTCATCCAGCGACGCGGGGGCTGGTTCGCGGGGACCCGCCACCACGATCTCCTCCACCCCTTCGAGATAGGGGCGTGAAAAGGCCACCCGCTTTTCGCGCTCCGGCGTGATGGTCAGCCCCGCCGCGGCCAGATCCCCCCGCCCCGCCTCCAGCGCAGGCAACAGCTCTTCAAACGCCACCGGGATGTACACCACCTCCAGGCCGCCCTTGAGCTTCTTGTGCTGGCGCAGAAAATCCGGCAAGCCCTTGAGCAATTCCACCTCGAATCCGCGCGGTTCGCCCTGGTGGAAAAAGAAATTGGATTTGCTGTAGGACACCAGCACCCGCACATAGCGCCGCTTTACAATCTGGTCCCAATCCCCCGTGAATGTTTCCTGGTCCAGCCGGGCCAGCACCGGATCCTCCGGCGCCGTCACGCCCACGGAGGCCCCCGCCAGAAAAAGAAACAGCAGGGCCAGCACCGCCGCGGCCATGCACCGGAGACTCCGCTGTTGATGTTCAACCCATGCCATGTGCGAACCTTGAGGCTTTCCACTCAATACGGCAACCCATAATCCTTAATCTTGCGCTGGATGGTGCGGCGGGACAAGCCCAGCTTGTCCGCCGTCAGACTGCGGTTGCCGTTGTTGCGCTGGAGCGCGCGGACCAGAATCTCCTTTTCGATCTGCTCCAGGGTCATCCCTTCGGGGATGGACCACTCCGCCTCTGCGCGAGCCGCCGCCCCATTCAGGCGGAGCAGGCCCGCCTTCAGCACCGGCTCCGTCGCCATGACCACGGAGGATTCCACGGTATTGCGAAGCTGGCGGATATTGCCCGGCCAGTCAAACGCCTCGAGTGCGGCATAAAACCCCGGCTCCACGGAGGCGATATACCGGCTGTGCTCCTCGCAGGCGGCCGCAATGAACCGGTCGGTCAGCGGGCGGATGTCCTCCCGCCGCTCGCGCAGGGGCGGGAGTTGAAGGGTCACCACCTTCAGGCGGTAGAGTAAATCCGGGCGGAACTCGCCGGCGGCGGCCAGCTCCTCCAAGTCGCGGTTGGACGCGGAAATCAGCCGCACATCCACCTTCAGCGGAGCATGGCCCCCCACGCGGACCATCTCGCGCTCCTCGATCACCCGCAGGAGCTTCACCTGGACCGCGCGCGGGGCATCGCCGATTTCATCGAGAAACAGCGTTCCGCCATCCGCCCGCTCGAACGCGCCCTTGTGGAGGCTGACGGCTCCGGTAAAAGCCCCCTTCTCATGGCCGAACAGCTCGGATTCCAGCAGGCTCTCCGCGAATGCGCCGCAATTCACCGCCACGAAGGGCCCCTGCGCGCGCCGCCCCTCCACGTGAAGCGCGCGCGCCACCAGCTCCTTGCCGGTGCCGCTCTCGCCCTGGATCAGCACGGTGGCATTCGTATCGGCCAGCGCCCGGATCTGACGGACCACTTCCTGCATCGCGGGCGAATGGGCCACCATCGAGCGGACGGCATACTCCTTATAGAGCGATTGGTTCAACTGCGAAACCCGGGTCCGCAACTGCCGGG
Organism: uncultured Verrucomicrobiota bacterium; assembly: GCA_964521805.1. Classification (GTDB taxonomy): domain Bacteria; phylum Verrucomicrobiota; class Kiritimatiellia; order CAIQIC01; family GWF2-57-35; genus CAZFSE01. Next base: position 16,535 of record CAZFSE010000033.1, read on the forward strand.
TCTCCAGCGCGCGCGCCAGCTTGGATTGCAGATCATCCAGGTCCAGCGGCTTGGTAATGTAATCATACGCGCCCGCCTTCAGCGCCTGGACGCTGGAGGAGACCGAGCCATAGGCGGTCATGATCAGCACCGGGACCTCCGCATCCATCTGGCGGACGCGCGCCAGCACTTCGATGCCATCAAAGTCCGGAAGCACCAGGTCGGAGAGCACGGCGTCCGGCTCCTCCTCGCGGAACAGGCGCACGCCCTCCCCGCCGGTCGCGGCGGAGACCACGTCGAAGCCCCCATCCCGAACCGCCTCCTCCACCGAGGCGCGCCCGTCGGGATCGTCTTCAATCACCAGAATCTTGTTTTTGCTCATGCTCTCCTTCCAAGGGGGCCGGCGCAAAGACCAGCCGGAAACACGCGCCGCCCCCCGGCGGGTCCAGCGACACAATCCGCCCGCCATTATTTTCCATCGCGGTGCGGGCCAGGAACAGGCCCAGCCCGGTCCCCTGCGGCCTCGTGGTGTTGAACATCTTGAACAGATTCTTCCGGGCTTCCCGGGCGAGACCCGGCCCCTGGTCCGCCACCTCCAGCCACACTTCATTCTTCTCCACCGCCGCGCGCACGACGATCTCCCCGCCGCGCGGCGAATGCTGTTCCGCGTTGATCAGCACATTGATCAATGCCCTCCGCAACGCCGGCGCATTGCCCGTGACCTCCGGCGACGGCTCGGGAATCTCCAGGCGCACGCGCACCCCGGCATGCTCAAACCGGGAGTGCAACATCTCCACAGCGTCGCGCACAAAACCCGCCACGTTCATCCGCTCCCGCGCCTCGGACGCCGGCTTGGAAAGAAATAGAAATTCCTGAAACACCTTCTCCATGCGGTCCAGCGTGTTTCGGATCCGGTCCGCCAGTTGCCCCACCCGCTCCAGCTTGCACTCCGCGCCCCGTGCCGCCTCCTTCTGGAGCATCTGGGCATCCAGCCGCAGGGACGACATCGGATTGCGAAAATCATGCACAATGCCATTGGCCAGCACGCCGGAAAAGGCCAGATGCTCCTCCGCGCGGCGCGCGCTCTCCCGGCGGCCCTCGCGGCGTAACAGCCAGACCACCAGCGCCCAGCAAATCGAAAACGAGACCACCACCACCGCCAGCGACAGCGCAAACATGGACCGGACCGCCTGCGCCGCGGCCCGCTCCTCGCGGTCCACCGCCTCCTTGCGCAACCCCACCTCGACCAGGCTGGACAGGCCGTCCGCGCCCGCCGCCTCAATCAAAAACGACACCACGGGCAACTCCTGCTGGCCCACGTTCAGCACCCGCCGCCCAATGCGCACCGGGGCGGGGGCGGAGCCGGGGGCCGTCTTCTGCCCATCCAGGGCAATCGTATGCTCCTGAAACACCGTCACCCCGCCATGCGTCACCGACACAAATTGCAGGCTGTCCTCGGCGGCATTCATGGCATGAATCAGCCGGGAGAAGTCACTCCAGCTCTGCCCGCCGGCCTCGCCGCGCTCCACCACCGGCTGGCGCGCCAGGTTCTCCGCGATGATCCGCCCCTTCTCCACCACCGAAAGCGCCGCCGTCTCGTGCGCCGTCCGGTTGTGCATGCGCCAGAGCACCGCGAGCGTGCCGCCCGTCAGCAACGCCATCAGCAAAATCAACAGCGCCGCCAGCGCCGCCAAAGGAATATGGATGGAGGCCTTCTTCATGCGCCCCTTTTTACAGAAAAAACGGCCGCACGAAAACGCTTTTCTCGATTTATCAGCTTGAGCAGGCGGGTTGAAAGCCGCACACTGCCTCCGACTTCAAGCGAACAGCGGAGAGTGGCATGCGCAGTAGACAATCCATCAAAAAAGTTTTCCAACCCTTGGAAACTTTTTGGCTGATTTTTCCAATCCTTGGAACTTTTTTTGGGACGCTGGCGGCCCCGGCCCAAACCGTGGACGACGCGCTGTTCATCCACCACTCCTGCGGCCAGAACTGGCTTTCAGACGGTCTTGAGGCGGCCCTGCAAGGCAAGGCGTATGTGGACGAGGTCAACGACATCACCTATGGCACGGACCTCACCCCCGACGCCGGGCGTCCGGATTCGCTGGCGGACACGCCGGGCGACCACACCGACATGTGCCACTGGATTTTCTGGTTCAACGATTACGTGCAGAGGGTCAAGACGCACGGTTGCGCCAGCGGCGCCAACCGCATCATCCTGTTCAAGAGCTGTTATCCCGCCAGCAACGTTTCGGGGGCGGGCACGGAGCCGGGCGACCCCTTCAGCGCGGAGCAGACCCTGGCCAATTATCGCGCCGTGTACCGCCATCCCACGGGCGGGGTGTACACCAACGGCGGCCAGGTCTACCAGGCGCTCGAAGAGGTCTTCGCCTCGAATCCGGATATCCTCTTCATCCCCGTCACCGCGCCGCCACGGCATTACACCGGCTCCACGGACGCGGAAGGGCAACGGGTCCGGCAGTTCAACAACTGGCTGAAAAACGAGTGGTCCACCAACTATGCGGCGCGGCATCCCGGCCTGAACAATGTCGCCGTGTATGACTGGTTCGACCTGCTGGCCTACGCGGACGACCATCCCACCCACCCCAACCGCCTGCGCGCGGAGTTCGGCGGCGCCACCAGCGATTCGCATCCCAACTACACCGCCAATGCCACCTCCACCTGGTTCTTTGCCATCGCCCCCTCCAATTTTCTCGACCAGGCCTGGCTCCTCTTTGATCCGGATTCCCGGCTGGACCTCATGCGACTGCGGGCGGTGGCGCTGACCAACAGCGTCATCCTGCGCTGGCCCGACCCGCGTGCCTGCGGCTTCACCGGAGCCACCGTGCAGGTGCGGTTTGGCACCACCGCGCATCCCACCAACCACACGGAGGGCGAACGGGTGTATGAGGGCGAGGCGCAAGAGGCCGCCCACACCAATCTGACGCCGGGCCAGACCTATTGGTACACCGTCTGGCCTGTGGAAGTCATTCCTTGAGGATCTTCAGACGCCAGAACCACCTTAAAAACTGAATGGAGAACACAGATGAAAAGATTCTTATTGTTAATTCTGCCCACGTTTATACTATCGGCCACCCCTTGCAAAGCGGAGGTTCGCATGTCCCCATCAAAAATCGAAGAACGCATTGACGGCCTTCTAAAACAAATGACGCTGGCCGAGAAGGTTTCCTTGTGCCACGGCAACTCAAAGTTCAACACCGCAGGCATCGAGCGGCTCGGCATTCCCCGCCTGGCCCTGTCGGATGGCCCCCACGGCGTCCGCCGTGAAACGGCGGCGGATTCCTGGGCGCCAATGGGCTGGGAGGACGATTACGTCACCTACCTGCCGGTCGGCGTCGCCCTGGCTTCGACCTGGAACCGCTCCTTGGGGGGCCTCTTTGGAGAGACCCTCGGCGCCGAGGCACGGCACCGCAACAAAGATGTCATCCTCGGGCCGGGCATCAATATTGTCCGGACCCCGGTCTGCGGGCGCAACTTTGAGTATCTCGGCGAAGACCCCTTCCACACCGGGCAAATGGCGGCGGATGTCGTGCGCGGCATCCAGAACAATGATGTCGCGGCCTGCGTCAAGCACTACGCCCTGAACAACCAGGAATGGAACCGCGGCTGGGTCAATGCGCTGGTGGATGAGCGCACCTTGCGGGAGATCTACCTGCCGGCCTACGAGGAAACCGTCCGGGCCGGCGCGCTGACCTTCATGGGCGCCTATAACCGCTTCCGCGGGCAGTGGTGCTGTGAGAACGAGTACCTCGTCAATGGCATCCTGAAGGGCGAATGGGGCTTCGAGGGCGTGTACCTCTCCGATTGGGGCGGAGTCCACAGCACCCGGGGAGCCGCGCTCTATGGAATGGACCTCGAAATGGGCACCTCGGACCACTATGAATCCTTCTTCCTGGCGGCCCCCCTGCGCGAGGCGGTCGAGCGCGGGGAAATTCCGGAAAGCGTCGTGGATGACAAGGTGCGCCGAATTCTCCGGGTCATGGCCCGGATCGGCGCGCTGGATCCCGCGTCCCGCAAGTCCGGCTCGCGCAACACCACCGCGCACCAGCAGGCCACCCGCGCCATCGCGTCGGAGGCCATGGTCCTGCTGAAGAACGACGGCGTCCTGCCCCTGGACCTCCACAAGAACCTGAAAATAGCCGTCATTGGCGAGAACGCCACCGCCCGGCATGCGGACGGGGGCGGAAGTTCCGCCATCCGCGCGCTCTACGAAATCACCCCGCTCGAAGGGCTTCGCCGCCGCGTCGGGGGGATGGTGGAATTGATCCATGTAGAGGGCTACCGCGACACGGGGGACACCGCCGCCTTCAAGCCTTTGGCGGACCACTACATCCAAACGTTCGATCCGCGGTCCGGCATCGCCAGTTGGAAAGGCGAATATTTCAACAACCGGGACCTGCAGGGCGAACCAGCCGTAGTCCGCCATGACAAGGCGTTACACTTCAACTGGAAGAATCAAGCCCCGGATGCCAAGATTCAAAAAGACCATTTCTCCGCCCGCTGGACGGCCAGCATCCGGCCCACCGCCAGCGGCCTGCATCATATCGGGCTGACCAGCGATGATGGTTCCAGGTTGAAAATCAATGGCCAGGTGGTGATTGACCACTGGGGCGATCACGGGACGGAGCAGAAAGATGCGAAAATCGAACTGGCCAAGGACCAGGTCTACCAGTTTGAGGTGGAGTATTATGACGCTGGCGGCGGGGCCATGGTTGAACTGGGATGGGTCACGCCGGACGACCAGCAAACGGACCCGGCGGTTGAGTTTGCCGAGGCGCTCAAGGCCGCGCGCGAGGCGGATGCCGTGCTGATCTTTGCGGGGCAAAACCACCGCTATGACCAGGAAGGCGTGGACCGGCGCGATATCCGCCTGCATGGGCGGCAAAATGAATTGATCGAAGCGGTTGCCGCAGTCAACCCCCGGACCGCCGTGTTCCTGGTTTGCGGGAGCGCCGTCGAACTGCCGTGGATTGAAAAAGTGCCCAGCGTGGTCCTGATGTGGTACGCCGGCATGGAAGGGGGAAGCGCCGTGGCGGATATCGTGTTTGGCGATGTCAACCCCTCCGGCAAATTGCCGGTCACCTTCCCCAAGCGCCTGGAAGACAGCCCCGCGCACGCCATCGGGCAATATAACGACCAGGACTGCGCCTATGAGGAGGGCCTGCTCGTCGGGTACCGCTACTACGATACCCGCCAGGTCGAACCCCTCTTCCCCTTCGGGCATGGCCTTTCCTACACGGAATTCCGTTATGCCAATTTGAGGGTGAATCCCAAGACCCTCGAAGTGGCCCTGGAGGTCACGAACACGGGCAAACGCACGGGCAAGGAAGTCGTACAGCTCTACGTGCATGATGTCGAATCCAGCCTCCCCCGCCCCGTCAAGGAATTGAAGGGCTTCGAGAAGATCGAACTGGCCCCCGGCGAAACAAAGCGGGTCACCTTTGCCCTGGACAAAAGCGCCCTCGCGTTCTACGACCCGGATGCAAAGCGCTGGGTCACCGAGCCGGGCGAATTCGAACTGCTGGCCGGCAGTTCATCCCGCGATATCCGCTTGCAGACCCGCTTTACCTGGGCGAACCCATAGCCCTCCCTCAAAAAAAACAAAAAACCGCTTGTCAACAGCCTGTGTTCGCACAGAATACGGCTTGGATTTCAACAAAGGAGCATCATGCAACTTCAACTGGGCAAATGGACAATGTGCATCGTGATGGCGGCCATGATGATTGCAGGCGGCTGTGGAAAAAAACAGGCTGTCCTTCATCTCTACAACTGGGCGGACTACGTCAAGCCAGAGCTGATCACCCGCTTTGAAGAGGAAAACAACTGCAAGGTGGTCCTCGACACCTACGATTCCAATGAGAACATGTACGCGAAACTGAAGGCGGGCGCCACCGGCTACGACCTCGCCTTCCCCAGCAGTTACATGGTGCAAATCATGAAGGCGCAGGGCATGCTGGAACTCCTGGATCACCGGCAACTCCCGAATCTCCAGCATCTCGACCCCACCTCGTTCAAGGTTTCGCTGGATCCCGAAGCGAAGCACGCCATCCCCTACACGGTCTCGTACACCGGCGTGGCCTACCTCAAGAGCAAGGTCAATGATGTCGTCGAATCCTGGGGCGTGTTTGACCGCGCCGACCTCGCCGGGCGCATGACCATGCTCAACGACATGCGCGAAACCATCGCCGCCGGGCTCCGCTTTCTCGGCTACAGCTCCAACACCACCAACGACAACGAACTGGCCGCCGCCCGCGACGTGATCGTGCGCTGGAAGAAAAATCTGGCCAAGTTCGAGAACGAGCAATACAAGTCCGGCCTGGCCTCCGGCGAATTTCTGCTGGTGCATGGCTATGTCGGCGACCTGCTCCAAATTCAGGCGGAAAACCCGGACATCGCCATCTTCTTCCCGAAGGAGGGCTTTGTCACCACCTGCGATTGCATGGTGATTCCCAAGGGCGCCAAGAACATCGAGCTCGCGCACAAGTACATCAACTTCATGCTCGATCCGCGGGTCTCAGCCGAAAATACCGGGTTCACCCAGTACCTCTGCCCCAACAAGGACAGCTACCCCCTGCTCGATGAGGCCCTGCGCAACAATCCCGCCATCATCCTGCCCCCGGAAACCAAGGCCTTGGGCGAAGTCAACCTCGACCTCGGCGAAGACAACGCGAAGTACACCCGGACCTGGGACGAAATCAAATCAGCGAAGTAACCGCCTGACTCTGCACCGGGTTCAAAGGCCCTCCGCTCACCAGGCCATCGAGCAAGGCCTTGAGACGGAACCAGGGATGACTCCACAGGTTCACGGACTTACCTGGCGGAGTCCGCGGCAATCGCAGAGACGAAAAATTCGTCGTCCGCATCCACCGCCCTCTCCACCTGAAAGCCGCATTCTTCCAGCAGGCGGCGGGTCCCGATGCGGCAGGGCATGTGGTCGTGGCGAACAGGCTCCGAAAAGCTGGCATGGAGGGCATTCAGCTTCTGACTGCCCTCCAGGTTGGCGATCACAAGTTTTCCGCCTGGCGCCAGACAGGGTTTCAGCCGCCGCAGAATGCCCGCCTTGTCATCGAAATGCGGAAAGACGCGGAATAGGATCACCCGGTCCCAGGCGCCCGGCGCCAATTCCACGGTCTCCGCCTCCGCCTGCAGGATCTGCACAGAACGGACGCCCGCCACCCGAAGCCGGCACTGCTCCACCATCCCGAGGCTGGCGTCAAACGCCAGCACCTGTCCAGAGGGCCCCACCCACTCCGCGAGATGCTCGGTCAGCGGGCCCGCTCCGCATCCCGGCTCCAGCACGCGAAGGCCGGCCAGATTACCCAGCCGCTGGTGGAGCGCTGACACCTTGGCCCGGTCCTCCGGGGTGAACAGCAGGGGATCGGAACTGACGGCCACTTGGTCGAAAAAGGCATGTTTTTTCATCGCGGAACTCCCATCCACCGAAAGGCATGAATCAGCAGGCTCAGGACGTAAATCAGGGAGGACACAAGCACGATGCTGGCACCCGCCGGCCAGTCGAGCAAAAACGAAACGGCCAGGCCTCCCACCGCCGATAGCGCACCCAACAGCATGGAAAGCAAGATCACCGCGCGATACCCGCGCGCCAGTTGCAGAGCCGCCACGGCGGGATTCGTGATCAGGCTGTAGAGCATGAGGCCGCCCACAATGTTTAGATTGACCGTCACCGTGAAGCCGCAGAGCGCTATCATGAGATAATAAAGCGCCGAGGCATGAATGCCGCTGATGCGCGCCAGCTCGCGGTCAAAGAGAACGGCTTTGGCCTCCTTGGCAAATAGAATCAGGAGGCACAGCGGAACCAGCCAGGCCGCCGCCAGAGGAATCAGGTCGGCCCAGCGCACCAGCAGGAGGTTGCCCCACATCAGCCCCATGACTTCGGAGCGCTGGTTTTTCAGCAGGCCGATGCCCAGAAAAGCCAGGCCCAAGGTCAGCGAGAACAGGATGCTCATGATGGTGTTGGCCTGGGTGCGAGTCTTGTCCGCCAGCGGTCCAATCAGGGCCGCTGTGGCCAGCGAGGCCACCAGCGCCGTGGGCAGGACCGGGGTGCCCAGCGCATACGCCAGAACGGCGCCCGCCAGCGCCGCGTGCGCCAGGCAGACGCCCATGAACGGAAGATTCAGGGACACCAGCAGAAAACCCGCCAGGCCACAGCCCGCTCCGCCCAGCAGGCCGGTCAACAGCCATTTGAGATGCAGGGGCGTCATGCGGAGTCCTCCGGAAAGGCGGCAAAACGTCCGTGGGATTCGACCACGCGCAAGGGCAGTCCATAGAGGGCGGAAAGGGTCTTGGGGTCCAGCGTTTCGCGGGGCGGCCCCAGGCGGAGCAAGCGGCCCTTGTCGAGCAGGGCCACCTGGTTTGCTCCCGCCGGCAAGTGGCTCAAGTCATGGGTGACCATGACGACCGTCAGCCGGGAGGTCTTCCAGATGCGTTCGATCAGCCGCGTGATGATTTCCTGCCAGCGAAAATCCAGATGCCCGGCCGGTTCATCCAGCAGGAGGATCTCGGGTTCCTGCGCCAGGGCGCGGGCCAGATAGACTTTGCGCTGTTCGCCACCGGAGAGGACCGCAAAGGAGCGGTCCGCCAGTCCCGTCAATTCGGTTTGTTCCATGACGCGGCCGCAAAGGGCGTGATCGGAGGGTTGCAACCGCCGCCCCATGCCTCGCACGCCGGCCCGGCCCAGCTCCACCACCTCACGGACAGAGAGCGGCAAGACGGAGGCCGGGCGGGAATACAATTGAGGGACATAGCCCATGCGCCTGCGCAGGTGGCCCAGGGCACGGGTGGAGGCTTGCCCCACCTCGACCCCCAGCAAGCGGGCGGAGCCTTGAAATCGAATCAGGCCGGGCAGGGCTTGCAACAGCGTGCTTTTTCCCGCGCCATTCGGGCCCAGGATGGCCAGGAAACTGCCGGACGCGACCGAGAGGGAGAGATTGTTGAGTATCGCCGTGCCCGAAAGACGCACGCTCAGGTTGTCCAGGCAAATGGCGGGCGTCATGGCAGGCCCGTTTCCAAGGCTTGGATATTTTGCTCCACCAGCGCCCAATAGGCGCCAGCCTCTCCGCTGTCTGGAAAATTGCTGAGCATGATCCCGGGGAGCCCGGTGGCTTCCGTCAGCGCCTCCAAATGGCGCGGGCCCCATTGCTGGTTGCCAATGACGGCCGTGGCGCCGGCGGTTTTGCCCATGTCCACCGCCCGGCTCATCAGCCAGGCCGACTCGTCGGTTCCGGCGTTATACGTGGCCACCGCCTCCAGCCCAACCCATTCGCAGAATTCTTTTTGATAACGCGCGCAGAGGATTTTTTTGCCCTGATGGGGTTGGGCGCGTTGCCGGATATCGCCCTCCACAAGCGCCGCTTTTCCACGGAGGCCCTCCAGCCGCTGGCGAATGGCGGGCTCTTGGCCGGGCCATTGCTGAATCAGCCGGGGGGCGAGCTCTTCGCAGAGCAGGAGGTAGGCGCTGGGAATCGTGAAGGCCGGTTGCGAAGGGATGCCCTGCACCCGCTGGGCGTCCAGCCCGGCCCTCGCGAGCCCCGCATCCAGTTGCGCCTGGAAGTCATGCCGAAGAAACAACGGCGCGGAGGCCAGGCGGATGACTTGCCCGGGCTCCAGATCGAAATGCCCCGGGCAGGAGCCCGGCGGCAGGATCCGGATCACTTCAACGTCGCCTCCCAGGAGATCTCTCGCCGCCGTTTCCAGCAACGTCGTCGTGACCGCCAGCTGGAGGGGTTGAGCCCTGGCCGTTGCCGCCAGGAGAAGCCAGATAAAAAACGTTCGAAGGATGTTCATGGCGTTTGAAACGAGTGGCCATGCCTTGCCTTGATGCGCCCGATCACCCCATGGTCGCCCGTTCCCCGGTACCACGTCAGGCCGCTGACCGGGGCCTGACTGCTCAAGGCTTTTTTCGTGCTGGGGCTGGGCCCCAGGCTCCAGAGCGCCCAGGCCAGGGGGCTTTGCGCGTCCTCGTTGTAGGAGCCGCTGGCGCTCTGGCAGGCCGGGAAGTCATCCGGAATATAGACCGCGTAATTCTCCCGCTGGAGATCGCCGTTGAGATAGTACGGGCCGGACGCCAGATATTTGTAGGTGTGCCCGGGATTGAAGGGGTCCTCCATCGCGGAGGAAACCCCTTTTTTCCGGCCTGCCGGGAGATACCCCAGGCGGACCAGCTCTTCCGGCAATTCGCACCAATGTTCGCGTTCCGCCGTGTTGCACGAAACGCGAACGGGCGGATACCGCTTGTAATCGTCGTAATACATTTCCAATCCGGCTTCCACCTGCAGGAGGTCCATGCGGACTTTGGCCACGCGGCTCTTTTCCATGGCGCGCCCAGCCAGCGTCACCCCCAGTCCCGCCAGCAGGAGGACGATGGCAACCACCACCAGCAATTCCAGCAATGTGAAGCCGCGCTTTTTCATGGAATCAATCTCGTTGCCGCAAGCGGTAGATCCGGTTTTCCTCATTCAAAGGTTCTTCCACCACGATCCACTTGGCCGGGGCGGTTTCCACCTGCGACCAGGCACCTTCTGAAATATTGGTGGAATATTCCAGCACATAATTGGTGTAGGCGCCGGACCAGGCCATCATCAGCCCCCCCCCCGAGGACAGCGTGCGGATCGTGGGGCCGATCTCCTGGACAAAGAGTTCATAGCCATGCGTGCCATCCGTGCCGGAGCCCGATTCCTGATTGATAAGACCGATCGCAGAAAACCAATCCGCTGGAAGGGGGCCGAGGTCCGCCAGCGGCATGCGCACGGTGAAATACCGGCCCTCGCCATCGGTAACGGTGCACCGGCGGTCCGCCCAGGCGGTCTTTCCCCAGCCATTCGTGCCGAAGTATTCCGTGGCCATCCGGATGCGCTCGATGCGCACCCGGACGCCTTGGTAGCGCTCGCCACCGAACTGGCGCGTTTGATCAAAGATTTGATTGGTCCCCGAACTGACCAAGTTGGTCAGGAGGATGACCTCCGGATCCGGCAGGCCCCGGCCCGCTTCCACCAGCGAGAGGTAGAAGTTGTTCGCGTCGTTCGTGCGGTGGCCTTCGTTGATGTTGCGCTTTCCGCCATAGAAGACGGACTGATTGGCCGTCACCTCCACCAAGTCGCCCGCGCGGAAATGGTGCAGGCTGTTGGTGTCAAAGTTGACGCGAAACAGGAGGTTGGACCAAGCCTCTTCGCCATAGAAATTGCCGGCCGGAATCCAAGGCCCCACACTGCTGTAATTCTGGCCCAGCCAGAGCGCGGTGCCCCCGCGGTCGCCGTCCGCGACCGCTTGAATGAACACCTGCCACTGCCCGCCCATGCGGTTCAGGTTCACGGATTCCGGATCCCAGGCGGCCTCCAGCATGTCCTCGGGATTGTTCAGCAGGACACCCCGGAGGGTAAAGGGAAATGAGGGCGTCCAGGCGCTTGCTCCGGTGGCCGTCACCGACTGCACATTCGTATGCGTCTCCTGTTGCCCTTGGGCGGCCAGGCACAACCCCGCCACCCAAACGAAAACGCCCGCGCCTTGAATCCATTTTTTCATCAAACTCCTTTCCCTGCGGCGGGTCAATAGTGTTACCATTAGTGAAAAAGTAATACGCAACAGGGAGGGATGTCAACGAAATGTTTTCCACGCGGGCGGGCAACGCACCCATCTCCAAACCCAAGAATTCAATCCGTTTGGCTGCGGCCATGCCGTGCTGGGTTTACACCCCGTCATAAAGCGTGTAGTCTACACGCAGTATTGCAAACGCTCTCAGCTCTGGGCGGATAAACATTGGAAATCAGCATGACAAAGGTGAGCACAGGGAACAGAGTCCGTCCATGGATGGCCTTTCTGCTTGTCGTCGCCCTGGCCGGTTGCCAGGTTAAATTGCCGGAAGAGGAAACCGTGGAAACACCCAGGCCCATAGCACCCACCGAGGAAGCAAAACGACCGGTTGCAATAGAAAAAATACCCGGCATTGAAGCCCCCCCTGAGCCGGAGCCCCCTCCACCCGCCATTTTTAAACC
>CAZFSE010000034.1:0-18342 GCA_964521805.1 uncultured Verrucomicrobiota bacterium
CCGCCCCACTATTCCCCCACGGAATGCGCCTTGGGCGCACAGGCTCTGCTGGTGGGCGTGGATCTGGGGCTGGATCCCGTCGAGTTTGGCGATTTCCTGGCGGGCTTCATCCTCATGGACATCCGGGGGGATGACCGATGAAGCGACTTCTCCCCCTGCTCCTCTTTGCGCTGGCCCAGGCCTCCTCCGCCCAGGTCACCATGATCAAGGAAATCACCGAAGGCGTCATCAGCAACGCCACCGGCATGGCAAGTTCCGCCATGGAGAACGTGCAGATGCAACCCAAGCCGGCCCGCTTTGACTCCTTTTCGGAGCGGCTGGATTACATCCATCTCAACTTCTATAACGACTACAACACGCGCGTACACCGGGCCGATGCCTATGCCGCCGCAGGCCTGGACATCCGAAAGAAGCCGGAGGACTCCCGTTTTCGCATCAGCTTCTTTGCCGAAGCCTCCCAGGAAGACAAAACGGAGTATTCCTTCAAGCCCGAGTTTGATGCGGAGATTGACCTGCCCAATGTGGAAAAGCGCTGGAAAGTCATTCTGAACACCTCGCGGCCCTCCGAATTGCCGGATACCGACCCCACCGAAAAGCCCAATAGCCTTCAGTTGGGCATGCGCACGTACGTGGACGTGTTGCGAACCTACATTGACACCGGCATCCGTGTCCGCTGGCTTCCCGAGGCCTATGCCCAGACGCAATGGGGGCCCAACTGGTCCTGGGAGTCGTGGAGAATCCGGCCCCGGCAGAAACTTTTTTATGAAACCGATGATGGATTTGGAGAGCAGACTTCCCTGAGCATGTACCGCTGGTTTGGCAGTCAAAACCATTTCGCGGCGGGCGGCGTGGTGGCGGGCACCTATTCGGAAAGCTCGGATGGCTTCGAGTGGGTCCAATCCGTCAAAATCGGCTACATCAAGGAACTGCTGGATGAAGACGACCGTGGCCATGATGTGGGGGGCTCAGATCTGGCCCGGGGCTTGGGCCTTGGGTTTGTCGTGAACGGCTCCGACACGCTCAACACCCAGCACAAGCTGGCCCTGCTCTACCGCCGCCCGCTCTATAAGAAGTGGATTTATCTGGAAGTGGATCCGGGCATCAAGTGGAAACGAGAACACGATTGGAAGGCAGACCCCTATCTGCTCGTGGGCCTTGATCTGTTCTTCTGGGGGACCTCCGAGCGGTAGGGGCGCGCCACCGGCGAAACACATCATGCGCATTCTGACCGTCAGCAATTACCAGCCGCCGCACATGGGCGGCATAGAGTTCGCCGTCGAGGCGCTCAAGCATTGCTGGCAGGAGGAGGGGCACGAGGTCACCTGGCTGACCACGAATATCCCGCGCCGTCCGGAACTTCAGCAACCGGGGAACGTGCGTGTTGGCGCCGCCAACATTTTTGAACACACCTGGCAGATCAACTCCCCCCTGCCCTACCCCTGGGGCATCCCCCTCATCCGCCGCCTGATTCGCGCGCATGACGTGGTCAATGTGCATAGCCTGGCGCCCGGCCTTTCCACGCTGACGCTGGCCCTGGCCCTCAACATGAAGAAGCCCGTGGTCACCACCCAGCATGTGGGCATCATCGCGCTCCGGCAAGCCTGGCTCAGCGGCCTGCAACGGCGGTTCATCTGCGGCATGGCTCACTGGGGCCTCAAACGCGGCATGCGACTCACCTTCGTTGGAGAGGCCGTCCGGCAGTGGTTTGTCGAACAAGCCGGTATTCCGCCAGCGGAAACGGTGATGACCCCGGCCGGCGTGGATCCCGGCTCCTATTATTTTGTTCCTGACGCCGGGCGCCCCGCCCTGCTCCAAAAATGGGCCTTGTCATCTCAAGCCCTTAACGTTCTTTTTGTGGGGCGGTTCTATGAAAAAAAGGGCCTGCCCCTGATCCAGGAAGTGGCGCGTGCCCTTCCCCACGTCCAGTTCACCCTGGTCGGCAAGGGACCCATTGATCCGGCACAATGGGGCCTGCCTAATGTGCGGCTCATCGGGTACGTCGAAACGCCGGAATTGCGCGAACTCTATGGCGCGCACGATCTCTTCATCATGCCTTCCTTCGGGGAAGGCTGGCCCGCCGTCGTCCCGCAGGCCATGGCTTGCGGGCTGACCTGCCTGCTCTCACCGGAAACCTTCGCCGGCTATGCGCGCGATCCGGAGCGCTTTGTTCTCTGCCCCCGGCAACCCCTCGAAATGACGCGCCTGCTGGAAGACTTTTCCAGGAATCCCCGCCCCCTGCGCGAACACCGCGCCGAAACCTCCCGCTACGCCCTGGACCAATGGAACTGGATGAAAACCGCCCGTATCTACCTCGGCCTCTTCCAGGAACTGCTCCCACGGCCCGAAATTCGCTTTCCTCAGTGACAGCCACAACACGAAACGTGTCATGTTCCTCATAGACCAGCTCGTGGGCTACAACCGCCTCCGCGCATGGCTGGGCACCGCCGAACGCGGATGAGCGCGCCTAAGGTTTCCGCGCGATGACCAGCATTTCATAGTCTTCCGTGGTGAGCTTGTCCGCCCGGCTGAAGGCGCCCAGTTTGGCCCCAAAGATCTCGATTCCTTCAAACCCCAGGGACTTCAAGAGCCAGCTGATTTCGGAGGGAACATAATAGCGTTCATTGCACCGCAGTTCCTTTTTGTTGCCCCGGTCATCCACAACCTGCGTGAGATTGTGGTCGCGGAACGTCATCAGGTCAAAGGAATGCTCGTGATACGTGGCGCCGCCCTCCTGCGCGGCGCCACTCAGAAAATCCTTCACGGAATGAAAAAGGGGAAACAGGCCGTTGAGGGTGGTGAATACCAGTTTGCCGCCATTCTTCAAGGCGCGGGAAATTCCCTGAAGGATCTGGAAATTCATCTCGTCCGTTTCCATCAGGGAGAACCCGCCCTCGCAGAGCATGATGGCCAAGTCAAATTCCGACTGGAAGGGAAGCGTCCGCGCGTCGTGTTTGAGGAAAGACACCGCCCGTCCGGCCTGCTGTGCCTTTTCCCGGGCCCGTTGCAATTGGGACTCCGACAAGTCCACCCCCACAACGGAATACCCCCGCCGGGACAGTTCGATCGAATGCCGCCCCGTCCCACAGCCGACATCCAGAATCCTCAGCCCCTTGTTGTGCCCCAGCTCCCGCTCAATAAAATCGCATTCACCCAGGGTTCCCTGTGTGAATCCTTCCTGGTCGTACTGAACACCGTAGTCTTCAAACAATTCTTCATACCATGGTTTCATATGGACATCCTCCCCGGCTTCGCACCCGGCGAAACCGTCGTGAACCATCTGTCGCGGCATTTTGCGACATACGCCCGCTCCTGCACAGCCCATTCTTGCGCCCCAAATCCTCGGCCGGCAACAAAGGCCTTTTGCATACACGCACGGTGCTCAACATTCACACGGCGGCCTGCCCGCATCGCTATGCGAAGCATTGCGGGCAGTCAACGAAGGGCATAGGGGGCAAATCGCAACAAAGGTTGTCGCGGATCTGTCGCGTGCTGGTTGTTTGGGCTGATGTGTCCGATGCCCGTCAGGGCAGAATCACTGAAAAACATGCGGTATCGGCATGTTTTTTGTTGAACAAAATGCCCGCTTTGGCCAATCTATCCGTTCTTTTGGAACGGGCTTTCCGGAACGACCGCTGGCACACTGGACAGCCTTGAACCGGGCGATGGGGAGACATTATGCCGGAAAAACGAATTTATGACCTTCAGGAACTCGCGATCCGCGTGGCTGAGGAAAAGAAAAAGGGCAAGAAAATTGTCCATTGCCATGGTTGCTTTGACCTGTTGCATATCGGCCATATCCGCTATTTTGAACAGGCCAAGGCCATGGGCGATCTGCTTGTTGTCACCGTAACCCCGGATCGTTTTGTGGACAAGGGCCCCCACCGCCCGGCCTTTAACGAGCTTCTGCGGGCCGAGGCCATCGCTTCGCTGTGGTGCGTGGACTTTGTGGCCATCAATCAATGGCCCACCGCCGAGGAAACCCTGCGCCTCCTGCGCCCTGATTTTTACGTCAAAGGCTCGGAATACCGGCCCAAGGGCGCCGATATGACCGGCAAGATTGAGCAGGAAGAAGCGGTGGTGGCGGAGATCGGCGCCCGGCTGGCGTTCACGGACGACATCGTCTTCAGCTCCTCGCGCCTGATCAACGAGCGCATGTCCATTTATCCAAAGGAAATGCAGGAATATGTCGAATTCTTCCGCATGCGGCACAACCTCGCCGAAGTGCTGTCGGTCATTGACCAGATGGAAACGCTCAAGGTGCTGGTCATCGGCGATGTCATCATAGATGAGTATGTGTATGGCGAGGCCATCGGAAAATCCTCGAAGGATCCGGTGCTGGCGCTTCGCTACCAGTCGGAGGACCGTTTTGCCGGCGGAGTGCTCGCGGTGGCCAATCATGTGGCCAATTTTGCGGGGCACGTCGAACTGCTGGCGGTGCTCGGCGCCCGCAAGAGCTATGAGGACTTCATCCGCTCCAAGCTCAGCAGTCGCATTCATCCGCAATTCATCATGGAGCCGGACATTCCCACCATCTCCAAGCGCCGCATCATCGAGGGCTATTCCCTCAACAAGCTGTTGGAACTGTACGAAATGAATGACGGCGAAATTGGCGAGCCCACGGAGGCCGCGCTATGCGCCGCCATCCGGGAGAAAGCGAGCAAAGTGGATCTGGTGCTGGTCTCGGATTTCGGCCACGGGACCATCACCCGCCGGGTCATCGAGACCGTGTGTGACTGCGCCCCGTTTCTGGCGGTCAACACTCAGGCCAACGCCGGCAATCGTGGCTTCAATACCATCACCAAGTATCCGCGCGCCGACTATGCCTGCATCGCGGAGCATGAGATGCGGCTGGAGGCCCGGGATGCCCGGGGACAGCTCCGCCCCATCCTCGAACGCCTGCGCCAACAGCTCAAGGCCAGCTATATGGTGGTCACCTGTGGCAAGAAGGGATGCCAGGTCAGCCACGACGGAGATGAATTCGTTTCCGTGCCTGCTTTTGCCCGCAAGGTGGTGGACCGCGTGGGCGCCGGCGACGCCTTCCTGTCCGTCACCTCCATGGCGGCGGCCCTGAAGGCGCCCTTCGAAATCCTGGGGCTGATCGGCAACGTGGTGGGGGCCGAGGCCGTGGAAATCGTGGGCAACGACAAGGCCATCGACAAATTAAACGTAAAGAAAAGTATCACCGCGCTGTTAAAATAACCAAGCGAACGGCGACCAGACAGGGAGAGTTGTGCAATGACGGAACACGCAGTCAAAAATATCATGGTCACGGGCGGAGGCGGCTATGTCGGCTCCGAACTGGTGCCGCAACTTTTGCGGGATGGCCACCGGGTCCGGGTGCTGGACTTGTTCATCTATGGCGAGGAGGTGCTGGAAAAGCATCCCTCCCTGGAACTGGTCAAGGGCGACATCCGCGATGAAAAGGCGGTGCGAAAAGCCACCGCCGGGTGCGACTCCATCATCCATCTGGCCTGTATTTCCAACGATCCCAGCTTCGAGCTCAATCCGGATCTGGGGAGATCCATCAACCTGTCCGCCTTTCCTGGGCTGGTTCGCATCGCCCAGGAAGAGGGCGTACAACGCTTCATTTATGCCAGCTCCTCCAGCGTCTACGGCGTCCGCGAGGAACCGGATGTCCGCGAAGATTCGCCCTGCAACCCGCTGACGGATTACTCCCGCTTCAAGCTGGAGTGCGAGCATATCCTGCGGGACATGGTGAAACCCGGCGGCATGACGGCGGCCATCCTGCGCCCCGCCACGGTCTGCGGCTACGCCCCGCGCCTCCGGCTCGACCTGACGGTCAACATTCTGACCATCCTCGCCCTGGTCAACCGCAAGATCCGCATTTTTGGCGGGAAACAATTGCGCCCCAACATCCACGTCAAGGACATGGCCCGGGCCTATCAGCTCTTCTTGAGCGCCCCGGCGGAGGCCATTCATCTTATCCCCTTCAACGTGGGTTTCGAAAACCATGCGGTGGAAGATATCGCCAAGCTGGTCAAGAAGGTGGTGGGCGATGACGGCATCGAACTCTGCTATGAATCCTCCGATGACATCCGCTCCTACCACGTCAACTCCGATCGAGTCCGCCAGGTGCTCGGCTTCCAGCCCCGGTACACGATTGAGGATGCCGTGCGCAGTCTGGCGGAGGCCTTCCGAAAGGGCCAGCTCACGAACCCCTTGACCAATCCGGCGTACTACAACATCAAGCGGATGCAGGCAATCAACATGAATTGAGGCCGCAGGCCTCGCAGAAATGGCAAACCATGAAACCACACGAAGATATTCAGCTCCTGCACTCCATGCTCCGGATCCGGCGCATGGAGGAAACCATTGCGGACGTCTATCCCCAAGGGGGGATCCGCACGCCCACGCACCTCTCCATCGGGCAGGAAGGCATTGCCGTGGGCGTCTGCGCGGCGCTCCGGAAGGACGACCAGATTTTCAGCAGTCACCGTGGCCATGCACATTACCTGGCCAAGGGAGGCGACGCCAAACGGTTCATGGCCGAGCTCTATGGCCGGGAGACGGGATGCAGTCGCGGCCGGGGCGGGTCGGTCCATCTGATTGACACCGCCATGGGGGTGATGGGCACCAGCGCCATCCTGGGGGGCAGTGTCGCCCTGGCGGTCGGCGCGGCGTTTTCGATGAAGCATGACGGGCTTTCCTCCCTCGCGGTGGCCTTCCATGGCGATGCGGTCATGGAGGAGGGCATCTCCTGGGAGAGCTTCAACCTGGCCCTGCTCTACCACCTGCCCATGCTGTTCATCTGCGAAAACAACCAGTACTCCACCAACACCCATATTCGTTGCCGCCAGAACAACATTCCCATTCACCAGAAGGTGAAGGCGCTGGGCCTGAACGTCCGCCATGTGGATGGCAACGATGTGCGGGCTGTCCGCACGGCCGCGCTGGAACTGGCGGCGGAATGCCGCGCCGGGAAGCCGGGCTTCCTGGAGGCGGACACCTACCGCATCCGGGAACATGTCGGTCCGCTGTATGATTATTCCCTGGGGTTCCGGTCCAAGGAGGAGGTCGAGTCCTGGATGCAGAAGTGCCCCATCAAGCGGCTTCGCGAAAGCCTTCTGCAGGAAAAGGCCTGGACCGAAGCGGAGCAGGCCGCCCTCGAAGACCGGGTGAACACGGAGGTGCGGGAGGCCTTGGCCTTTGCCGAAAAAAGCCCGTGGCCCAAGCCTGAATCCATTCTTGAGAACACCTATTAAACGCCGCCGAGGAGCTGAAAGGAATCACCTGTGAGAGAATTAAATTATGGCGAAGCAATCGCGGAGGCCCTGCTCCAATGCATGGAGGCCGATCCCAGCGTCTTCATCCTCGGAATCGGCGTCAATGATGTGAAGGGCATTTTCGGCACCACCCTCAAGGCCGCGCAAAAATATGGCGGCCAGCGGGTCATTGAAACCCCCGCCTGCGAAAATGCCATGACTGGCATGGCCATTGGCATGGCGATGAACGGCAAGCGCCCGGTCATTGTGCATGCGCGCAACGACTTTTCCTTCCTGGCCATGGATCAGATGTTCAATTATGCCGCCAAATGGCGCTACATGTTTGGCGGCGGGCCGCATGTGCCCATCGTGGTGCGCAACATCGTCGGCAAAGGCTGGGGCCAGGGCGCCACCCACTCGCAGGATCTGCGCGCCGTGTACGCCTACTTCCCCGGCCTGCAGGTCATCGCCCCCGCCTCGGCGTATGACATGAAAGGCATGCTGGTCCACAGCCTGCGCAGTGGAACCCCGACGGTCATCTTTGAGCACCGCCGCCTTTATGACATGGTTAGCGATGTGCCCGAGGAACTCTATGAGGTGCCCTTCGGCAAGGCCAGTATTTTGCGCGAAGGCACGGACATCACGCTGGCCGCCTCCTCGCTCATGGTCCCGGAGGCCATGAAGGTCTGCCTGGCCCTGGAAGCTGTCGGCGCCAGCGCGGAGCTGGTGGATGTGCGAAGCATCCGCCCCTTCGATGCCGAAACCTTGACCCGCTCCGTGGGCAAAACGGGACGCCTCTTGATCCTGGATTCCGGGTGGACGCCCTTCGGCGTGCCGGCGGAAATTGCCGCCTCCATTGCCACCCATCCCGTGGTGCATGCCTTGAAGTGCCCCATCCGTAGAATGGGCATGGCCGACTGCCCGGCCCCGGTCTCCCGGACGCTGGAGGACGCCTATTATCCCGAGCACCGCGGCATCTTCCGCACCGTGCTGGAGATGATTGGCCGCGACCCGGCCATCCCCTACGACTGGCCGCAGACCGTTGAAACCTTCAAGGGCCCCTACTAGAAAGAACCCCATGGACAGCCTGAACACACAACGCCGGGGCATCAGCGTGATCATGCCCGCCCTCAATGAGGAGCGGAACATCGAGGCCGCCATCCGCACCACGCTGAAGGCCTTTGATGACATGAACCTGGATGGGGAAATTCGGGTGGTGAATGATGGCAGTACCGACGGCACGGAGGCCATTGTCCGCCGCATGATGGAGCAGGATGCCCGCGTGAAGATCCTTTGCCATGAGAAATGCAAGGGCATCGGCGCTTCCTTCTGGGATGGCGTGGACGGCTCCTCCAAGGAGGCCGTCATTATGCTCCCGGGCGACAATGAAAACGACCCTTGGGAGTGCTTTCGGTATCACAGCCTGCTCGACCATGTGGATATCGTGATCCCGTTTGTGTTCAACCGCGCCACGCGCTCCGGCTTCCGGAACTTTCTTTCCTACGCCTACCAGTTCATCATCAACCTGTCCTTCTTCACCTTCTTCAACTACACCAACGGAACCGTGCTGTACCGCCGTTGCATCCTGCAGGATCTGCCCAACCGAAGCGCAGGCTTTTTCTACCAGACCGACATGCTGGTCCGCCTGACCAAGGAACGCGGCTACCTCTTCGCGGAGGTCCCCTACCGCCTGGGAACCCGGCTGGAAGGAAAATCCAAGGCGGTCAGCTTCCGCTCCCTGCGCCGGGTCTTTCGCGAATATCTGCGGCTCGCCGGCGACCATTATTTCAAGAAACATCTGGTTTCCGTGCTACCGTATCCCCAGGACAGCATGACACATCAACGGCGCGGCGAAGAAAAGAGCCCCTCATGAGTGAATTGATTCTGGATGGAACCAAGCTGGCTTGGCACCGGGAGCGCGTGGAAGCGTGGTTGCGGGGCGAACGCATCGCCCCCATCACCATGGACTGCGCCCTCACCCGCGCCTGCACCTATCATTGCGTATATTGCTATGGGCAGTTGCAGGCCAATGACAGCAAGCGCATGACCCGCGATGTCATTGTCCGGTTTCTGGATGATGCCGCTGAAATCGGCGTCAAGGCCATCAGCTTTGTCAGCGATGGGGAAAGCACCTGCAATCCCAGCCTCTATGAGGCCATTGTGCATGGCAAGGCCAATGGGCTGGACATGGCTCTGGGCACCAATGGCTACCTGCTGAAGGACGAGCGCCTGGCGGAAATCCTGCCCGCCTTGACCTACCTGCGCTTCAACATCTCCGCCGCGACTCCACAGCGATATGCGGAAATCATGGGGGTGGAGGAGCCCTGTTACCATAAAGTCCTTCAGACCATTCGCGAATGTGTTCGCATCAAAAGGGAGGCCAAGCTCTCCGTAACGGTGGGACTCCAGATGGTGTTGATGCCCCAGTTTGCCGATCAGATTGTCCCCTTCGCCCGCCTGGGCCGGGATCTGGGCGTGGATTATTCGGTCATCAAGCATTGCAGTGACGACGAGTTTGGCAGTCTGAAGGTGGATTATGAGAAATATGATGAGCTCGGTGTTCTGCTTAAGGAAGCCGAGGCGCTGACCACCCCGGAATACCTGGTCAAGGCCAAATGGTCCAAGATCAAAAGCAAGGGCAAGCGTGAGTATATCCAATGCTATGGCCCGCCCTTCATCATGCAACTCTCCGGGTCCGGCCTGGTGGCCCCCTGTGGCATGCTTTTTCATTCACGCTATAAGAAATTCCACATCGGCAACATCTGCGACACCTCCTTCAAGGAACTGTGGAAAAGCGACCGCTACTGGGAAGTCATGAATCTGATTGCCTCCGACCAGTTCGATGCCCGCACGATGTGCGGCACGCTTTGCCTTCAGCACAAGGTCAATGAAATGCTCTGGGCCGTCAAGCGGGGCGAAGCGGTATTGCCTGTTGCGGGCGCCACGCCCCCTCATGTTAATTTTATCTGAGCCAGGAGGCCCGTTTGGACAGAGGAAACGAGCTCACACCACTCCCCTGATCCTCGCCTAAGGCAAAGAAGGCCTGTTGCGAACACGCACTTTGCTCACTATTCGCACAGCGGCCGGGCCGGCCGCCATCCAGGGGACAAGGTCTAGACTCATGATCGAATTCTTCTGGAGGACGGCAGGCTTTGCCGCCGCGTGGTTGTACGGCGATAAGTGGGCAAAATAATACCGGAACGTTGCTAGCCGGGGATTTGGGCACTCTTCCCATGCTTGATTTTCCAAGTAGATGGCGTATAAGAGGGACCGTTGCGCCCCAAAAATGGGCTTCGTTGGAAAATTGAAACAAGGTCTGGAGTCAATTGATGAGCAAAAAACATGTATCCGTGCCCTCCCCCGCCCCAGCCGTTTCAGCGGCATCTGGAACCGGGCGCAGTTTGAGCCAGAAAATCATTTTGTTTTTCCTTTTTGGCCTCGCCGCCTGGATTATGACACAGAATTTTCTGACCAACTTCATGAAGGTGGGCATGCCCGCTCAACCAGGAAAGGCCTCACAGTTTGATGGCTTTGAAACGGCCGGGACCCTGACCATCGTCAGCACCATGCGCAATGCGGAAAAAAATGGCATCATGGCCAATGGCGGGCTGGTCTTCAATCATACCGGCGTGGACGTGTACTACAGCCAAAGCGGAGTCCACCGGATGATTTATTCGGTGGCCTATGCCCTGTTTGGCGGCGGCAACCTGGACAACTTTCTGAAGACGCTGAGCTTCACCGTGGCCTTTTTGCTGGCCGCGGGGCTGGCTTTTTTTGCCTATCGGGTGGGCAATGACTTTGGCTGGCTGGCTTCGTTTGTCATGCTCTATGGCTTCCTCGTTTCGGACTGGATGGTGTTCTCCGCGCGCAATCTGTATAATGTCTTTTTCCTCCAGCTGGGCCCCTTCTTTCTCTCGTGGATCCTCTACCCGCGCGTGTTGGAGGGAAAACTCAAGCTTCGCAATTTTCTGCTGATTCTGGGGGCGGTGGTGCTGGTCAAGGCCGGCTCCGGCTATGAATACATCAGCAACGTGGTCATGGGGAGCGCCGTGGCGCCCGTCTATTATGCCATCGCCCGCGGCGAAAGTTTTCGCACCCTCTTCCGGCACTTGGTTTGGATCGTCGGTTCCTGCATCGCCGCCGTGATCTTGATGATCTTCATCCACTGGATCCATATTTCCATTGTCCTGGAATCCCCTGTGCGGGGCTATCAGGTCATTTCACAGAAAGCCGCCGCGCGCACGCATGGCGGGAATTCCAACTTTGAAGGTTCGCTCAGCAACGATGCGGCGGACCCCAATATTTCCGTATTTGAGATTCTGCATGCCTACAGCACGTTCAAGGCCACCAGCGTGCCGTTTGAAGGCGGGAAGCAGAAGATCTACCTCGTGTTCTTTGTCTATTTCTGCTCCAGCCTTCTGATCGGTGCGCTGGCCTTTCTGGATGGGCGCCTGTTCCCGCTCTATGAAAAGAACCGGCGGAAAATAATCGGCATGGCCTGCGCGCTCTTCATGTCGCTTGTGGGAACCATGAGCTGGCCCATTCTCGCCAAGGGACACATGTTCCATCATATGCACCTGAATGGCATGGTTTTTTACATCTCCTACATGGTGATGTTCTTTGGGGCGCTGGGCGCGGTCTTGTCTCTGATGGGCCGGCAATGGGTGGATTACATCCGGCACGGATGGCCGCGCCTGGCTGTGGAAAAATCGCTTGTGGAGGCCAGTCCAAAATCCTGACCCGCGCTTGACGCGGGTCAACCCGTTCTGGGGGGGAGGCCCAAGGTCTCGCGCACCACATAAAGAGGACGCTTTTTGCTTTCCTCGAAAATGCGCCCGACATACTGCCCCACCAGCCCCAGGCAGGCCAGTTGCAGGCCACCCAGGAACAGCACCACCGCCACCAAGGTGGCCCAGCCGGGAACCAGGGAATCCGGATGGCGCAATTTGCCGATCACCACGTTGGCGGCCACCAGAAGGCCGCCCAGCGCCACCACACTGCCCAGCGTGGTCATCATCCGCAAAGGCTTTCCGGAAAAGGAGGTCACGGCGTCCCACGCCAGGCGCATGGACTTCCAGAGGGGATACTTGGTTTCGCCCGCATGGCGGGCGGCCCGGTGGTAATACACCGCGGATTGGGTGAACCCCGCCCAACTGGTCAGCCCCCGCACATACCGATGCACCTCGCGAATTTCCCGCAGGGCTTCCACCACCCGGCGGTCCACCAGCCGGAAATCCCCCGTGTTGACCGGCGTCTTAACCTCCGCAAAAAACCGGAAAAATTGGTAAAAAGACGCGGCCAAAACTTTCTTCAGCCACGTTTCGCCCTCGCGGGTGGCGCGCACGGCATAGACCACCTGGTTGCCTTCGGCCCATTTGGCCAGCAAATCAGGAATGACCTCCGGCGGATCTTGCAGATCGGCGTCCATGACAATCACCGCATCCCCATCCGCCCAATCCATGCCGGCCGTGATGGCAATCTGATGCCCAAAATTGCGGGAGAGCCGGATCAGCTTGACGCGCGGATCCTTGGCCGAGCATTCCGCCACCCATTGCGGGGAGCCATCCTGGCTTCCGTCATCCACAAAGAGGATCTCAAACGGCTCAGGCCTCTGCGCAAGGACCGCCACCAGCCGTTGATAAAGCTCCGGCAGATTCTGGACTTCGTTCAGGAAGGGAATCACCACCGAGATGCGTTTTGTGTCCGCCGGATTGTTCATTGATCAGGCCCTTCTTATCAGGTTCCATGCTTCACGCAATGTGAGCACTATATATTTCGGCACTGCATTATCCAGTTGAAAAAATCGCTCGACCTGCTCGATCTTCAAGCGTGTAATCAGGATCGTCTGGCATCCGGCGGCGTGGCCGGCTTGTACATCATTCAGCCCATCGCCCACCATCCAGCTCAGCATCAAGTCCAGCTTGTTCTGCCGGGCGGATTCCAAGAGCAGGCCAGGCTTGGGTTTCCGGCACGCACACTCGCCCACCCACTGGTTGGGGTTCTCCGGATCGCCCTTGGGATGATGGGGACAAAACCACAGGTCATCCCATCCGCCCCCTTCCCGGGCCAACTGGCGGGCCAGCTCGGCATTGACCGCCTCCAGTTCCTCCACCGTGAGCGTGCCTTTTGCAATGCCGGGCTGGTTGGTCACCACGCTGATATGAAAACCCGCTTTATGAGCCTCCGCCAGGATGGCCCCCGCGCCGGGGATCATGCGAACCTGCCCGGGGCGGCGCGGCGAATCCATCAGCCCATGCGTCTCATCATAAACCATTTCGTTCAAGGTCCCATCACGATCCAGAAAGATGGCCTTCTTCATGTCCGTTCTCCGAGCAATGCGTTCATTTCTTCCAGTCCGGACGGTTTGCCCACTTCATAAAAGCGTTCATGGACTTCATGGGCGGCCATAACGCCCCCTGTGACCAAAGCTTCCTGAATCCGCGCCAAGTCCAGCGGAAGCGGCGCCAGCTTCCAGGCCTCGATCACACTCTTCCGATACACCGTCAATCCATAATCAATATACTCCGCTTCTCCCGGCAAGGCCATTTTTGAATAGAACACCACCCGGTCTCCCGCAATCCGCACATTGCTCGGGTCCCAGCGGCCTTCGTTTCGGAATACGGTCATGAGGGCCGGACAGCCGGAGGCCTCAAAGGCCCGGATCACGGCCCGATAATCCGTGGGCAGGTAGGAGTCGCCATACAACACCAGAAAACAGTCTTCGAGCTGAGGCAGAGCCTGAACCAGCGCCCCGCCCGTTCCCATCAGTTGCCTGGGATCCTCGCGGGCATACTGAACCTTCATGCCGAAAGCCGAACCATCGCCCACATGCCGCTCGATCTGATCCCCCAGATGGCCAATGCTCAAAAGAATATCATGAAGTCCCTGCCGCCGGAGCAGATCAAATTGATGCTCAATAAATGGGCGGCCAGCCACAGGCACAAGCGCCTTGGGAATGTCCGGGGCCACGGGCCGCAATCGTGTGCCCAGCCCGCCCGCCAGGATTACGGTTTGCATGGTGTCTCTCCTGCCTCTTCCCGCCAATAGGACAGGATATCCGCCAGCGTCCGTTCGATGGAGCGCGAAGGGTTCCAGCCCAGCGCCATCAGCCGTCCGGGATCGCCAATCCGGATTTTTTCATCCAGCGGACGAAGGCGCGCGGCATCCACCGATTCCCGCACCTGCGCCGTGGAGAGCGAACGATACGTTTCAAGAATGGTTTTCAGGGAATAGCCCTTCCCAGAACAGACGTTGTACACCTCGCCGTCCGCCCCGTGTTCCGCCAGCGTCCAAAAGGCCGCGGCGCCATCCCGCACATCCAGCATGTCCCGCACCATCTCGAGATTGCCCACGCGGAGGTCCTGCGCCTGCCCGCGCTCGATCGCCACAATGCCGCGCGCAAAGTCGGAACAGACGTCTCCCCTCTTGCGGGGGCCAATCAGAAAAAAGGGCCGCACACGAACGGTGGGCAAGCCATACTGTTGATGATACAGCAACGCCAGATGGTCTTCCGCCAGCTTGCTGACGCCATAGGGCGTGGAGGGCGCCAGTTCGGTCTCTTCAGAAATCGGGTCCGCCCCATCGGTCACGGCATACTCCGCGCTGGAACACACTACCAGGGTCTTGGGGGCGGGCGTCAGCTTGCGCGCCGCCTCCAGCACATGCACCGTGCCCAGCACATTCACGTCATACGTCAGGGCCGGCTGTTCCCAGGAAAGGCCTGGATAACTCTGTGCCGCCAGATGAAAAATCATAGCCGGCTGAACCGAATGAATCGCCCGCAAGGTCTGTGCGGCATCCCGGACATCGAGCAGGCCCGGTTTGAAACGCTCTGCCCCCGCCTCCGGGGCAGGCGGAAGCCGGACATCCAGGGCATGCACCTCGCACCCCCGTTGAAGCAACTCCTCCGCCAGGTACTGGCCAATGAATCCGCCTGCACCCGTGATCAGACATTTCCGGCCCATCAAACTCCCACCTTGATAAATTGGCCTCGCTTCTCGGAGTCATACGCCGCCAGGGCAATCTGCATGGCCCGCAGGCCATCCATCCCGTCACCCAAGGGTGCGCGCTTCTCCTCGATCGCAGACAGAAATTCGCGCCACTCCTCTTTCCAGGAAATGTCGCCGCCCCGGTACTCCACCACATCATCGCGGAAGGGGCCGTCGTAGTCCCGCTTGCCGGCGATCAAGCGTTCATTGCCATAGCTGGCGCCCAGGCCCTCCACGGTCAGATACCCGTCCTCGCCGAACACCTCGAACGAGAAGAGGTTTTTCCACTGGGTCATCACGGTATGCAAACTGGCGGTGGCCCCACTCGCCATACGAAAAAGGGCCATCCCGCCCTCGTCCAGCGACTGCTGGGTAAAGAAAAGCCGCTCGGTCATGCAAGCGGTCTCCACAATTTCCCCCATGAACCAGCGGAACAAATCAATGGCGTGGGAGCCCTGCTCGATGAATTGCCCGCCCGCCGCCTGTTGCGGATCAGCGCGCCATTCCTTTTCATAGCCGGGACGCCCGCAAATGCCGTAACGGCACCGCCCAAACAGCGGCTTGCCGATGGCTCCCGCATCCGCCCGCCGCTTCGCCTCCCAGAGGGCCGGATGATGCCGGTGATTAAAACCACATTTCAACGTGCGCCCGGTTTCGCGGGCCACCGCCACCATGGCGCTGGCCTCCTCCAGCGTGCGCGAGAGCGGCTTCTCGCACAACACATGCTTGCCCGCCTTCATGGCCGCAATGCTGATCTCCGCATGCACATGCGGCGGCGTGCACACCACCACCACATCAATATCCGGACGGACCACCGTCTTGTGCCAATCGGCGGTTGCCTCACACCCCAGGCCCGCCGCCATTTTTTGCGCCTGCTCCAGGTGCAGGGAATCAATCACCACCAGCTCCGTCCCCTTCCAATCCTTGATGACGGGCGCCCTGCGGCGGCACTGCAAACCGGCTCCAATAATCGCGACTCTCACTGTGCACCTCCCGCCACGCGTCCGCGGCCAATATCCAAATACTGAAAGCCCAGGGCAGACATCCCCCCGGCAGACAGCATGTTCTGGGTGTCCATGAGAAGGGTTCCTTTCATCTGGGCCTTGACCTTCGCATAATCCAACTCCTTGTAGGCGGGCCAGCCCGTGATCAGCACCACGGCCTCCGCGCCCCTCGCCGCCTCACAAGGATCATCAAAAAATTGGAACTCCGTGTGCTGAGCCAGCTCCTCCCGGTCCGCCTTCGGGTCATGCGCCGCGACGATCATTCCCTCGCGCACCATATCCGCGATGATCTCCAGCGAGGCCGAGCGCCGCAAGGTGCTGGTATCCGGCTTGTACGTCAGCCCCAGCACCGCCACCCGCCGTCCCTCCAGCGTTCCGAGCGCCTTTTTCAGCTTCCGAATCACCAGGCGGTTTTGCTGTTGATTGGCCGCCCAGACGCCATCCAATAGAAGGGTCTCCAGCTTGAAGCGCCCGCCAAGTTCACGGAGGGTCTGCATATCCCGGGCCAGTGTGCCCCCGGAGAACCCGAGCCCCGGCAACAGCATGGCCTTCGGCCCAATGCGCGGTTCCAAGCGCAAGACCTGCGCCAGGCGCACGCCATCGGCGCCCACCTCATCGCAGAGATTCCCCAGCTCATTGGCGAAGGTGACCGACGTCGCCAAAAAGGCGTTCAGCGCGTGCTTGGCCATCTCCGCCGTGCGCAAATTGACCCGTTGCCACTTCACGTTCAGCGGCGCAAAAAGCGCTTCCACCCGGTCCAGCGACTCCGGCTCATTCGCGCCGATCACGGGCAGGGCTGGATGCATAAAGCGATCAATCGCCTGCCCCAGCCGCAGATTCTCCGGGCTGTAGGCCAGACCAAAAGACAACGACGGATTGAGAGCGCGAATTTTTTCACGGAACTGGTCGCAGGTGCCCACGGGGACTTGCGCCGTGACATAGATCGTCACGCCCGCCTGCAAGTGCGGTGCGATGACTTCCACGGCGGAAAAAATACAGGAAAGATCGCTCCGGTCCTCTTCATTCACCGGCGTGTCGAACATGACCAGCACATACTCCCGGCCCTTCACCGCTCCGACCAAGTCCGTTGTAAAACGCAGGCGACCGGACGCCGTCTGCGCCGCCAGCAACTCATCCAACCCCGGCTCGAACAAGGGCGCACGGCCCGCATTGAGCTGTTCCACCCGCGCCGCATCCGAGTCCGCGCCCAATACGTCATACCCCAGCGAAGCCAGGCACGCCGCACCCACCACCCCCTGATGCCAGCACCCCATCACCGCCACTTTTTTTTCGCTCATGTTGCTCCGCTTGAATCCACCGTCATGCTCTTTAAAATCCGTTCCTGTTTTTCCAAACAGGCACGCGGTGTGTTCCGGGGGACCGGCAATTGTGCCGCCGCCCAGGTCATGGTTTCCTGCATCACCCGCCAGCGCTCCTTCGGGTCCCAATTCCGATCACGCTTTTCTTCTTCACTTTTTTTTAAATCATCCATGCGTCTTCCCCATCGCCTTTTGGAGCATCTCTATTCTCGCCAGCTTCTGCTCTGCCGGGGCCAGGGCCAGCTGGCACTTTAGCATATCTTCATCGCTTAATGCTCGAAAGGGAATTCCACTGGAAGTCCGACCATCCACGGACAACTCATAGGACGTGCTCCAGCTTTCCAAGCCTCTTACCGTCCGAAAAATGTCAATCGAACCATGAGGACTACTCATACAAAAAACGGACTGCCACTCCAACCACCCCGTTTTCAAGCGAGAAACCAGTCCCCACGATTCATCCGTCTTGCCCCAGGAAGCATCCAACTGAACCAGTGCATTTTCACAGCGTTCACGGTTCCCACGCTCGTCCTCGATCCAAAGGTCAACATCATAGGTCAGCACGGACTGATGCCGAAAGAACACATTCATGCCGCCAATCAACAAATACCGCACTCCGCCCTTGTTGAGCGTATCCAGTATATGGTCCACATTCATTTTTTAGCCTATACCGTCAATCCGGTTTCCTTGCCCAGCATCCGCCGCACCGCGATGCGGACGGATTCATCCGAGGTCTTGCGGGTCTTCCAGCCCAGCGCGTTGATCTTGTCCACCGTGAAATGCACGCGCGGCTGGTCGCCCGGCCAGGCCT
>CAZFSE010000034.1:18442-28533 GCA_964521805.1 uncultured Verrucomicrobiota bacterium
GCGTTGATCTTGTCCACCGTGAAATGCACGCGCGGCTGGTCGCCCGGCCAGGCCTTCTTGCTCCCCTCAATCACGATTCTTGCATCCACCAATTCCATCTCTTCGCGGATGATCTCCGCGATATGCGTCACCTTCGATACCGTGGTCGTGCCCAGATTGAAGACATCGCAGGGCGTGTCCTCGGTCATGGGGATGTTCCGGAAGCCATACGCCATCCCCTCGATGCACTCCTCCACCAGGAAATAATTCTTCTCCTGCCGCCCATCGCCGCGAATCAGCAATTCCTGCGGATTCTGCTGGAACTTCTTGATGAAGTCATAAATCACGCCATGCGTCATGCGCGCGCCGATCACATTGCCAAAGCGGTACATCCAGGCGCGCAGGCCATAGACATGGCAGAACGACGAGATGAACGCCTCACTGCCGATCTTGCCCGCCCCATAGGTCGAGACCGGCAGGAGTGGGCCCGACGCCTCGGAAACGGCGATGTCCCGGCACAGGTCGCCATAGACCGCGCCCGTCGAGGAAAAGAGAATCGGCTGGATCCCGGCATGGCGCATGGCTTCGAGCATGTTGAACGCCGCCATGGTGCAGTCGCGCAGATCCCGGAACGGCTGTTCGTGGCTTCCGATGATGTCCGTGTTGGCCGCCAGATGCCAGACCAGGTCATGCCCCGGCAGGCTTTCCTGGAGCTTCGGCATGTCCAGCATGTCCGCCTGAATGAATCGGAACCCCGGCTTGCCGATATACGGTTCAATGAATTCGCGCCGGCCATTGGAGAGGTTGTCGTACACCGTAACCTCGTACCCCTGCGGCAGGAGCATATCCACCACATGCGAGCCAATAAACCCGGCTCCGCCCGTCAAAAACACCCTTTTAACGCCATCGCCCAGCAATCGTGTCATCATGTCCTCATAACTCAGGCGTAATGCGCCCGGATTTGATTTCCACCAAGATTGAATCCACCGCCGCCACCACCGCCTCGCGCGAGTTGCGGCGGTTCTGCCAGCCCTGCGCGCGCACCTTGTTGGTGTTCAGCCGGTACACCGGCACATCCGCCTTCCAGCCACGCGACCCGCCTGTGAAGTTGTACTTCACCCCCTTCAGCCCCATGCGTTCGCAGACGATGTCCGCGATCTCGCGCACCGTCAGAAAATCCTGCGACCCCACGTTGAACACGTCATAGCCGCCGGCCTGCCGGGTCTCCATCAGACGGAACGCCGCCAGCACATCCTCCACATGAATGTACGGCTTGCTCTGCGTGCCATCGCCAAAAATCTTCAACTGCGTGGGATCCTTCGCCAGCCGGCGGATGAAGTCATACGCCACCCCGTGCGTCTGATTCGGCCCCACCACATTCGCAAAGCGAAAGACCGTGCCGGTCATGTCGAACATGAAGCTATAGGCGCTGATCAGCGACTCGCACGCCAGCTTGCACGCGCCATACGTCGAGACCGGGATCATCCGGTCGTAATTTTCCGGCACCGGCTGGTCATCCACCTCGCCGTACACGCCGCTTCCCGAGGTGAACGTGATGCGCTTGACGCCCGTGATCCGCATCGCCTCCAGCACATTGTGGGTGGGCACCGTGCCGTTGTTGAAATCAATCGCCGGCTCCGTCTGCGCGCGGGCGATGTCCGAGTTGGCGGCCAGGTGGTACACCCGGTCATGCCCCCGCAGGGCCTTGACCAGCGCCGCCTGGTCCTGCGCGTTGGCCTCGACGATGGACAGCCGGGGATGCTTGATCCGGTCCCCAAAATGCCAGCGCCGGCCCGTGCTGAAGTTGTCGAAGACCGTCACCTGCGCATCCGTCGCATCCAGCAGGTGATTCACCAAATGCGCGCCAATAAATCCCGCCCCGCCCGTCACAAAATAGTTCATCCAATGCGTCCTTCCGGAAAGTTTCCAACCCTTGGAAAAAAACAAACCGATTTTTCCAATGGTTGGAAGATATTTCGTGCATTTTTCCAATGTTTGGAACTTTTTGCGAGAACTTTTCGAGGCCGCCTTCCCCGACACGTTTTACCGCCCACCTCCCTTGGGCTTGTGAAGGCTCGGTCACTATGCGACAGTTATCACGCCTAGCTGACTTTGCTACGCGCGTCAGCGAGAAGAGAGAACCGTGAGGAAGCTGTTCGCATCGCGCTATCCGCCACAGAGCACCATTGCCAGCGTTGCAATGAACGAGTCACGTCCGACGAGTTCGCTCGCTCGCAACAGGCTTTCCAACGCGTCTTCTGCGACCGGTGTTTCGACGAGGTTTTTCTGGAGCGGCGCAACTTCGAGACGCAGGTGGAACTGAACAAGACGATCGAGGCGCGCGATGGCACGGTCGTGCAATCCGAAGGTGAGCGCCGTATCGCCGAGTGGCTCACCGCGCACGGCATCGGCTATCGCTACGATGCCAAGTTCCGCATCATCGGCGAGTTTACGCAATTCCAACCCATAACGGCCTGTCTTGACGTACGGGAGACCGAAGTGTATGCTGTAACTGTTTAATGTATGAAAGAAAGGATTTGCGTATGACACAAGCAACCATAGGCGCCCGGTTCCAAGTGGTGATTCCCCGGCGAGAGAGGGAAAAACTGGGTTTGAAGTCGCATGAACGGGTCTGGATCGAAGCCCGGGGGAATCATCTGGAAATTAAGCCGATGAAGGTCGCCGACGGACGAGGCCTTGGCCGTGAGTTGCGTGATGGCACCGATGCAACCGACTACGTAAGCCGACTGAGGGCTGAATGGGTGCATCCGTCATGAAGGCACTCAGGGGATGTAAAGGGGTCGTCCTGGATACCATGGTCTGGATATATTTCTTCGAAGACCATCCTCGCTATGCGGAGCCCTGTGAACAACTCTTTCGCGAAGCGGCTTCCGGCCTTTTCACGGGCATCATCTCGCCCATCAGCCTCGCCGAATTGGTCGTGAAACCATTGCAAAAAGGCCGATCGGATATTGCGGACCGTTATCGAATGGCCATCAACACCATGCAGGGCATTGAACAGCGCTCGTTGGATGCGGAGACCGGATTAATGGCCGGCGCTTTGCGTGCCAAATACAACCGGCCCCTGCCCGACATGATTCAGGCCGCCATGGCTTTGCGTGAGCCGGCCTCCATGCTGGTAACCAATGACAAAGCCCTGCGCTGTGTGAAAGAACTCACGGTGGTGCTGTTGAGCGAGTTGTAGGCCGGATGGGCGGTGGGGCTCCGAGTTCGTAGAGTTCCGGGCGGCGGTCGCGCAGGACAGGCATTTTGGAGCGGACGGCATCGGCCTCGTCGAGGTTGATCGTGGCGGTGAGCAATTCTTCCTGGTCGTCACCGGCCTCCAGCAGGGTCTCCCCCCAGGGGCTGATGAGGCACGAGTGCCCGCCATAGACCGCCTGGCCGGCGGCCCCCAGATCTTCCTCGCCCACCTGGTTGATGCCAGCCATGAAGAATTGATTCTCGATGGCGCGGGCGCGCAACAGCGTGCTCCAATGCGCCAGCCGGGCATGCGGGAACGCGGCGGGAGCAAGTACCAGCCGCGCGCCGTTCAGGGCGTAGGTGCGATACAGCTCGGGGAAGCGGATGTCATAACATACGGAGAGGCCCAGCCAGCCCCACGGCGTTTCAACCAGCCCCGGCGCGCGGCCCGCCGCCAAATGCGCGTCCTCATGAATCAGGCTGAACAAATGGATTTTATAATATCTCGCAACCTGCCTGCCTTCGGCATTAAACAGGATGGAGGCATTGCCCACGCGCCCCTCCTCGTTCAGCGCAGGCAGGGACCCGTTGACCCATATCCGGTGCTTCCGGGCCAGCGCGGCCACTTCGGAAATCACTGCTTCATGCTCGCCGGCGCGGGCTTTCAGCCAGGCCCAATCAAAACCGCAGGTCCACATCTCCGGCAGGCAGAGCAAATCGCTCCCGCGCTCCGCCGCGCGGGCCATGAGGAGGTCCGCCTTTTTAAGATTCTCAGCGGGTGCGCAACGAGCCACACGCATCTGGGCCATGGAAAGGGTCAGTGGCATGGCGGCATGATAGGCCTTTCGCCCAGCCCGTTCAAGCGGGGATTCACCACTGGATTTCTGCGCCAAATTCGTTACCATCAGGGCCATGCGCAAGACCATTCTCCATGTGGATATGGATGCTTTTTTTGCATCCGTCGAGCAAAGGGACCATCCGGAATACAAGGGCAAGCCGGTGGTCATTGGCTCTCCGCCGGATCAGCGGGGCGTGGTCTCCGCCGCCTCCTACGAGGCCAGGAAATACGGCATCCATTCCGCCATGCCCTCCCGGGAGGCCGGACGCCTCTGCCCGCACGCCGTGTTCCTGCCCGTCAACATGGCCCGCTATGCCGAGGTCTCCTCGCAGGTGTTCCAGATTCTGGAACGCTTCACCCCTCTGGTCGAGCCTATCTCCATTGACGAAGCCTTCCTGGACGTCACCGGAGCCCGGAGATTCTACGGCGATGGCCCTGAAATTGCACAGCGCATTCGCGCCGCCATCCGGGAGGAAACCCAGCTCACGGCTTCCGCCGGCGTGGCCACGAATAAGTTCCTGGCCAAGCTCGCCAGCGACATGCACAAACCGGATGGCATGACGGTGGTCCCATCCGTTCCCGACGAAATCCGGGCCTTCCTCGCCCCGCTCCATGTCGGGCGAGTCTGGGGCGTGGGCAAGGTCACGCTTCGATTGCTGGAGGATCAGGGCATCCACACCATTGGCGACCTTCAAAATTGCCCCCTCGACCGCCTCATCCGAATCACCGGCCAGCACGCCGCCCGCCACCTGCAACGCCTGTCCTGGGGCGAAGACGCCCGGGAAATCGAACTCGACAGCGAGGAGAAAAGCATCTCCCGTGAACACACCTTTTCCGCCGATTGCAGAAAGCGCGCCCGCCTGGAAAACGTCCTGAAGGACTTGGTGGAGGATGTCGGACGCCGCCTGCGGGCCGCCGAAAAATTCGCCACGGTGGTTCACCTCAAGTTGCGCTGGCAGGGCTTTCAGACCATCACCCGCCAGCGGAAATTGGGCTCCGCCTGCGCCGATGATTTTCGCCTGCGGGCGGCGGCCCAGGAACTATTGGCCGCGCAACCGCTGGAGAAACCCGTCCGGCTGATTGGCTTTGGCGTCAGCGGACTGACCCGCCAGCCCATGGATCAGCTCGACCTGTTTGCGGAGCCGCATGTGCAACACCAGCGCCGGGAACGGCTCAGCCAGACGGTGGACAAGATTCGGGACCAATTTGGAGCGCACAGCATACATCGGGCCCAAGAATGAAATTAAAACTGGAACGGCGTGGGCGGGCGTGTACACTAAACCCATGGATGCAAAACAGACAACCCCCCGCCCCCGTTGGTGGGGAGCGTGGTTCATGCTCACGCTGGAGGAACGCCGCCTCCTGCTGGGCATTCTGGCCATTGCCATGCTGGGCCTGGCGGCACGCTATCTGCATTTGCGCGGGGAACAACCGGCGCCCTATCAACCCCAGGGCGTCAAGCAACTTGAACAACGGAGCACTCGATGAGCAACGATTGTATTTTCTGCAAGATCGTGGCAGGGCAGATTCCCGCCGCCAGGGTCTATGAAGACGATCTCGTCATCGCCTTTATGGATATTGGGCCGCTGGTCAAGGGGCATGTGCTGGTCATTCCCAAGCAACACGCCGACCCCATCACGCAAATGCCGCAGGCCATCCTTCACCATCTAATGACTGTGGTCCAGCTTGTGGCCCAGGCGCAGATGAAGGGCCTGCAGGCCGACGGGGTCAATATCCACCAGGCGAATGGCGCGGCGGCCGGCCAGGCCGTTGCGCATGTGCACTTTCATGTGGTGCCCCGGTTCCATGCGGATGGGCACCACTGGAATTGGGTGCCCAAGAAATATGCGGGGGTGGAAGAAATGCGGGCGCTGGCCGGGAAAATTCACGCGGCCATGCCCGGGGAGAACACATGATCAAACCCACCTACGAGCAGGCGCTGGAGCTGATTCTCGCAAGAGATTCCCGCTATCACGAGCAGGCCTATTTGTTTCTCCGGGAGGCGCTGGATTTCACCATCAAAAATCTGAAAAAGCCGGTCGAAGGCGAGGGCCGCCATGTGACCGGCCAGGAATTGCTGGAAGGCATCCGGCAATATGCCCTGCAGGAGTTCGGCGCCATGGCCCATACGGTGCTGAACCGCTGGGGTATCGCCCGGTGCGAAGATTTTGGGGAAATCGTGTTCAATCTGGTCGAGCAAGGCGTGCTGGGCAAAACCGACAAGGACAGCCGCAAAGACTTCGCCGGCGGGTATGGCTTTGAGGAGGCGTTTCGCAAGCCGTTCCTGCCCGCCCGCAATAAACAAATACCCTCCGCCTCCCCCATTCAACCCAAAGGATGATCCTCCATGCTCCGTAACATCCTGTCGATCCTGCCCATAGGCCTTTTCCTTTTTCTGGCCGCCGGCCCCCTGCAAGGCGCGGAAGAGACGCCCCAACCCCTGCTGGAAACCCTGCAGAAGGCCCATGCGGGCGTACGCCGGTTCACCCTTGAGAACGGGATGATCTGCCTGGTCAAGGAAGACCGCGCCGCCCCCATTGTCTCCATTCAAATCTGGATCAAAAGCGGCGCGATTCATGAAGAAGAGTTCCTGGGCGGAGGCCTTTCACATTTTATCGAACACATGATCTTCAAGGGAACGCCCACCCGAAAACCGGGTGACATCAGCCGCGAAATCAGCGATGCCGGCGGCGATATCAATGCCTATACCGCACAGGACCGCACCGTCTTCCACAGCACCCTGCCCGCCCGCCATTGGACCACCGGCCTCGAGGTGCTGGCGGATGCGGTCATGAACGCCTCCTTCCCGGAGGAGGAATACCAGCGGGAGCAGGAGGTCATCCTGCGGGAGATGGCGATGAGCGATGACGACCCCGGGCGCGTCCTGGGCAAGCTCCTCTGGCAAACCGCTTACCGCGTCCATCCCTACCGGCATCCCATCATTGGCTACAAAGACGTCTTCCGGTCCATGACGCTGGACAATCTGCGCGCCTTCTTCCGGCGCAATTATAGCCCGGACAACATGATCGTGGCGGTCGTGGGCGATCTGCGCGCCAGCGAGGCCGAGGAAAGTTTGCGGGCGGCCTTTTCCAATTTTGCGCGGCGGGCCCGGGCCCCGTCGGTCCTGCCTGCTGAGCCGCCGCAGGTCGCGCCCCGCTTTGCCCGCAAAACCGGCGCGTATGAAGTCTCACGGCTGGCGAGCGTCTATCATACCGTCGGGCTCAGTCATCCTGACACGGCCGCCCTGGATGTGCTGGCCGCCATTGTGGGCCATGGCCGGAGCGCACGCCTGACCGAGGCCATCAAGGAACAACAGCAACTGGCGCTGGACATTGGCGCGTGGTCGCATACGCCCGAGGATCCCGGCCTCTTTGGCATCACGGCCACCTTTGCGCCGGAGCGCGAGCAGGCCTTGCTGGACGCCATCGAGGAACAGGTGGCGCAGTGGGCCGGGGCGCCGTTCTCCGCTGAGGAAATCGAAAAGGCGCGCCGCAATGTCATGGTCGGAGCCCTTTCCGCCCTGCAGGATATGTCCGGCCAGGCCTACAGCTATGCGTCGGGAGAGTTCTACGCCGGCGATCCCTTCTTTACCGAGCAATATATCCAGCGGGTCATGGAGGTTTCTCCAGACCGCCTGCGGGAGGTGGTGGAGAAATATCTCCGGCCTGAAAACCGGACGCTGGTCATCCTCTCTCCAGCCGCGGGTGATGAACCTGCCGGCACCAACGAGACCACGACGGCCCCCCTCACGCTTCAAACCCTCCCCAACGGATTGCGGCTGATTGTTCGTGAGGACCACCGCCTCCCCTTTGTGTACGCCTGCATCGCCCTGCGGGGCGGCCTCCTCAGCGAAACCTCCACCGACAATGGCATCACCCAATTGATGAGCGACTTGCTCACCCGCGGCACCCCGGCACGATCCGCCGCGCAAATCGCCCTTCAAGTCGAACAGCTGGGAGCCTCCCTTTCCGCCTTTTGCGGGCGCAACAGCTTTGGCCTGCAGGCCTCCAGTCTTTCGCAGGATGCCGCAACCCTCCTGGACATCCTGGCCGACTGCCTGCTGAACGCCGGCTTCCCCCCGGAGGAACTGGAAAAGCAAAGAGCCATCCAACTGGCCAGCCTCCAACAGCAACGGGAGCAACCCTTTTTCATCGCGGATGAATCTCTGCGCAAGACCCTATTCCCAGGACATCCCTACCAATGGGACACCTCCGGCAGTCCGGAAACCGTTGCCGGCATTTCCCGCAAAGATCTGCAGGCGCACCTCAACCGGCTGGTGTCGGTTTCCAATGCGGTGCTCGCCCTGTTTGGAGATATTACCGCGGAGCAGGCACGGGCGCTGGCCGGGCAGTATTTTGCGCCCCTGCCCCAGCGCCCCAAGCCGGTTTTTGCCAGTCCCCTTCCCAAGCCGGTTTTGCCGGCGCGCGTCAAGCATCGCGAACCCCGCCAGCAGACCGTCCTGCTCATGGGGTACCCGGGCGTGGACCTCCGCGACCCCCGCATGGATGCGCTGGCCCTGCTCTCCGAATCCTTGAGCGGCCTCTCCTCCGACCTCGCCATCGAGGTTCGGGACAAGCGCGGGCTGGTTTATTACGTGGGCGCCTTTAACCGCCCCGGCATGGACCCCGGCCTGTTTGGATTATATGCCGGCGCCCGCGAAGACACCGTGCGCGAGGTCGAGGACCTGATGATGGGTGAGCTGGAACGAATCGCCCGCGAGGGGCTCCGGCAGGAGGAGTTCCGGCGCGCCCGCGACCAGCTCATCACGGCCCAGGAAGCCAGCCTGCAAAGCAATGCCGGCCTTGCCCAGACTTCCGCGCTGGACGAGCTGTATGGCCTGGGCTATCTTCACACCTTCCACATGAAGGACCGCTTGAATAAACTGACTCCGGAGGATGTGCGAGCCGTGGCGGGGGAACTTTTTGTTCCCGGCCGGCGGGCGGTCTCGATTGTCTTTCCGGAGGAAACACCGACACAAAAGGAGACCCCCGATGAGTAACCCACAAGAGTCGCAGGACATGACCAAGGAACTGTTTGCCCACCTGGTGATTTCACTGGCCACCTCCGCCATGCAATGCCTGGGCAAGATCGTCCATCCCTCCACCGGAAAGCCGGAGGTCAACCTGGATGCCGCGCAGGCCACCATTGACATGCTGGACATGCTGGAGGCCAAGACACAGGGCAATCTCGATGCGCAGGAGACCAAGTTCCTGAAGGACACCCTGACCTCCCTGAAGCTGAACTACGTCGAAACCGCGCAAGCCACTCCGCCCTCCGGCGCCGGACAACCCGCCGCCCCCGCCGAACAGCCGAACGAGCCCAAGGTGGAAGGCGCCGCGCCCAAATCCGAAGGCAAGGAAAGCCGCTACCACAAGACGTACGGCTAGGAAATTTGCGCCACCAACTGGCGGGCAAAAAGAGGCAGGCCGGGATCGCGGGCGCCCATGCATAGCACGGTGTCGCCTTCCTTCAGCAAAGGCATGAGACGGGCGGACAAGGCCTCGTAGTCCGCCACCCATTCAGCGTGGACACCCATCTGCCGCAAACGCTCCACCAGCGCCTCGGATTGGATCGCCCCGCCCGCGGTTCCTCCCACATAAAAGACCGGGAGAAGGCACACCCGGTCCTCCGGCCCGCAAAGCGCTTTGAAGGCCTCCGCCAATTCATTGAACATGCTGGCCAGCGGGCCAAAGCCATGAGGCCGCCATATCCCGAAAATCCGCTTGGAAAACGGCTGTACCGCCCGCCAGGCCGCGGTGATTTTCGCCGGATTATGCGCATAGTCATCCACGATGGTGATCCCCCGTGCCGCGCCCGCCTTCTCCAGCCGGCGCTGAATGCCGCGAAACGAAAGCAAGGCCTGGCGAACCTTCTCCAGGTCCTCGCCCATCCAGGCGCAGAGCTGGGCCGCAACGGCGGCATTCCACGCATTATGTTCACCCGCCAGCGGCACATGGAAATCCACGCCACCCAGCGCAAATCGGTATCCAACGCCATCCCGCACGGGCGTGATTTGAACCTCGCATAACGTGGGCAGTCCATCCCCCCCGGCCCCCTTCAGCAAGGCTGGAAC
>CAZFSE010000035.1:0-5320 GCA_964521805.1 uncultured Verrucomicrobiota bacterium
GTTTTCCAAGGGTTGGAACTTTTTCAAAAAAAGTTTCCAACCCTTGGAAACTTTTTTCCGAAATCTTCCAATCCTTGGAACTTTTTTCGGAAAGTTTTCCAACCCTTGGAACTTTTTTTGTAAAAAGTTCCAAGGGTTGGAAATCGAGGCTGGGGAGGAGGCTGTCGCCGTTGAGGACCAGGAAGGGATCGGAGCGGATATAGGGCTCGACGAACTTCAGGCCGCCTCCGGTGCCGAGCGGCGCGGGCTCGCGGGAGACGGTGATGGAGAAGTTGTTTTGTCCGGCGGCCCAGCGCTCCAGGGCGTCCGCGAGATGCCCGGCGGCCAGATGAAAGTCCCGCACGCCGCCTTGGCTGAGCCATTCGAGTTGCC
Source organism: uncultured Verrucomicrobiota bacterium (assembly GCA_964521805.1). GTDB lineage: Bacteria > Verrucomicrobiota > Kiritimatiellia > CAIQIC01 > GWF2-57-35 > CAZFSE01. The sequence goes on from CAZFSE010000035.1 coordinate 373, forward strand.
ATTGAATGAACGGTTTCCCGGCGATGGGGACCAGGGCCTTGGGGAGGTCCGGATGGAGCTGGCTCAACCGGGTGCCGCGTCCGCCGCATAAGATGATGGCTTGCAGATTCACGGGTTTTCCACGGTTCAGCCGCGCAGGAGTTTTTGGGCGGCTTCCAGAATGGGGGCGGATAGGCGCTGTTTGACCGGGCGCGCGGGCGAGCCCACGTAGAGGGTCCAGGGCTCCAGCTTCATCTTGGGGGTCAGGAGGGTCATGGCCCCGGTGGCCAGGCCTTCGGGCAACTGGCAACCAGGGAGGATGACCGTGCCGGTGCCCAGCAGGACGTGGTCCGCCAGGTGAATGTCGGCGGTGATGGAAAGCCCCGCCAGATCCGGAGGAATGGCCGGGCCCGCGAGGCCGCCTTCCAAAAAATCATGCGAGGCGGCGATCAGCCGGCAACCGGGGGCGATGTTGACAAAGTCGCCGATGGTGATGTGCGCGTCCCCGCCAATCAGCACCCCATTGGCGCCGATATGGGTGTAGCGGCCGACGGAAAGCCCGCAGGAGATGTAGGTGAAGTCGTCGAGGATGCTGAAATCGCCAAGCGTCACGCGCTCCGGTTTGCGGATGCGGACGGTCTTGCCGAGGATGACGCCCTGGCCCCGCCCGGCCAGCGTGGCCGGATCAAAGAAGATGTTGTCGTGGTTCATGCCGGCAGACTAGGCGAAAGATGCGTAATGTTCAAGCGCTTGCGCGTAGTTCCGGGCGGCGGCAGGGACGGAATACTTCTCCTGGACATCCCGCCAGGCCCGCTGTGCAATGGCGTCCCACTGGGCGCGGGCGCGGATGAGCTGTCGGATGAGCGCCTTGAAATCCTCGCCATCATCCGGCTTGAACAGGAATCCGTTGCGCCCGTGCTCAAGGATTTCCGCGATGCCGGAAAGGCCGGGGCCGATGACCACCTTGCGGCAGGCCATGGAATGCAGGAGCGCACCCGGCACGACCCGGGCGTTGGCCTCGTCGGCCGTGCGCATGGCAATGCAGATATCCGCGGCATTGCAGTAGTCGCCGACCTCCTTGACGGTCTTCAGCCAGCCGCTGAAGACGGCGCGCGAACCGAGTTTGAGCTGGCCCGCCAGCTCGCGCAGGGCGTTTTGCTCGGGGCCGCCGCCCACCAGGAAGAGACCGATTTTCGGGTTCTCCGCATACAGCTCATCCGTCCACCGCAGGAGCTTGTCCAGGCCCTTGCCCTGGTGCATGACGCCATGGTAGAGCAGGACCACATCGTCCTCCGCGAAGCCGCAGGCGCGGCGGAGTTCAGACTGATCGCGCGGATAAAACGCGCCCGGGTCGGGCGCGTCGCGCACCACCCGCACCGTGTCGGGGCGAACGCCCCAGGCCTTGAGGCGCTCGCCGGCCGTTGCGGCGCGGCATAGGAAGCCATCCAGGCGGCGGCATTCAAAACGGTCCAGCTTCTCCGCGGCCTTGAGGACCGGGCCGCTCCATTTTTTGCGCCCAATCATGTTGTGCAAATGCCAGTCGCCATAGGCGGTGGCCACGCGTGTGCGGCACACCAGCTTGAAAAAGAGGCCGCAGAGCGGAAGAATTTCGCTGAGAAAAATGACCTGCGGGCGAAAGCGGCGCAATCTCCAGGCCGCCAGGGGCAGGAGGGCGTACATCAACAGGGACTTGATCAGGATGTCGCGCGGGCGGCGGCGGTGGATCGTCAGGGGCAGTTCGGCAATCTCGACGCCGGGCGGGGGCTCGGCGGCCTGCGGCCCGCGCAGGCTCAAATGCAGGACCTGGTTGCGGGAGGCCAGCTTCGCCAGCATGCCTTGGAACTCGGCGGCCAGGTCGTACTGGTCCGCCAAATTGTAGCGCGAAAAAATGGCGATGCGCAATCCACGCTCCGGGGCGCTCATCGCGCGCCCTTTCCGAAGAAGGCGCGGATGGTTTGAATGATGCGCTCCACCTGGGTGTTGGTGATGGCCGGCGAGCAGGGGAGCCAGCAGGCGGTCCGGCTCGCCTCGGTGGCACCCGGGAAATCCCCCGCGATCGCATAGGCCGGCTGGGTATGAAGGGCCGGCCAGAAGGGGCGGGGTGTGATCTTGTTCGCCAGCAGATGCTGGACCAGCTCGTCTCGACGGGCGGCCTTGAAGTCGGGCCACATCAGGTAGCCGCCCTGCAGGTCGCGCGCCGTGAATTCGATCTCCGCCACATCGGCCAGCCCTTCGCGGTAGAGGCGGTCGAGCTCGCGGCTCCGGGCGATGCGGGCAGGCAGTTTCTTCCATTGCGAAAGAATCAAGGCCGCTTGTAAATCGGTGACCTTGAAGTTGAAGCCGGTGACGGGATGCACATCGCTGGCGCGGGAGAGGCGCCCATGATCTTTCAGGCGCACCAATTGGTCGCGGAGATCCTGGCGCCGGGTCAGCACAAAGCCGCCTTGCCCACTCGTGATGATCTTGGTGGGGGCAAAGGAAAAGCATCCGGCCTCTGAAAGCGTTCCGAGCCAGCCCTCGGCATTGCGGGAGCCCAGCGCCTCCGCGGCATCTTCCATGATCAGAAGGCCCTTTTCCTTGGCCAGATCCCGCAGGGCGGCCAGATCGGCTGAACGCCCGTTGAGGTGCACGGGCAGGATGATCTTGGTGCTGGGTTGCAGGCGCCGCCGCGCATCCGCCGGGTCCATGTTGAAGGTGCCGGGGTCCACATCCACGAGAATGGGCTCGCCGCCGGCCAGGCGCACGGCGCTGGCCGTGCCAATAAAGGTGATGTCCGGCACCAGGACCGTATCGCCCCGCCGCAGGCCCAGGGCCATCAGGGTGAGCGCCAGCGCCATCGTGCAACTGGGTGTCGTGACCGCAAACGGGACTTGGAAATAGTCCATCAGGACTTTTTCAAACTCGCGATTGGCGGGGCCTTCGTTGACAAAGCCCTTCAGGACCTGCTGGCGGACGGCCTCCGCATCGTCGGCGTCGAGGTCCGGTTCAAACCAGGGGATGGGGGATGGTTCCGTCATGGGTTCAGGACTCCTGTGCTCGAAAGATGATGTCACTGCCTTGGGCGGAGAAGCCCACCTTGATTTCCTGCAGGGCGGCCAGGCGCTCGCGGATGCGTCCATGGGTTGGAGGTGGCGCAAACAAGAGCAGGAAGCCCCGGCCTCCCGCGCCCAGCAATTTGCCTCCGAGTGCGCCGGCGGCCAGGGCCGCGGCATAGGCGTCGTCCACCAGGCCATTGCTAATGCCGGAGGACAGGCTCTTTTTGCGCTTCCAGGATTCACCCAGCAGGCACCCGAACTGCGCCAGGGGCTCTGTGCCGGTGAGGATTGAGGATGCGGCCTCGACCATCGCCCGCAGTTCCAGCAGGGCGGCGGTATTTTGCTTCACGCGCTTGCGCTGTTCTTGCAGAATATGGTCCGCCCCCTGTTCCATGCCCGTGTAAAACATCAGCAAATGGCTTTGAAAATCGGCTTTTCGCTCCGCGGCCAGGGACAACGGATGAGCCGTGAACTGATCCGCGCCAGAGAACTCGACCTGGAGGAATCCGCCGTGCGCGGCCATGACCTGGTCCTGATGCCCGCCGGGGTCGCCCACGCGGATCCGCTCGATTTCAATGGCCTCGCGCGCAAGTCTGGCGGCGTCCACGCTTTCATTGCGGAATGAATGCAGGGCATGGAGCAGGCCCACCGTGAAGGAGGAGGACGAACCCAGGCCGGTGCGCCCCGGCAGGTCTGACACGTGCGCGATCTCGAGTCCCTCCTGGAAATCCAACTGCAGGAGCGTTTCGCGGATCAGCGGGTGCTGGAACTCCGAGGGGGATTGCACGGTCTCGGTCTTGGCGTAATTGGCTTTAAAGCGGTACTTGAAGAACGGCGCCAGTCGGTGGATGGTGATGTAGCAATACCGGTCAATCGTGGTGGCCAGGACGGCGCCGCCGTGGGCGGAGTAGAATTCGGGAAAGTCCGTGCCGCCGCCGAAGAAGCTGATGCGAAAAGGTGTGCGCGAGATAATCATGATGCGCGCCGGCTAGATCCGGACCGTCCCCTCCTTGCGGGCCTGCAGGAACCAGGCCAGCGTCCGCTGGAGCCCTTCCTTTAGCGGCGTGGGGCAGTTCAGGCCCAGCGAGTGCAGTCTGCTGACATCGAAGATCTTGTCCATCTGGCCATCGGGCTTGCTGGCATCCCAGGCAATGCGGCCCTTGAAGGCGGTAACCGTGGCAATCGTTTCCGTCAGCTCGCGGATCGAGATGCGCGTGCCGGAGGAGATGTTGACCGGCTCGCTGGAATCATAATTTTTCAGGAACCAGGGGATCGTGGCGGCCACATCGCCCGCATAGACAAAATCGCGCGTGGGCTTGCCGGAGCCGTAGGCGATGGCTTCCGGCTGGCCTTTTTCCTGCGCCTCGATGTACTTGCGGAGGAGGGCAGGGATGACGTGCGACTGCTCCAGGTTGAAGTTGTCCCACTCGCCATAGACATTGCCGGGGATCAGCACCACGGAATTGAAGCCATGTTGGACGCGGTACGCCCAAGACTGCACCAACAGCATTTTCTTGGCCACCGAGTAGCCCGCGCTCTCGATCTGCGGGTAGCCGTTCCACATCTGGTCCTCGCCGATGGGTGAGGCCGCCTTGGAAGGATACGAACAGCCGCCCATCAGGGTCAGGAATTTTTTCACACCCTGCCGGAACGCGGCCTCGAAGGTGTGGGTGTTCATCACCAGGTTCTCATAAAAGTAATCCGCCGGGCGTTTCTTATTGTCAATGATGCCGCCCGACTTGGCCGCCAGATGCACCACGGCATCCGGCTGGGTCTCTTTCAGGAGCCGCTCCGGTTCGCCGGGCTTGAGCAGGTCGGCATCCTTGCGCCCGACGGCGATCAGCTCCGCATCAGGAAATGCGGCCTTCATGCAGGGCAGGATGTGATGCCCGAGAAACCCCGTCGCGCCGGTTAGTAGAATTCTTTTATACATA
>CAZFSE010000035.1:5420-28357 GCA_964521805.1 uncultured Verrucomicrobiota bacterium
GATGTGATGCCCGAGAAACCCCGTCGCGCCGGTTAGTAGAATTCTTTTATACATAGTGCAAACTGCTCCCGAATCTCCTGAACGTCCGGAACTCGCGCCCGTTCAATCCAAGACCCTATATCATTCGCGGTGAAGCCGGATTTTTCAATGATAAAACGGGCGTCCGACAAATCCTGCGGGTCATACCGCATCAATTCAAAAAGGATGATGGCCGCATGGATCATGCTATCAGTCTCCATCCCACCGCATTGACACCCCGCGCGTCCGGAATGGGCAGGGCCAAACGGGTCCAGTGCAGAAGGGGGGAACGGGGTGCTGGAATCTTTCCTAGACGCGTTGAAATTTCCGACCAGACCGGATGCGAAGGCTCTACATGAAGAGCTTGACGGGCCAGTTCTGCCAGCACCAATTCCACCCTTTCGCGGTGTGCGATAAATACCATGGATTCGGCAGAAACCAGGCAACCGGATATTAGTTGAGCGGCCGCGCGAAGCATCTGAGGCCGGTCCAGCCGGTTCGTCTGGCAGATGGCCGCGGCCAGTTCCTCGTTGGAGAGCTCTTCCAGGGGCGGCGCTTGAAAAGAGGGGTCGCGCGGAGGATTTCTCAGCACAAAACCGGCCCCCCGGACATTGGCCACATCCAACAGCCAGTCTTCGACTTTTTCCGCGCCGGGAGAGGGATATTCCTTTATCAGGCGTGCGATCTGAAAGCGCAACGGGGTGATGGGTGCCGTGACGCCCAGCCGCTGTCCGAGGGTTTGTTCCGCTGTAGTCATTTCACCCTGTGCTTCCTGGCGGGCTACACGTTCGAATACTGGTTTCGGCGGATCACCTGGTAGCCCCTGATCAGCTCCGCAATGCCTTTTTGCAGGGAGACCTGCGGTTGATAGCCGGTCTTCTCGATCTTTTCGTTGCTGACGATGTAATTGCGCTGGTCCGGATCCTTGCCGACCTCCGACTCCATGATGCAAAACTCGGGGATCTGCTTCTTGATCTCCAGGCACAGCTCCATCTTGGAGAGGTTGGCCTCGCTTAAGCCGACGTTATACGCCTGCCCCTTCATGGTGTCGAAGTGATCCATGGCATGCAGGAAGGCGCGCACCACGTCCCGGACGTGGATATAGTTGCGCTTGAAGTGCGCCTCAAAGAGCACCACGAAGCGGTCCGTGACGGCTCGGTAGGTGAAGTCGTTGACCAGCAGGTCCAGGCGCATGCGCGGGCTGATTCCGAAAACGGTTGCAAGCCGCAGGGAGACCGCCCGGCCTGACGCCAGCAGATATTTCTCCAGGTCCACCTTCAGCGTGCCGTAGAGCGAAACCGGGCGCAGAGGGCTTTCCTCCGTGCAATGGACGCCTTCCTCGCCGACCCCATACCCGCTGTTCGTGGTTGGGGAGATGAACCGCTGGTCCGGACGGCTGAGGTCCAACAGCCTTTTGATGGCGTCGAGATTGATCGTGCGAGCCTCCACGGGCTTCTGGGCGCACAACGGCGCACCCACCAGGCAGGCCAGAGGAATGATCACATCCGCCTGCGGCACTAACTTCTTCAGGAGGGCTTCGTCGCGGACATCGCCGCGGACAATGTTCAGGCCCTCGTGGTGACAGCAATCCAGGAGGGTGGCCTGCCCGTAGGAGAAATTATCCAGCGCGGTGACAGAATACTGCCGCGCCAGCAATTCAGGAACCAGGACCGACCCAATATACCCGGCGGCGCCGGTGACCAACACATGAGGGGCTTTATTTTTCATGTGCGATAACCTACCTGCCGCCCCCGGCAGTGTCAATCTGGTATCCGGTCTTCCTTTGTTGCCGAAATCCTTGGCGACGTCGGCGGCATTTCCGCAACCTCCAGCCTCGCCAAGGATTTGTGCAAAAAGCATAAATCGCAGACATTTTTTTATTGCAATCGCTCTATATTTATATATAAGACAAAATTCACGTAAAAAACATTGTTAACGACTGTATTAGGGAAGGGAAGTCGGAAGGGATATGGGGTGTCGTTCAACTGGGCTGAGATTGGGTTACGCTATCGCAGATGTTCTCCGCTCCCTCATTTCCTGCAAGTGTGTTGTCAGTCAAATCAAACCAAAAAGGGAGGATGAGTGATGAGAAGGATCGTGGCATTTTCGGTCTGGGTTGTTTGTTGTCTGACGGGAATGGTTCGGGGGCAGATTCCTCAGCAGATCCACTATGATGGCTGGTATGAGGTGGCGGGAGTTCCCTATACCGGAGAGGTTCTTCTTTCTCTGCGGCTCTTTGGCAGTGTTTCAAATGGGGTTTGTTGGTATGAGGATCGCGACACCGTTGTGGTCGAGGGGGGGTACTATTTTACGGTTCTCGGCGATACCACCGTGCAGGGTTCTCTCACAAATGCCCTGATCACGGGCCAGGCCTTTTTGGAAGTGTGGGTGAATGGAATCCTTCAAGGGCCACGCACGCCGTTTTTGCCGGAAGCGTATGCTTTGATGGCAGACCGTGTGCGTGAAGGTGGTGTCACGGCGGGGATGATTGCCGCCGGCGCCATTGAGTCCGCACACTTGGCGGGAGGTGCGGTTACAGCTTCCAAGGTGGCGTCTGGCGCGATTGATTCCCAGCATCTCGCCCCGGGCGCGGTATCGGGCCCTGCCATCGCGGACGGTTCAATTGGGCTGAATGATCTGGCGGTGGAGGAACTGGACGAACGCTATGTTGGCTGGACGCCGGGCCACCTCCTCGCGACAGATTCCTTTGTTGCGAATCCATTTTTGAACGGCTGGACCAACAATGCCTACGCCTCGTGGGTTCCTGGCGCAATTCGCATTCAGGTGGCCGCCCCTAATCCGCAGGGTGGCGTGGCGGTTTACACAAACCGGCAGGGCGGGCCTTTGCCCTACCAGCTTTCCTTCCGCTTGCTGAACACCACCGCCTACGGGGTCAACGTCCGTGTTCTTCGTGATCAAGTACAGGTGGCCTTTCTCTCGAATGCCCGGATGACGGGGGTTTACACACTGGCCTGGACGGCCTCTTGGAACCGTATTTCCTTCGAGGGGGTTGGATACTATCAGCCCCAGTATTTGAACCTGACGGATTTTTCCCTCAGCGTGAAAGATCGAATGCAGGTGGGCGCGCTTTTTGTTGACCAGTTGTTTACCCCTTCCATGACCATGGATGCGCTGTCGGCGGTTCAGATCGGTGGCCTCACAAACCTGGTGGGCGCCTATGATCCCAATGGGCCATCGCCGACGCTCCGGATTGCTTCGGCAACGCCTCCCTATGCCCGGAACTCGGGGTCTGTGTTGATTGAAACGGCCAGCGGTGTGTATGGCACAATCCCCGGCAATGTTGTGCTTCGTCCAGGCTCCACGCCGGTGGTGCCCAACGGGCGGGGCGGGAGCGTGGAGTTCTATTGTGGACGGGGTGGAAGCCGGCCCAATGATGGCGTCATCCGTTTCTATGGATTTGACGCCATGGGCACCCAGAGCCCTGTGGCGGAGATGAATTCCGTGGGCAACTGGGCGGTGACCGGCACGGTCAGCGCGGGGGGATTGAATGTGGCCGGTCCGGCGGTGCTTTCTTACGTGCCGCCCCAAGGCAACCTTTCCATGGGAACCTTTACCAATCGCGCTCCCTAATCGCCGGTGTAAAAATCGGCCACTTTGAGGTGCCTGTATGAAGATGCGTTTACCGTTGTGGATCCTGCCGGCTATTCTTGGTTGTGCCTGTGCGGTGCAGGGGGAGAATCCCGGCCATGAACCTGCCTGGTGGGCAAGGCGCGGGGTGGTGCTGTCCAACGCCGCGCCCAGCGATTATGCGCCGGCCAATCAGGGGCAATTGAAATGGCTGGCGGCCAAGGCCTTTGAGGAAATGGAGGCCCGGTTGCCGATGGGTGCCGGCCCGTCCGTGAAGGCCACGGTGGCTGGATTTCAGGAGGCCGGCGATTTCCTTCCGGTGAATCAAGGACAGGCCAAGAATGTGGCGGCGGTGTTTTATGACCGCCTGCTCGAGGCCGGGCGAACGGATGCCTGGCCGCCGGGCATGGAGCAGGGGCCATACCCATGGACCGCCTCCGCGCTGGAGGCGAATGACTATGCGGCGTTGAATGGGGGACAGCTCAAGCAGTTGTTTTGCTTTGATCTCATTCAGCCCCTTCCGCGGGCCATCAGCAATTCAGTGGATCATCGCCTTGCCGGGAAAACAGCGGCCGCGTCCCTCCGCATATATGCGAGCCAACAGCATGCGGCCAATCCTCCCGTGTACATCCGGAACACCAATGGCTGGGCGTACGACTTGGATCTGACCTGCATCAGCCCTTGGAACAGTTCTGGCGGGGTGTACTATGCGGGCACCTTGATCAGTCCCCGCCACGTGCTGTATGCCGCCCATTTTCCTCCTCCGGTTGGAGCCGTGATGCGGTTCATTTCGAAAACAAACTCGGTGGTTGAACGCACGGTCATTGCAACGAGGAATGTGCTGGGGTCTGGCTACTGCCCGGACTTTGGAGTTGGATTGTTGGACGCCAACGTGCCCTCTGAGATCACGTTTGCGCGGGTTTTGCCTGATTCGTGGAGCAATAAATTTCAGAACACCTATGGCATGTATCTGCCTGGTTTGTGCCTGGACCAGGAGGAAAAAGCGCTGGTCACCGATGTGAATACGCTCCTCCAGGCCGCCAATACCACGAATGCCCTGGCCAGCTTCATCACCCCGCTCGATACGAACCGCCTTGCATTTTATGAGAGCAAGGTGGGTGGGGATTCTGGAAACCCGGCCTTCTGGATCATCGACAACCAGCTTGTGCTCCTCACGGTCTGGACGTTTGGCGGGGCGGGTGCCGGCACCTCGATCGTAAAAAACAAACCCCTGATCAACCAGCTCATGTCACAGGTGGGCGGCGGCTATCAGCTGGCGGAGATGGATTTAAGCGAGTATCCGGTTCTGCGTGAAGCGGTGCCGGCCATGAAGACCCTGATGCAGGATTCGTTGGATATGCGCCTGTATCCGCCGCTGGATCTGCCATAGGAACGAGACGCCTGCCTGCGTTCCATGGCGCAGGCAGGTGTGAGAAGGGCTTCTTCTCACGAAAAAGCCTGTTTCCTCTTTTTCCCGGGGAACTCCGCATTTTCGCGGCATTGATTCTTTTCATGGAATGGGTATTCTGCCTCGCATCCGTTCTTCGGTAGATGAAGGGAGCTTGCGATGGCGACACCAGCAGAAACAGAGGTCAGAGGCACAGTCCGTGGAAAGCCAGGCGGAGGATGGGCCCGCCATGCCTTGCGGTTGCGTTTGTTGTTTACGGCCTTGCTGGTGGCGGGTTCCTACGTGCTGGCTCTTCGGAAGGGCGCCGCCTATGCCTTTCCCGCCAGGGAGTATCTGCTGATCAATGGCACGGCGATTCTGCTGGCTCTGCCCTCGCTCTTCCGGTGCCTGGCGGACATGTTCCGGCGCGCCCGCGCCACGGCGGACCTTTTGGTTTGGGTGATTGCCCTCGCGGCCCTTGGGACAGGGCAATGGCTGGAAGCGGCGGTCGTCATCCTCATTTCCCTGCTGGCCGAAGTCCTTACGCAGGAGGCCGCACGCCAGGCGCAGGGTATTTCCCTGAGCGGTTTGCTGGGCGCGCGGAGGGTCACGATCCGGGACGGCGAGGGGCAGAAGGAAATCCCGTTGAACGAACTGCAGAAGGATCAGATTGTCGTGGTCCGGCAGGGGCAGACGATTCCCGTGGATGGCGTGGTGGTCTCCGGCCAGGCCGAGGTGCATGAAGCGGCGCTGACGGGCGAGTCCATTTATCAGGTGCGGGTGTCCGGGCATCGCGTGCTGGCGGGCGGCATCACGGAATCCGGCGCCATCGAAATCCGCGCCGAAAAGGTGGGCGCCGACACCTTGCTGGCCCAGGTGGACCGCCTGGTCCATAAGGCCTTGAGCAAGGTCTCGCGCCGCGACAGCCTGATGGACCGGTTTGCCCGCTATTATGTGGGCGCGGTCTTTGTGCTCGGCCTCGTGGTCTTCATGGTCTATGGCCAGGTCCAGCATGCCCGGGAGGGGTTGTCCACCCTGGAGGCCCTGCGGCGGGCGCTGGTGGTGATGCTGGCGGTTTCGCCGGCGGCGTTGATCCTGGCCGGTCCGCTGACCCTCTACGCGGGGCTTCTGCGCGCCGCGAGACGGGGCATTCTCTTCAAGGGCGTTTCCGTCCTGGAAACTCTGGCGCGGGTTTCTGTTCTCCTCTTGGACAAGACCGGCACGCTGACCTATGCGCGGCCCAAGGTCACCTCTCTGGCTACCTTCGGCGCGGGGTCCGAAGAGGACTTGTTGCGGTCGGCCCTGATGGTGGAACAACATTCCGGGCATCCCATCGCCAAGGCCATCTGCGAATATGCCACTGCCCGCCACGTGGCGGGTTCGACGCCGGACAAGTTTCATGAGTTCGAGGGTGGGGGCGCCTGTGCCATGAAGGGCGATTTGTATTTCAAGGTGGGCGCGCTCTGGCTGATGGAGGATGGCCGGGAAATTCCACCCGAGGTCAATGACTGGCTGGCGCGCACCCAACAGCAGGGCTATACCGCCGTGCTGGTGGCGGATCGCACCCGCATCCTGGGGGGCATTGCCCTGGAGGATGAAATCCGGGGCGAGGCCAAAACCATCCTGCAACGCATTCGCCAGGCCGGCATCAAGCGCCTGGTGATGGTGACGGGCGACAATCGTGAAACGGCGGAGCGCGTGCGGGAGGCCGTGGGGGTGGATGAAGTGGTGGCCGATTGCATGCCGGATCAGAAGATGGTCCGCCTAAACGGAGAGAAGCGCCGGGGCTTGCTGGTGGGGATGGTGGGCGACGGCATCAACGATGCGCCGGCCCTGGCCGTGGCGGATGTGGGCATTGCCATGAGCGCCCTGGGCAGTGACCTGGCAATCGAGGCGTCGGATGTCGCCCTGCTGAATAATGATCTTAACGGCCTCTATGATGCGGTCTCCATCAGTCGCCAGACAGTGGCCGCGGAGAAGTTCAGCCTGGCCCTGGCCATCGTGGCCAACCTGGTGTTCCTGGGGCTCGCGCTCTTTGAACGCATCACGCTGTTGGGCGGGTCTGTTCTGCAACTGGCCGTCCTGGCGCTGGTGGGCTTGAATGCCTTGCATGTGTTTGCGCGCAGAACGTAATCTGCGCACGCCGCCGTCCAGCATCGCTTCAACTGTCCGGTCTGGAATGGTCCAGTTCCTCCAAGGCTTCCGCGTCAGCCAGATCCTTGGTTCTTCCTGATGCCCGCTTGTTGATGATGAGGTCGGCCACAGAGGGAATCTGCACCTGTATGCCTTCGATTTCCACCGCGGTGGAGTTTTGGAATGCGTCTTCGAACTGCAGTCCGGACGCGGACGTGATGATGTCTATTCTTCTGGGAGCAACACCAATCTGGAAGACCATGCCTTCACGCTCAAGATCGCTTTTGGAAAGAGTGTGCAGAGGGGCGCCAAAGCGGGTCAAGGCCCGCAAAACAGCATCGGCGTTTCCGGGCGAAGGCATCACCCAGATGTCAATGTCCATCGTGGCCCGCGGATACCCGTGTGCGGCAAGAGCGTAGGCTCCTACGAGAAGGAATCTAACCTTCTCGTCGGCTAACGCGTGTAACATTTCTCTGTAGTCTTCGTTCAGCATCGTGACGCTTGCTCAAAGAAGTCACTTCACATGTGAGTGGCCAGACAAGGCTGATGCGCTCAGCGGGCGTTCCCGCGACGGCTTCGTTGCCCTGGGTATCCGCCATGCGCCGCATGGTTATTTGCGACTTGTCCATGTGTCAATACTATCAATCTCATCCCCAGAATACAATCGTATTGCGTGTTCTCTTTGTTCATGCGCCTCATGGCGCGAAGGAGGGCGGGGGACGGAGTGGGTTTTCATGCGGGATGGCGGCGGCGCGGCGGTCCCAATAGGCGACGCGCCAGCGCAGGATCAGGACCACCATGACGGCGGCCAACAGCAGGGAAAGGTTCAGGGACAGCAGATAGATCCGGTCAATCTGCCGGAAGACCAGGGTGAGTTCGTCGCTTTTGACGTCCACGCCCACCAGGGCGATTGCGACCCCGTTTTGATCTCGAATGGGGGCATAGCCGGAAAGCCCAACGCCCCACTCATCCAGCACATTGAGCTTTCGATCCACGGAGGGCCGCTCAAAGCCTTCGAACAGGTCGGGATAGTTGGGCGACTCGCTGAACAGGCTCCCGATGTCCAGCTCGGGTGCCGCCGTGGAAGACGCCGGCGCGTTGGTCATGGAATCCAGGGCCACAAAAGAGACAAAGCCCGGTTTCTCCGCCCGGCGGGCGACATACACGAAGGCGATATGCTCGTTGCGGCTTTTGATGGCCTCCAAGGTAGCCACCAAGTTGCTGAAGGCGGGCTTCTCACGGTCCGCCGGTGTGCGGAGGGCGTCCACCTCGCCCGGATCAATGAGCAGGGCGGCGGTGGCGGCCAGCCCCTTCACCTTGTCCTTGAGCAGGCTGTTGATGGTGTGGCGGGTGGTGCGGTACTGGATCATTTGCAGGGAAAGAAAGAAGGCCAGCGCAATCAGGACCAGGCCCAGGGCAAACAGGGAATTGCGCTTGCGATACTGAACGGCGCGCCACATCTTCTCCGGCCAGGAGTAGGTGCGCGCGGAAATCGGCAGACCCTCCTGCAGACGGCGCAGGTCGTCCGCCAGCAACCAGGCGCTTCGATACCGGTCCTCTGGATTGCGCTCCAGGCATTTCCTGCACAGGATTTGAAGATCCACGGGAATGGACGAGTCCCGGAAACGGGGCGGGGCATAGGTTGCGCTTTTTAACTGGTTCAGAATTTCCCGCCCGGTGCCCTCCAAAATGCGCGCGCCGGCCAGTGCATAGTATAGCGTGGCGCCAATCCCGAAGATGTCGGTCCCGCTGGTGATTTCCGCGCGATCTCCGCGCGCCTGCTCCGGAGACATGAAGGCGGGGCTTCCCATGACCATCTTGGGCTCCGCGCCGTGCTCCTCCTCCGGGTTCACTCGCAGGGCGATCCCGAAATCCGCGATTTTGACGAGGCCCTCTTCGCTGATCAGGATGTTCTCCGGCTTGATGTCACAGTGAATGACGCCATGGGCGTGGGCGTGGGCGATGGTTTCACAGACGGAGATGAGGATGTCCAGCAGGCGCCGCCGGTCGAGCCGCCGCTCGCGGATGAGCTGTTCCAGATTCCGCCCCTGGACGTACTCCATGACAATCAGCGGCGTCAGCTCGCACTCGATGATTTCATGAATGTGAACAATGTGCGGATGGGCCAGGGAGGCCACAATCATCGCCTCCTCGCGAAACCGCTCCATGATGCGGTCGGACACGCGGAATTTGGAGCGGATGACCTTGATGGCGACCATCCGCTGGAGGGTGATGTCGAAGGCCCGGTACACGGCGCCGACGCCTCCGGTGCCTATGATTTCGAGCAGTTCATAGCGGCCCGCCAGCTTCCGGTTGATGATCTGCATCTCCGATTCAGCAGGCGGCATGGAGGCCAGCGCCTCAAGATCGGCGGGCTCCAGATCAATGGTCTTGTCATTTTGTCCTGGCGTTGTCATCGGCAGGCCTATAACAGTTTATTTCCCCTGGTGAGGAAAGCTTTTTATTACAGGCCCCGGCCCGTTAAAAGTTGTTCCTGTTGACGCTTCCCGCCCGGTTTCGCTACTGTCTCCGCCAAGCAGACTCTTTTCAGGCAGGTCCCAGCAGGCGTGTGCCTGCTCCGCGTGGAAGGTGATTTCTTGGCGATCGGCAACGTGGATCGTTTCGCTGAGACAAGCGTGAGTGCGGCCAATGAATGCAAATCCTGAGCCCTTGATTCAAGAAAGTCCGGCTGGGCAAAAGACGTCCGCCGGCTTCTGTGTTGCATTAATCTCCCTGTACAACACGGAGTCGAATGCCATCCGCACGTTGCATGCGGTGCTTGAGCAGGCGGGGTTCCAGGTTCACACCTTCTTCTTCAGAAGGAGAAATCCTCACAACACATTTGACCGATATTCACCTGATGAGGTCAAACACCTGGTGAAGCACGTCCGGCAGGTGAATCCTGCCCTTGTCGGCATCAGCGTTATGTCAGCATTCTTCGAGTTGGCCTCCGAAATTACCCGGGAGATCAAATCCCAATCGGACACCCCGGTGTTGTGGGGAGGCATCCATGCCACGATTCGACCTGAACAATGCCTGCAGGTCGCGGATATGGTTTGTCTTGGGGAGGGGGATGAGGCACTGGTTGAGCTGGTGGAAAAGATGTCAACGGGCCGTCCGAGCGATGAGATCAGGAATTTGTGGATTCGAAAAGGAGAGACGATCATCCGGAATGAATTGCGCCCGTTGATCCAGGATTTGGACACGATACCGTTTCCCGACTACTCCAGCAGGAACAAATGCTATCTCGAAGGCGGACGGATTTCCCCCTGCGATTACGCCGACGTGTTGAGTACGCTGGGGCTGAATTTCATGACGTCGAGAGGGTGTCCTTTCCGATGCACCTTCTGCGGCAACGGGATTCTGCGAGATCTATACAAAGGCAAGGGGCGGTACGTCCGGCAGAGAAGCGTTGAGCATGTTATCCGTGAATTGGAGCACCTTCAGAAAGCGTACGCGCCCGCCTGCATCCGTTTCGAGGATGACGTGTTCTCGTACCATGCGGAATGGGTCATGGATTTCTGCCGGCAGTACAAGGCCAGAATCGGCCTCCCCTTCAGCTGCAACGGCCATCCAAAGACCATCAAGAAGGAGATTGTGCGAACCCTGAAGGATGCCGGTCTTATGCATATGGCTTTCGGAATCCAGACGGGGGCGGAGAGGCTGAGGCATGCCGAGTTCAAGCGGAACGAAACGAACGAGGAAATCGTAGCGGCCGCCAAAACGCTTAATGACCTTGGGGTGGCGTATGGATGTGACCTTATTGTGGAGAACCCATTGGAGACAGAGGAAGATCGGCAGGAAACGCTGGCCCTGATTCTTCGGATGCCCAAGCCGTTCTTTGTGAACATGCACACCCTGACTCATTTCCCGGAGTACGAGCTCACGCGCCATTTGCTGGCGGCCAAGAGGATCACGGCGGAGGATGTCGAGGATCATCGGCGGGAGTCCTTTGAACAGAACCGGTGGAATCGCAATATGGATTTCTCCAGAGATCCCTCCAACATGTTCTGGTGCGCCCTGTATTATCTCGCGGCCAGGCGAAGGCCATTGTCGGACAGGGCCATCCTCCAAATCAGCCGTCATCGCCTGTTGAGGAGGCACCCCTTGTTCCTCCTGTTGATGATCAAGTTGTGGGCGGGGGGAGATCGCCTGTTGTATCTGTTTTGGTCGGGGCTGAAGGGGCTTCGAAGAGCCCCGCGATAAATGTTCAACAACGCGGCCAGGCGAACCGGCACAAACCACGGCCTTCTTTTTACGGGGACTTGCCTTGTGGCGGGGGAGTGGCGTAGAGTGATTTGCGAGAGACCGGCGAGGCGTGTTCTCCCCGGGGAAAGGTTCTGGCATGGACGAAACCTCAAAAGTGGCGGAACTGGTCAACGAGATGCGCAAGAAGGGCCAGTTGCCTGCACTGGACCAGAATGTGGCGGCCCTGTGCCACTTGGCGGACAAGAAGGAGACGCAGACCGCCGACCTGACCTCGATCATCATGCGCGATGCGGCACTGACGTCCGCGGTGCTTACACTCGCCAATTCGGCGGCCTATCGAACGCGCTCGCCGATCAAGACCGTCTCTTTTGCCGTCATCCTGCTGGGCTTTGAAAAGGTGCAGTCCCTGGCGCTGGGGCTTTCGATTTTTAAGAAGACGCGGGAGAACGCGCGGAGCCGGGAATTGTACCGGCTGTTTGTCTGCTCGTATTTCACGGGATCGGTGGCGATGAGTTTGGCCCGCCAGGCCCGGTGCCCCAATGCGGAAGAAGTTTTTGTGAGCGGGTTGATGCATCAACTGCCCCGCCTCCTGCTGGCCAACTGCTTTCCCGACCGTTACCAGGAGATGGAGCGGCTGTTGATGAAGGAGAAGCTGGACATGAACAAGGCCTGTGACAAGGCGTTTGGTGTCCGGTATGCCGCAATCACGCGGGCGATCGCGGAGGCCTGGAATCTGCCGGACAGCATGCGGCAGGGCCTGCGGGATGAGGATGGCTTGTCCAATCCTTCGAGTGTGATGGTCCACCTGGCGGGGGACATTGCCGATATGCTGTTTGGCAACAAGCCTTCTGGCGGGGAGTCGATGGGCGAGGCGGAGAAGCGGATGAGGGTGTTGTTGAAGGTGGAGGACATGACGCTGGCCCGTTTTCTGGAATTCACCGGCGAGGCGGACGAGAACCTGTCCCGCTTCTTCAGTCTTTCGCGGCAGGATATTGAGATGATGACGAAGATTGCCGAGTGGGGCAAGGTCAGTTCGGCCGAGGTGGCGGCGAGCCTGACGATGGGATTCCAGGAGCCGGAGGCCCTGCCGGTCCGGGAGGATCCGCGGATCATGCTGGGTCATTTCCTTTCCGAACTGATGATGGGGGTGCAGAAGCGCGCCAATCTCAACGACATCCTGATGATCGCACAGGAGGCGATTTATCGTTGCCTGGCGCCGGAATGCGTGTTTACCGCCTTCTATGACAAGGCCCGCAATTACGTGATGGGGCGCTTGTATGCGGGGCGCAACGCGATGGTGCAGGCGAGCGATTTTCGGTTCAGCATGGCGGAAACGGATTGTTTGGCGGTCAAGTGCATGCAGACCGTGGAGGTGTGCAGTGCGCCGGTCAAGATTGCCAAAGTGATGCCCCGCCCGGAATTGATTCAGATGCTGAAGCTGGGGTTTGTGTTGCTGGCCCCCATACCCATTGGGCACCGGGCCATTGGCCAGTTTTTCCTGGGCCGCACCGGGGACCAGCCGTTCACCGATGAGGAGCGCTTCTGGCTGGAAGCCATTGCGGGACATGTGGGCCTGGCGTTTGAACATCAGGAACGGACGCTGAAGCAGGACGCGTGAGCGGCTGGGTGAACTTTCGAGCCAACCGCAGCTCCCGCGGAAGGCGGCAGGGACAGTCAAGCGGGAGGGATGGCGGCCTCGCCGTCCCTCTTCGGTTGCCACAAGAGGCCCATCGCGGCAGTGCCGCAACCAAACGGATTGAATTCTGGGGCTTGGAGATGGGCGTGATGGGAGCCAGCCTGCGGCGCTATCCGAATCCCCCGGCCTTGCGCCGGGGTGTATAAGGCTGGGGCCACCATGCCCCCTTACAGGAAGGCCATAAACGCGGCAACTTCCCGCTTTCGAGTCTGTCACTTGTCAGAAAAACAAGAAAACAACGGATAGTAGTACAAAATCTGAGGGGTCTTGCTTCTCCGCATCCGTGGGTCGCCTTTGGCATCCGTGTGGTTATCTCTTTGTCTATTTTGGCAACGAATAAAATATGAGTAGGGGCGGCGGGAGATGCTTCGACACGCCGGGCGCGCAGGCGCCCTGGCGGCTCAGCATGACAGATGGGGTTGACTGAGCGTGCAAGCCCACAGGAACAAAGTAGGGAGGCCAGGATGGCCTCTGCCTTATACACTCCGGCGCAAGGCCGGGGGATTTCGGATGGTCCGGCCATTGTATTCGCGTTGATTCGCGTTCATTCCCTCCAGAAGAACGGCGGCAGAGCCTGCTCACGCAGGCTGGGAACTCTGGCTTGCGCGGGCGTGGGGGCGGGGTGTATGGTGTGCGGCGGAGAAACAGGTTATGTCGAGCACGTTTGGAACCATTTTTCGGGTCAGCACGTTTGGAGAGTCGCACTGCAAGGGGGTGGGGGCGGTGGTGGATGGATGCCCGCCGCGCATCGCACTCTCGGAGTCGGACATTCAGGCGCAGTTGGACCGCCGCCGTCCGGGGCAGAGCCGGATGACGACGGACCGCCAGGAGGCGGACCAGGTGACGATTCTATCCGGCGTGGAGAAGGGGCTGACGCTGGGTACGCCGATCGGGTTGCTGGTGGCGAACAAGGACCAACGCCCCGGCGATTACGCGGAGATGCGGAATATTCCACGGCCTTCCCATGCGGATTTCACGTACCAGGCCAAGTATGGCGTTCATGCCTCAAGCGGTGGCGGACGTTCCAGCGCTCGAGAGACGATTGGGCGCGTGGCGGCGGGCGCGATTGCGGAGAAGATTTTGCGTGAGTGGCATGGGGTGGAGATTGTGGCCTGGGTCAGTTCCGTGGGAATGGTGGAGTCGCCCGATTTCAGCGAGAGGGTTCTTTCGCGTGCGGAGGTGGATGTCTCGGAGGTCCGCTGTCCGGATGCGGCGAGCGCCGAAAAAATGAAGCAGGCGATTCTGGAGGCGCGCGAGGCCGGCGATTCGCTGGGCGGGATCCTTTCCTGTGTGTGCCGGAATGTGCCGGCGGGGTGGGGGGAGCCGGTGTTCGACAAGCTGGAGGCGGCGCTGGCGCAGGCGATGCTGTCCATTCCGGCGACCAAGGGGTTTGAGATTGGTTCGGGCTTTGCGGGGACGCGCCTGCGGGGCTCGGAGCATAATGACCGTTTTGTGATGAAGGATGGGCGCCTGGGCACGGCCACGAACCGGAGCGGGGGCGTGCAGGGGGGGATCAGCAATGGAGAGCCCATTTGCTTCCGGGTGGCCTTCAAGCCGCCGGCGACGATTGCCAAGGCCCAGCCGACGGTGGATCTGGAGGGGCGCAAGGTGGTGTTGGAGGCCAAGGGACGCCATGATCCGTGTGTGACGCCTCGCGCGGTGCCGATCGTGGAGGCGATGGCGGCGCTGGTGCTGATGGATGCGGCGCTTCGGCAGAAGACGCGGGCATAAAAAAAAGCCCCCCGTTTCCGGGGGGCTTATGCGGGTACGGGCCTATTCGAACTTGAAGTCGTCAACCCAGATGACGCCTTTGATGCCGGGGGCCGCCTGGGCGTTTTCGAAGACGAGGACAATCTCGTTGAGCTTGGTCAGATCCACGCGCTGATTGGCGTAATCCGCCAGGGGAAGTTCAATTTTCTTCCACTCATTGCCGATGTCCTTGATGTAGGCGCGGCCCAGGGGTGTTCCGGGATCGCCCTTGAGTTCGATTTTCAAGGTGCGGGGAACGCCGACGGCTGTGTCACCCTTGATCCAGAAGGTCAGCTTGGTGAATTTGGAGCCGTCGAAATTGTTGGCGATGTCCTCGCCGCCCAACTTCATCCAGAAGCCATTAAACGCACCGGCCTTGCCCACGTTGTACTCCAGCCGCATGGAAGAGCCGGATTCCCCGTGCTTGACTTCCGAGTCCATGGTTTCCACCGTGACAAACACGGCTTCTTCGGCCTTGGGGGAGAAGGCGCCGTATCCGCCGCCCAGCTGATTGGGGTGGGGGATGTCGAAATCCGCAATGGTCAGAACACTCTGGGCTTGTGCCGCACCCACCGCCGTCAGCAACAGAACGCCAGCCAGGCCGGCGCGCAAACGATTCTTCTTCATATCGAACTCCTTATTGTTTTTTGTTGATTAACCGATTATCCAAACAACCAGACACGAATGAACTAACCCTAAAAAAGCGCCTCCTTGACACCTCCTTTTTCATCGTCCCATCTAATCGTCCGTTTATGGCGAGGGCAGGGCGTATCCGACCCTCTTTAATGCCGTGCGCACAAATTCGTTTTTCAACATCAGCTTCCAGATCAGGCCGCTCCTGTGGTTTTCGATCAGCAGGAGCATGGGGCCATGATTGATGCCGTGAATTTCGTCGGAGAACCAATTCTTGTCGAGATTGTAGGCGTCAATCAAGCCATACCCTCCATCAAATTCGTCCTTCCAGAGGAGCTTGTTTCCGTGCTCATCACGGAAGGTGTAGTAGTGCTTGAGCGCGGCGAGGGCGTCCTCGGGGAGGAAGGGGACGGACATGCCGGCGCCATAGAGGGCCAGGGTGCCCTCGCCGGTGTCCGCGCCGCCTCCGCAGGGGGGCGCGCCGGCTACGGTGTAGCGTCCGCCGGGCCCGGAGCTGGCGGTCAGCCCCCAGGCATTCGTGCCAAAGGTCTGGAAGCGCTTGGCCATGAACTCGCAGAAGATTTTATTGGCCTGGATGGCCTTGACGGAGTTGGACCACCAGTCTGCTTGAAGCTCGGCGGGCATGCCCAAGGCGGCGGGGTTGTCGGGGCCCAGGGTCTTGAAATCAATCCAGCAGTGCGCGAAGGTGTAGGTGAACAGCGCGCCGGGCCAGGTGCAGACGATGTCCGTGATGCCTTTGTACTTTTTGCGCTCACGCAGGAAGGTGTAGAAGAACTTTGGGGGAATGCGGTGGTCCGGGTTCACGGCGCCGATGCCCAGCAACGTGACCAGGAGCGCTTCATCGGTGTAATAATCCCAGAGGCCATCAAAGCTCTTCCTGGCAGGGCAGTAGGCCATGGCAATCATCTCCCGGTCCTTGTTGATGTAGGCCTTCCAGTTCATGCGATTGACCAGGAGGGAGGCCTCGTTGTGGACGCGTCCGCCAAAGTACTCGCCCGCGGCCAAGGCACCCCAGGCCAGCAGGGCGGTATCCACCGTGGAGGTTACGTCCTCATACCCACCACTGCTTCGGGATCCATCCCCCTTCAAGTAGTGGAAGAACATGCCGTCTGCCTTGTTGCTGGGCTGGTGGTTGAGGGCGCGCAGAGCCAGATAGACGCGCCGTTCCGCCTCCTCCCGGCTCATCCAGCCGCGCTCAACCCCGACGCAGAGGGCGGTGAGGCCAAAGCCCGTGGAGGCGGTGCTGATGACCTTGGCCACATTCTTGTCGCGGGTGAGGAAGGTTCTGGGGTCGCATTCCTGCGCGAAATATTCAAAGGCGGCGCGCGAGATGATGTCCAGGAGTTCTTCATCCGAGGGGAACCTGGGCTCGGCGTGAACCGTCTGGGAGGGGGCGCTGGTGTTCAGGGAGGCGTCGTATGCGACAACCTGATAGGCATAGACCTGCCCATTGCTGACCGTGCGGTCCACGAAGGAAGGGATGCCCGCCCAACCGGCGGGCTGGAACTGACTGGAGCCCTTTTCCGCGCGCAGGATCTGGTAGCCGATGACATCCTGCTCGGGGGAGGGGGTCCATTCCAGAAAGACGATTTCATCGCGGGCGATTTGCCGAGTGATGACGGGGGCGGCGGGCGGTTTGGCATCCGCCGCGGCAGGTTGAACATGGATGAAGGACAGCAGGGGCTGGCCGTATTGCGGATGGAAGGTGATCTCGAGGCCATTGGTTCCGGCGCGGAAGGTGCGCTGGACTTCGGCGGGGAAGCGATTGCCGTATTGAGCCATGATGTCGAATTGATCGAGCATGCGGAATTCGTTGAGGAAGACGCTGAAGGTGCGTTCCAGGCTTTCCCGGCTGAAGGGGTCTATAAAACCGAGGGTTACCTGGTACGCATCGGACGGGAGGTCAAAGCGGTAGACCATTCGGCCTTGGCGCATCGAGCGGAAGGGTTCTTCCGTGTTGGAGCTGGGGGTGGAAATGGCGGACCCCGGACGTACATAGCCGGCGCCGTTGGCGGGATTGTAGGCGTGGTCAGAAAGGAACCGGCGTCCGGTGGCATCGGTGAATTCTGCCCCGCCCACGTTGATGCCAAAGGAGAGTTCGGAGGCATCCTGGGCTCGGACCCGGATCTTGAAGGGGGCGCTGAGTTCGCTTTCGTTGCCAAAATAATCCACGGCGGACACTTTGTAGATATAGAACCCCTTGTCTTCCAGGCCATGATCCACGTAG
The DNA here is from genome assembly GCA_964521805.1 of uncultured Verrucomicrobiota bacterium. Classification (GTDB taxonomy): domain Bacteria; phylum Verrucomicrobiota; class Kiritimatiellia; order CAIQIC01; family GWF2-57-35; genus CAZFSE01. The sequence continues at coordinate 23,082 of CAZFSE010000035.1, forward strand.
TAAGGATCGCGAAGAGGCTGGGCGTTGAGCCGGACAAAGGTGCCGGTGCCGGTGAGGGCGCGTTGGACAAAATAGCCCTGCAGGTCATCGGCCTCGACAGGCTTCCACTCGAGGCCCACGGAGTCCCGGCGGGGGTAGCCTTGTATCGTCGCGGGCGCGGGGGGAGGGGTCTTGTCGGCCGTCGCCGGTTCGATGGCGATGGCTGAGAACTTCGCTTTGTCTGCCAGCTCACGGACGGAAATCACGATCCAGCCGTCGCTCACGTTCACGGTTCTGGAGATCAGCAGGGCCTTCTCGAAACCGGCTTGCTTGAAAATATCAAGCCCGCTGATTTGTTCCTGCCCATTGATCAGGACATCAAAGACGCGGCTGGCTTTGTCCTTGAAATACACCTCCGCAAAATAGAAGGTGACCGTGTAAATGCCGGGTTGAACTTGAAAGCGGTACTCTTTGACGCCCCAACGGTCCGTAAGGAAAAGGTCGGGTGAATCAGTATCCTTAATGCTGGCCCCCTTATTGGCGTTTCCCATGGAGCCTTCGACGTAGCCCCAGCCTTTTTCGGGGGAGAATTCCTGATCCTCTTCAAAGCGAATTCCGCTTGGAGTGGTGTAGGCTGGGCCTCCGCAGTTCACACGATGTGCATTGGTCAAAGAGGTGTTTACAGAAACTTCTTCTGCCACGGATGGCATAAAATGGACGGATAACGAGAAAGCGGAGATTAACAGCGTGGAAACACGAAAAATCATTCTGCTAGTTGCTTTTGAGGCATGTTGCATCAGAAACTCCATATGAAAAGTATCCATTCGCATGGAAGAGAGCGTAAATCATTTTGAGAGCGATTGCAATAATTATTTTATAAAAAAAGTGAACTTGACGTTTTCATTTATCGGTGTTATTGAGAGCGATGTCAATAGTACGTGTTACGCTTTCATCCATCCTGTGATGTTTGGGTATTATAACCCTATTTGTGCAATGAATAGCGGGTCTAGGAGGTGTAAAAGACCGTAAATGTCCAAGACGGGTTCGTTTTTTGTATGATGGTGATTAGGTTTTCGTAATTCGGCAGAGAACGTTTCAAGGATTTAATGGAGGAGCAACCATGAAGAAGCTTGTGATGATGGCCATTGCGGTGACGGGGATTTCAGCTCATGCGGCAATGATGGCGGACTTTGACTCGGGTGAAAAGCCGAACAATATTGGCGGCGATTTTGGGGCGTGGGAAAAGGATCCGACCGATAACACACAATTCTGCCGGGAGTATTTTGATGACAAGGCCACGCGCCAGGGGACGGGGTATTGCCTCCAGTTGGAGTATGATGTGGATTCGCCCAGTGCCGCCTTTAACGGGTTGTGGATGAGTCTCAATGGGTTTGACGCCAGCGACGCCATCAAACTGGTGTTTTGGGCCAAGGCCGATGGGGAGAAGGGTGCCACGCCCCGTTTCAAGGTTGAGCTGAAGACGGAAGACGAAAAAGGCGTCTACTATGTGAACGGATTAACCAAGGAATGGACGAAGTTTGAGATCCCGCTCGAGGATTTCATTATTGGCGATTTGTCGGCCTTGACCGAGCTGGTATTCGTGTTTGAGGATCACACCGCCCGTCCGAAAGAGGGCATTTTGTACATTGACGATATCTCGATTGAGTAGAATCCTCATCCCAGAGGGCGGCGCGGAGCACCGCCCTACGTAGGATGGCGCTCTGCGCCGTCCTGCCCGGCGGCTCAGCATGAAAGAGGGGGTTGACTGAGCGTGCAAGCCCACAGCAGTGAGCGGTACGATGGGTTGATCCGGACCGGCTTACAGATAATTCTCTGAGTGCAACTGGTCGAGGAAGTCCTTCGCGTCCACTTTAGCGGGCAGGGCGACATTGGGAGCTTCCTGAGCCATCTTGGACAGCTTTTGGCGCTTGATCCAGAAATAGGGCTGTTTCTCTGTCAGCGCGATCATCTTGGCATGCTTGACGATGCGGTCCAAGGCCGCGCCATATTCGCTGAAGAACACACCGATCAGTGCCGGCCATTCATGGCTGGCGACCTTGTCGTTCATCATGGCCTTGGCGTTGATGCTTTTTTCCACATATTCATCGCGTGCCTTCAGGATGGACTGGGCGATGGCCTGGAAATCGAGATTCTCTGGGTTGAGGGACTCAATGACAAGATGCAGTACCTTGGCGGCGGCCTCGTACAAATCCACCAGCATTTGCAGGACCTCGCCGCTGAAGCGTCCGTTGGGGTTTTTGTGGCGGCGAACGGTGATGTCGCAGAGTTCGTCAATGTGATCGCCGATGCGCTCGATGTCGGCCATGCACCGGTTGAGGTTTTGGATGAGGATGGCCTGGCGCCGGGAGAGGGCGCGGGTGGCCAGCGAGGCCACATAATCCTTCATGGCCAGCTTGATTTCGTCCACCACATTCTCATTGAGCTTGATGGCCTGAATGTCGCGCCGGTTCTTGGTGAAGATGATTTCCAGTGTCATCTTGAGGCTTCGCGCACAGATGCGGGAGACGCGTTGAAGCTCCTGGATGGCGGCATAGAGGGCCTTTTCGGGGTAGGGGATGAGCTTGTTTTCCAGGAAGCTGGGCTGGGGCGGCGGGTTTTTGGAACGGACCAGCCAGGTGATCATACGGGCGTAGAGGGGGCTGATGGGCAGGACCAGCGCGGTTCCCATCAGCATGACGCCGGTATGGACATTGGCGGTCTGGCGGATTAGATCGTTGGAGGTCATCGCGATCAGGCGCAGGATGACGGGGGCGAGGGCCACGGCCAGCAGGCTGTTGAGGATGTTGAATGCCAGATGAGAAATGGCTGAGCGGCGGGCCTCGATGTTGGTGCCGATGCTTCCGAGCAGGGCGTTTGCGCAGGTGCCGATGTGCGCGCCCAGGACGATGGGATAGACCTGCTCGATCCCCGTGAAGACTCCGGCGGAGATCAGCGCAAAGCACATGCCGATCACCGCGCCACTGCTTTGAATGATGGCGGTGACGGCCGCCGAGATGCCGACGCCGATGAGGATGCTGGGGTAGGTGGTTCCGTGAATGCGGGTCAGCACGCTGGCAAAGACCTCGCGATGGGGCTTGATCGCGCCGCTCATGGTGTTCATGCCCAGGAAGAGCAAGCCGAACCCCAGCAGGGCGCGCCCGATGTTCTTGGCCTTGGTGTTGGGCGAGGCCATCTCCAGGATGAAGCCCAGCGCGATGGCCAGGAAGCAGTAGTCGCTGAGCTTGAAGGAAATCAACTGCATCGAGACCGTGGTGCCGAGGTTCGCGCCCAGCATGGGGGGGATGGACTGTGCCAGCGTCATCAGGCCCGCGTTGATGAAGCCCACCAGCATGACCGTGGTGGCACTGCTATGCACGAGGGTGCCGAGGATGGTGCCCATGGCCAGGCCGGAAAAACGGTTGTTGGTGGCCTTGGCCAGCACAAGGCGGAGGCTGGAGCCGGCCGCCTGGCGCAGGCCCGCCGTCATGACATTCATCCCAAAGATAAAGAGCGCCAGCCCACCCACCACCGCAAAAATCAAAAACGCAAGTTCGGATGTTGTCATAGGGTTCCTCATCCAATTCAAACCACTATTCATACGGGGCGGGCTTGGTTTTGTCTAGGGGGGTTGTCATTTGTCCTGGAGCCCCGTATAGTGCCCAGGTGCTTTTTGCGAAAGGGACGCAACATGATGAAAGTTTTGACCTGGTTGGTGGTGCTGGTGGTGTTGGTGATTATCGCACTGGCCATTGCGAGGAACCTCTTGATTGAGAAAGCCGCCCGGCAGGCGGTTTTACGGGCGACGGGGTTTGATCTGGAGATTGGGTCCGTGCAGGTCGGGCTGTTGAGCCCGACCTTTGACCTCGACGATGTCAGGCTGATCAATCCCGATGATTTTCCTGATGCCACCGCGCTCCACATTCGCCGGGTGCATGTCCGCTATGAGCTGGCGTCCTTGTTCAGCGATCAAATCCGGCTCACGGAGGTTGTGCTCGACATCCCTTCCGCCGTGCTGGTAGTCAAGGAAGACGGCGAATCCAACTTTGACCGGTTGCGCAAGCCTGCTTCCAGAAAGCCTGAAGAAACCACCGGAACGCCGGGCGATGTGCCTGCGGGCCCATCTCCTGAAGCCCCCCAGGAGGAGAAGCCTCCCAAGAGCCTGGAGATTGACCGGCTGATCCTGCGGCTGGGGACCGTGGACCTGCGGCGCTATGTGCAGGGGCAGGACAAGCCGGAAACCCAGACCTATGACGTGGGCATTGACCGGAGCTATGACCATGTCACCAGCATCCAGCAGATTGCCACTTTGGTGTCCGCGGAGATCGCGGTGCGCGAGCTTCCCAACCTGCTGGGGAGCGTGGAAAAAGCGTTGAAGGAAAACCAAGGCGATCTAAAAGCCACGGGCGAACAGCTCAAAAAGACATTTCAAGGCCTTTTTGAGAAGCGTTAGGACCTGTATTTTTGTGTGGATCGGATGATGGTTCATGCTACTATTCATCCAATCACCAATGAACCATACAGTTTCCATTTATTTTCTGTGGATCAGCCTGGTCATGGCGGGAGTGGGATGCGCCTCTGTTGGGCCCGCCCAGGCGCCGGAAGGGGAGAAAGAGGTGGCGGAGGTTCCCTCGAACCTCCAGCCGCCGCCGTCTTCGCCCTCCGCTCCCTCTGCCCCCTGCCTGGCACCAGGGTTGATGGTCCAGGTCAGCGTACTGGTTTCCGGGAAGAAGGAAATTGACGAGCCCAACAAGCGGGTGTCCAACAGCGGCGAGATTACGCTTCCGCTGGTGGGCAGTGTGATGGCCAAGGATCTGGCCCTGGATGACTTTGAGCGGAAATTGCGGGGCCTCTATGCGCGCTACTATGTGGATCCGCAGGTCGTGGTGGAGTTTGTCAAGGAGCAGGACTCCGCGCTGATTTCTCCCTGGGGCTTTGTGACGGTGCTCGGGCGGGTCAAAACGCCGGGGCGCGTCAATATCCCACCCACCCAGGATTTGAGCGTCAGCAGTGCGGTGCAATTGGCCGGGGGCTTGGATACCAGCGCACGCGATACCGCCATTCGGGTGACCCGGCGGACAAACGGGGGCGAAGCGGAGCAATTCGAGGTCAACCTGCGTGCCGTGGGGTCGAAGGGCCGGACGCAGGAGGATTTACTGCTCAAGCCGGGAGATGTCGTCTTTGTTCCGGAAATGATGTTCTGATTGTGGAGTGGATGAAAAGGAGGGGGTATGAGAAGGTTAACGGGTTGGAAGGGGCTGGTTGGAGTGGTGCTGGCCGGCGGTTGTGCGGCGGGGGCA
>CAZFSE010000036.1:0-3185 GCA_964521805.1 uncultured Verrucomicrobiota bacterium
CATGGCGTAGAACAAATCAAGCCATGATTGCAGAGAGGAAAAAATTGAGACACCACGCCGCAAAAAAAACGCCCTCCAGCGCCCGGACGGGCGCTGAAGGGCGTGCAATTCCGGCGCGATCGCTTACAGCTTGATCAAGGTGAACACCATGACCAGCAGAGCGACGGTTTCAATGACGCCCAAGGTCATGAGGTAGTTGCCGAAGCCCTGGCCGGTCTCGGCCATGGCATCCGCGCCCGCCGCGCCCGCCTTGCCCTGGAACCAGGCCGAGGCGCCAATGCCCAAGCCGCCCAGCAGGCCCGCGCCCAGCATCAGGCCCCAGTTGGCCACCGTGCCCGCTGAAACCAGCTCCAGCATCTTGTTCATCAGGATGAAGCCATAAATCGTCTGGGACATCGGCGCGCCGATGAACGTCACCAGAATGAAGGGAGCGGCCTTGTTCTGGGCGTAGCATTTTTTCCATGCCCCGATGGCCGCCATGCCCGCCGTCCCTGAGCCCAACGACGAACCCGCGGCCGCCAGCCCCAGCACCGCCGCCGCACCAATCTGCCCCAACCCTGCCATAATTGCTTGATCCATTTTCCGTAGCTCCTTTCTCTATTCCATTTGATTCAATAATCCGAACAACTTCAAGGCCCTTTGTGCTCTTCCCCCGCGCTCTTGGCAAACGGGCGGTATGGCGTGCCGGTCCACTGCATGCCCAGATGGCTGGAAAACTCCAGCGTGTTCAAGCGCACGCCATGCACAATCACACCCATGGCCGCCAGGACGATATTCAGCGTATGCCCCACCAACAGGATGAGCGCCGCGGCAAACATCTTCAGCCAGCTCATCTCGCCGTCGCCAATGGCCATGTCATTGAAGGCTTGCGCCACCGCCAGGGAGGCCGTGCCCACCGCAAAGAGGCGGATGTACGACACCACGTCCACGAAGTTGCTGATCAAATTCAGCGGAAGCATGACATGGTTGAACCATTCGTCCTTGAGCTTCTTGACGGGCGTCATGAACAGCACAATCAGCACCACGCCCAGCACCAGCACCCCCAGCATGAAGGACGGAAACGGCCGCCCCAGCACCATGAAACCCGCCGCAAAAAACATGGTCCAGGTGGTGCACAGCCACCCCACCTGGGCCAGTGCCAGCAGGCTCCGACGGTTGTTCCAAATGTTCCAGACATGCGCAATCGTCAACTGGATCGCGCCAATCAAAAAGCACAGCCCCATGATGTTGTTTTGCGCGACGTCGGGGGGCTCCGTCAGCCAGCGCACCTTCAAAGCGGCCAGCGGCGCCGGCAGGTTGGCGATCCCGAAGTAGGTTCCCGTCAGGACGCCCCACACAATGGTCGCCGTTCCGGTGATGGTCAGCAGGGACAACACATAGCCAGGAATCTCGGGGTGCTTTTTCTTCAGCCACAGCGTCAGCCCAAGAAAGATGGCGCCATAGCCCGCATCCCCCACCAGCATGGCAAAGAACAAACTGAAGAAGATCAGGAACACCGCGCTGATGTCCACTTCCTTGTAGCCCGGCACCACGCCGATAAAATCAAAGACCGCCTTGATGGGCTTGACCCAGGCCGGATTGCGCAGAAGCGTCGGCACATGCTCCTCCTCCGCGGGCTCGGAGAACATCAGGCCCCAGCCATGCGCCTTGGACGCCTGGCGGATCAGCTCCACGGATTCCGCCGGGCAAAAACCCTGCAAATACGCGACCGGGGCGGTCGTCCCCATGCCATCGCGCGCCTCCAGAAAACGAACATGGTCCTCGGCGCTTTGGGCCAGCGCGCATACCACGGGACGATCCTTGGCGCAGGCGGCCATCTGCTCCTCCGCCACCCTCAACTGCTCCTGAGCCTGCGCAAGCTTCTTTTCCACTACATTCAACGAGTGCTCGGGGAGCCGAAGCTCCTGCGCATTCACCTCAAAGGCTCCGCGCCCAATCGCCACAAAATAGACATCGTTCTTGGTCCGGTGCAGTTCCTTCATCACCACGCCTTCGGGAATGGTGAAGGCATGCTTAATGCCGGCGTGATACAGCCGCACCTGGATATCCTTTTCCGCCAGCCCGCGGATAATCGCCGGATCAAAATTCCCGAACGGCGCCAGCCGCTGTTGCTCGCGTTGCAGGGCCTCGATGTCTTCCAGCAGATCCTTGCGCTGGAGAATCAGCTTCCAGGCCGCCTCCACCACTTCCTCCGCCGCTTTCCCCGAGGTGGCATGATGCCCATGATGCTTGGGCAGGACTTCCAGCACGCGGCGCAGGTGCGCCAGCCGGTTGCGGGCCTCATCGAGCTCCCCGCCTTCCGGACGGCGCACATGCGTCAGATGCACGACACCCAGCTCCCGAAGGGCCTCCAACGTGCGCTCCTGGCCAGAGGCCACGCAGAGCAACGTCACTTTCTGCATTTTAACAATCATGCCGCCACCACTTTCTGCATGGATTTGCTCTTGGCGATCTTGGAGCGGGCGACGCCCGCCGTGTCCATGTCGCCCATGAAAATCCGGATGACGCGGATGTTTTCAGTACACTCGGGGATCTTGACCTTTTCAAAGAGATTCACGCGCTGGCTGGTGGTGCGCAGTTCATCGGCCAGCAGGCGCAACTGCTCATCCAGCACGCGCCGCTCAATGCGCAAAAGGACCAACTGCTCCAGCGTCTTCAGCCCATCATCCACCCAGGCCGGCGTGGTGTGCAAATCCGGGGTCTCCCGGCGAAACACGATACCCTTCAAGACGGGGATGTTGACACCGGCAATATTGCCGGACGAGCGCTCGATCTTGGCCATGCTTAGCCATTGCGACAGATCAATCGGCTCGGAATACAGCTTGATCCAGGAAGACAATCCTTGCCGGGCCTGCTGTTCCTCGGCCTTCTTGGCTTCGATCTTGGCCTCCAACTGCCGGACCTCCATCTGCAACTGCTGTTTCTTCAGCAACAAGGTCGGCAGGTAGCGTTTGAAACGCTTCAGCGCATCGCGCTGGGCCTTCAACTCATTCTTCGTGTTTTTGATCTTGCCCATAATCTTCCAAACCTTGGAAACTTTTCAGCCCTTTTTTCCAACCCTTGGAAACTTTTTTGAAAAAAGTTCCAAGCATTGGAAGTTTTTCAAATCTTCTTAAGATCCGCTCTTCTTCATTTCTCCTGCAACATGCTCCACCAAGCCGGACACCTTCAGAAATGTTTCATCA
>CAZFSE010000036.1:3285-23817 GCA_964521805.1 uncultured Verrucomicrobiota bacterium
TTTCATCAGAAAAGGCATCATTTCCAACCATTTCCTTTAAGGCTCTGACATCCTTTTTCGCCATAAGAAAAAGCCTCTTAGCCTGTTCAGCGTCCTTCATACACCACATGCCCCTCACGCAAGGCCACGGCAATCACATGATTAAGCGAATCAGCCCACTGAGCCACTTCCTCTTCACTATACACCAGCACATCCTTGGACACTCGGAACGGCGACAACGCCTCCCGAATCCGGTGCATCTCCTCCCTTCGGCTCCGATGCTCCCCGAAGGGCTCCTTTTCAATCACGAGCAAGTCCACATCAGAATCCGGCCTCGCACCCGGCCTGGACCGGGACCCAAACAAGACAATTTTTGATGGATGTACGGCAGACACAATGGCCTCCGTCATCTCAACAATCATCCTGTTCTCCGCAACAGCCTTCATATCATGCCTTTGCCGCCTTGCGGTTGCCGGGCCAGAATTCGTCAATCAGCTTGGTCGGAACGCCGGTTTCGGCGGACTCAAAACAGTCGGCCATGATTTGCCAGCCGAGGTCGAGCGCCTGCTCCAGGGGGATGTTCACGGACAGCTCCATCAGCTCCTTCTCGAAACGTTCGCCATACTTGAGCAATTTGCCATCCCAGGCGCTCATGCGGAAGCCCATGGAGCGCTTCTCGAGGGTCTCCTTGTAGGCGGCGTAGAGCTGGATCAGCGTGTTCATGATGGTCCGGTGATCCTTGCGCGTCTTGCTGTTGACGAGCTGTTTCAGACGGCTGAGGGATCCGAAGGGCTCAATGCGCCCGTTGCGCAGGTAGAACTGGCCCTCGGTGATGTAGCCGGTATTGTCCGGCACCGGATGCGTGACATCGTCGCCGGGCATCGTGGTGACCGCCAGGATCGTGATGGAGCCGGCCGTGTCGAAGTCCACGGCCTTCTCGTAGCGGGCCGCCAGCTGGGAGTACAAATCGCCGGGGTAGCCGCGGTTGGAGGGAATCTGCTCCATCGTGATGGCGATTTCCTTCAGCGAGTCCGCAAAGTTGGTCATGTCCGTCAGGAGCACGAGCACGCGCTTGTTTTGCAGGGCGAACTGCTCGGCCACGGCCAGCGAAACGTCCGGCACCAGCAGGCATTCCACGGTCGGATCGGAGGCGGTATGAATGAACAGCACCGACCTCGACAGCGCGCCCTTCTGTTCGAGCATGTCGCGGAAGAACAGGTAGTCGTCGTGCTTGAGCCCCATGCCGCCGAGGATGATGACATCCACCTCGGCCTGAAGCGCGATGCGCGCCAGCAGGGGGTTGTACGGCTCGCCGGCGACGGAGAAGATCGGGAGCTTCTGCGATTCGACCAGCGAGTTGAATACGTCAATCATCGGGATGCCCGTGCGCACCATGTTGCGGGGGATGATGCGCTTGGCGGGATTGACCGACGGGCCGCCGATATCAATCTTGTTCTCGGTGATTTCCGGACCCTTGTCGCGCGGCACGCCGGAGCCGGTAAACACGCGGCCCAGCAGGGCATCGGAGAAGGGAATCTGCATCTTGTGGCCCAAGAAGCGGACCTTGGCATCCGTGGAGATGCCGCGGCTTCCGGCAAAGACCTGCAGGGAAACGCGGGGGCCGTTGAGCCGGATGACCTGCGCCAACGAGGTGCCGAACGTCGAGGTCACCTGGGCCAGCTCGCCATAGGTGACGTCCTCCGCCTGCACGGTGATGACGTTGCCGGCAATTTCTTCGATCTGATGATAAACCTTATGCATAGTCCGTGACCTCCGCGAGCATCTTTACGATGCGCTCTTCCAATGCCTTGAACTCCCCGGAATCCATCGCCACGCGGTTCCAGTCCTTGGTGGCCTGGGTCAGGTTCTGGAAGAACCGGCGGGCGGAATCCTTGTCCGCAAACTTCATCTTGGTCTTGAGAATCTTGGTGATGGCGCCGAAGACGTACTTCTGGCGGTCGGCGGGGGTGGCGGCATCAATCTCGTGGTAGGCGTCCTGCTGTAGATAAACAGCGTCCACGTACTCGGACTTGAGGTACACCACGAAATCGTCCACCGAGGTCCCCTCTTCACCCACCACCTTCATCATCTGATTGACTTCGTTGCCCTCGCGGAGCATGCGGCGGGCCATTTCGACTTCCTCTTCATCCACCACGCTCTTGTACTTGCTCCAGCTGTCCAGCGGATTGATGGCCGGGTACCGCCGCGCATCGGAGCGCTCGCGGGACAGCCCGTGGAACGCGCCGACGACCTTCAGCGTGCTTTGCGTCACCGGCTCCTCAAAATTTCCGCCGGCGGGGCTGACGGTGCCGCCGATCGTGACGGAACCATTCGTGCCGTCGTTGAGCCGGACGACTCCGCCGCGCTCATAAAACGCCGCGATCACGGATTCGAGATAGGCCGGGAAGGCTTCTTCGCCGGGGATTTCCTCGAGGCGTCCGGACATCTCGCGGAGAGCCTGCGCCCAGCGGGAGGTGGAATCGGCCAGCAGAAGGATGTTCAGGCCCATCTGCCGGTAATATTCGGCGATGGTCACGGCGGTGTACACAGAGGCCTCGCGCGCGGCCACGGGCATCGAGCTGGTGTTACAGATGATCAGCGTGCGCTCCATCAGGCTCTTGCCGGTGCGGGGGTCCGTCAGCTCCGGGAACTCGCGCAGGGTTTCCACCACCTCGCCGGCGCGCTCGCCGCAAGCGGCGATGATGACGATGTCCACATCCGCGTAGCGGCTGGTGATCTGCTGGAGCACCGTCTTGCCGGCGCCGAAGGGGCCGGGAATGCAATACGTGCCGCCGCGGGCCACGGGGAAGAAGGTGTCTACAATGCGGACGCGGGTAATCAGCGGGTCGTGCGGACGCAGACGCTCGGCGTAGCACTTGATCGGCATCTTCACCGGCCAGGTCTGCATCATGGCCACGTCCACCACGTTGCCGCGTTCATCCTTCAGGCGGGCCACCACCTTTTCGACCGTATACGCGCCCTTCGGAGCGATCTCCTCCACTTTCAGCACGCCGGCCAGGCGGAACGGAACCATGATACGATGCTTGAAAATGCCCTCCGGAACGGAGCCCAGGGCGTCGCCCGCGCGGACGCTGTCGCCCACCTTGGCGGACGGCGTGAACTCCCAGGTCTTCTCGCGGTTCAGGGCGCGCAGGTATTTGCCGCGCTGGAGGAAAAAGCCGCATTGCTCGGCCAGCTCGGGAAGCGGGTTCTGCAAGCCGTCATAAATCTGCATCAGCAGGCCGGGGCCCAATTCCACCGCCAGCAGTTCGCCGGCGAACTCCACGGGATCGCCCACCCGCAGGCCCGAGGTATCCTCAAACACCTGCATCTCCGCGTTCTTGCCGCGAATCCGGATGACTTCCGATTTCAGCCGCAGGTCGCCGATGCAGGCAAAGCCCACCTCATTTTGAATGACGGGATTGGAAAACTCCACCGTCATCAGGTTGCCGTTCACACCCACTATGCGTCCAACGTTTGTGCTCATAGTCTGCTCATTCCGTTATAATAAAGGATTAACCCTGCGCTTCCATCTGATCCACCAATTCCTCCACCCGCTTCTGTCCCGCTTCGTCCTTCATCTGCGCCCAGCGGGAGGCCAGTTGCAGTTTCACAGCAAAGGCCAGCACGGCCGCCAGGCCAAAGGAGTCTTCCCTCGCCAAATCCTCCAGCATCTGCCAGCGGCACCGGTCCAAAGCCATCTCGCGCTCCAGCGGATTGCCCTTGGCGAAGGCGTCGGTCACGGCCTTCTCCACGGCGGCGCTGAAGCCTGGATGATCCTTGATGAAGCCGCGGGATTCAACCCCCAGCCGGGTGCCGCGAAAGCGGGCCGCCGCATTGCGCAACTGGGTGTCCGCCCCGAACCAGCTCTGGGCGAAGGAGGAGCTCCCCTCTCCGGCGCGTCCGGAAAGGACCAAGCCCAGCTCGCACAGCTCGTCAGAGTCCAGCACGCCCGTGCAACTGAACTGGAAGGCCTCCACCGTCAGGGGAGGCGCCTCGCCCAGCACCAGCGTGGGCAGGCTGGCTACCAGGTAGTAATGCTTCACTTCGCCGCGCTCCCGTTTTCCTTGGCGGCCTTGTGCACGATCTCCGCCAGCTGGGGCCGCAGGAAATTCGTCAGGGCCTCGGCAATCGCATCATTCGTGAAATCGTGATACACCTGCCCATTGGCGAACCCAACGCGGAAGCCCTTGAAGATGTCCTTGTCCGCACGGATTTCCACGCCGGCCTTGAGCTTCTGATTGTACTGCTCCGTAAAGAAGGCCTTCAGCTTCTCCTGATCCTGCGGGCTGACGAGCACCTCGATGCGGCATTCCGAGCCGCCTTTGGCGGCGTAGGCTTCCACCATCTTCACCAGCATCTGCTGGAGCACCTCGGGGCTCAGCGACTTGTCCACCGCCGACGCCACCAGATCCGAGAGAATGTTTTCCACGCCTTCGCCCACGGTGATGAGCAGATCCCGCGCGGACTGGAGCAGGGTCTTGTTACTGCGCTCCATGAACGCCCCGGCATCCTTCTCTGCCGTCTGGATGATGGCCTTGGCCTTGTCTTCCGCCTCCTTCACCAGCGCCGCGGCCTTTTCCTTGGCCTGCGAGACAATTTTGGAGGCTTGTTGTTCGCCGGTGTCCACGGCTTCTTTTTGGATACGCTCGATCAGGAACTGCAGTTCTTCCGCCATGATGTTTCTCCTCGAGGCCATGCGGCCCCTTCCATCGATCCATTTTCACGACAAGACAAAATCAGCACGGTTTCTTTTAGCCAAATCCCCAGGTCATGTCCAGATTCTTGTCACCTTCCCCGTCAAAATTGCGCCACCCTTCCCTCGCAGTGCTCCTCATTCTTACCCACGACCATCGGGTTTGTATTGGTATTTTTTAAAAAAACTCCAAAGCAGACTTCGTCCACAACCCCACGCAGAGAATGCTTCACAGGTTGATTCCAGGGGGAGGCCCGCCGGCGAAAAAAGCCGGCCACCTCTTAACAGCTCCCCGTGGTTGAGGTAAGCATGTGCATGATCTGAATTGCAAAACATCTAAATGCCAAGCCGCTTTTTTCACGGACACAGCGAACAGGATGGTGCGCCATCAAACTCGATCCGGAAGTTGAACGTGTGGTCAGCAGTCAGAACCGAAAGGAAACGGAATGCTCGGAATGCGGGCGTTTCATTGGTTCATGGGAGGTCTGCCCCTTCTGCCGGCACTTTAATCCCAAGCGCCTCTCCGTGCGCATCATCAAATACACCATGCCCTTCCTGACCATCCTGGGCCTCATCCTGCTGGGATTCCTGGGAAGACTCTACGGCATCCAGGACGCCAAGATCTCCGAACTGGGCCGCAGGACCAATTTTGCGCAGGTGCGCATCCAGGGACGCATCCACAACGAAGTGCGCATACACAGCTCCGACGACGACGCCCGCGGCGATTCCAGCAGTGTCGAGTTTGAGGTGGATGATGGCACCGGGATCATCCGCATCCGCTGTTATGATGACACCACCCAGGAACTGCAGGAGGCGGGCCTGATTCCGGCCAAGGGTGACGAGGTCAGCCTGGTGGGCAACTACCAGTTCAAGGCCCGGCGACAGTTTGTCATCCTGGGGTCGGCGTCGGATTTGACCATCCTCTCCCCGGGAGAGAAACCATGGGAAGATGAAAATGGCAGACCCTGAACAAATCACCTGCCCCAGTTGTGGAAAGCCCAATTCGTCCGGCGCCAAGATCTGCCGGTTTTGCACGGCGACCCTGGGAGAGCGGGTTTCCATCCTCCTGTTCTTTGCGGTTGGCATCGCGCTCCTCCTCCTTCTGGCGGTTTTGCATTTCCGTGCCGCCATCGTATACAAGCCGGTCTATACGGAGATTCAGGATCTGACCGCAGAACGGAATTTCGACCGCGTGCGCGTGCTGGGCCGCGTGGAGAACATCTCCGTCACGCACGGGCGCTACAACAGCAAGAAGGTCCGGATTGACCTTAGCCCCACCCATGCGCCAGACCGGTCGTTTCGACATCGCATCTCCGTCCGCCTGGAGGGCGAGCCGGCCAGCGATTTCCTGAGCCAGAAAAATCCCATCACCCGCGGCGACCTGGTCGAGGTGGCGGGCTCCCTGTTTGCCGGCGAGGGATACCGCCATCTGAGCGTCAACGGCACCCAGTTCATTCTGCTGAAGGAAAAGGGCCAGCCGGACACCCTTTCCTCTCACAACCTGCCCAAGATGACGGTGGCGGCGCTGATGGAGAATCCGAAATCCCACGACGGAAAGACCGTGCTGGTCCCCGATGCCCTGGTGCTGGGCGTATCGCCCAACTGGCCCTCGTTCACCATCACCGATCCCGGCCGCACCAACCTGTCCCTGATCGTGTTCGGCTTTGAACCCGGGGAGCTTCGCCCCGGCATGAAGGTTGCCGTCCGGGGCCGTTTTGAATATTACCGCAAGAACAGCTGTTGGCAGATCAAGACCCCGCGTGACGACAAGAAGGCCGTGCTGGTGCACAAGGAACAACCCAACGAGTAAACCATGGATGCCCCGTATATTCTAGCTTGCTGTCTGCTGGCCCTGGCCGGCGTGGGGATTGCCGCCGTCTTTTCCATCATCCCCGGCCTGCACATTTACAACGTGATCGCCTTTACCATGTTGATCGCCTTTGCCTTCATGGATGTTTTCCGAGCCCTGGATCCCCTGTTCACGACCTGCTTCATCATGGGCATGGTGGTGGGGTTCTCGGTGCTGTTCACCGTCTCCAGCCAGTTCTTCCAGCCGTGCGATGACAGCTTCCGATCGGTCATGCTCCCGCATGAGCGATATCTGTTCGAGGGGCGGGGCTACGAGGCGGTCATGCTCAGCGGCGTCGGCTCGCTCATGGCGCTCCTGTTCATCGCGGGGCTGTTTCCCTTCCTGACCAAGCCCATCGGCCTCCTGCGCGAATTGATCCGGCCCCATATTTACTGGATCCTCGGGCTGGTGATTGCCTTTGTCCTCATCAGCGAATGGCCCAAGGATCACGGCGTCGGGAAAACCACGCGCCAGCGCTTTGCGGACGGGTGGGTGCAAATGGGGATGGGTCTGTTCACCTTCATCGCCGCGGGCATTCTGGGCCTGTTCATGTTTAACAACACCATCCTGCCGCTCCAAAGCGCGTTCCAATCCCTGATGCCGGTGTTCATCGGGCTTTTCGCGCTGTCGAGCCAGATCATGACCGTAATCACCCGCGCCACCATCCCCCCCCAGCACATCGCCACCACCCTCGAAATGGCGCCGCACGATGTTCTGCGGGGTTCCATGACCGGCCTGGTCGCCGGCATGTTTTCCTGCCTGACCCCCGGCCTGACGCCGGGCCCGGCCCTGCTGATGAGCGCCCACGCCACGGCCTCCTCCGGCGAGAAGCAGTTCATCATGGGCGGAGGCGCGGCGCGCGTCCTGTACTACATCGGCGCCATCGTGCTCTTCTTCATGCCCGATGTCTACATGCGGCGCGGCGGCGCCGCCATCAACATCAGCCTCTTCTTTGTGCCCGAGACCGTGGAGCAATATTTTCTGATCTCCGGGGTCATCGCCTTCAGCGGAGCGGCATCGCTCATCCTGCTGTTCTTCTATGCGCGGCTGTGCGCGGCCATCAGCCGCCGGATGGATTACCGCTGGATCTCCGGCGGGTCCATCCTCCTCCTGACGGTCATGGTCGCCTATGTCACCGGCTGGCAGGGCGTGGTCCTTCTGCTGGTCGCCACGGCGCTGGGCCTGGTTCCCAATGTCTGGCACACGCGCCGCATTCCCCTGCTCGCCGTGTTGCTGGTGCCGGTCAGCCTCAATATGGCCGGCGTGGGCGACAAGATCGCGGCCTGGCTGGGGTTCCGGTAGGAAGGAGCAAACGACGTGAAAGGCATCACACATTTTTTAACCGGGGTGGCCACCGCCTCCTGCTTCCCCCTGGCCGTGCAGACGGCCTTCACGGACAAGTCCTACCTGATGGTCCTCGGCGGCGTCTGCGGCATTCTCTGCGACACGCTGGATTTCAAGTTTGCCCGGTACGCCTGGAAGCATGACTACCGCGTGCGCCTGACCGAAGACAACCTGGACCCCAGGCTCCCCGCGGAAACCATCGCGAAGGCCCTCGACGAGGCCGCCCAAACGGGCAAGCCGGTCCGGGTCAAGCTCGACATTCTCCGCTACTCCACCAACTACTATCGCACCTATGTCGTGATGATTGACGACCAGCGCAAGGAAGTCACCTGCACCATCGGGCCGCTCAAGACCATGAGCCACAGCATGGCGCGCGGCGAAAATATGCCCAGCGACAGCGCGCGCCGCAAGGCCATCGAGTCGAAAGGTCCCGTCGCCGTCCTGGAGCAACTGGCGCGCGAGACCCCGGGCCTGCCCGACTCCATGCCGGAAGAAAATATTTCCCATGTGGCCAAGTTCACCGCCGATGTCCACAACACGTACTACCTGGACACCGAGGTCGGAATCTTTTCCGGGCCCGATTATGAATTCGCCCGGCAAAAAGACGGGCGGGTCAGAATTGATTTCATCCCCTGGCACCGCCGTTGGACGCACAGCCTCACCCTGGGCTTGTCGCTCGGACCCATCGGGTTCACCCTGTTCGCAAACTGGAGCGCCCTGTTCGCCGGGAACGTGGCCGCCTTTGCAAATCCCTACGCCATCAGCGCCTTCTTCATTGCCATCCTCGCCTTCTGGAGCCACGTGTTTGTGGATCAAACCGGGCATCTGGGGTCCAACCTGTTCCCCCCTTGGACCCACCTGCGTTCGCAAGGCTGGAAATGGTGCACCTCGGCCTCGCCCTTTTCCAACCAGATGGTCAACTATCTGTCCCTGTCCATCATCCTCTGGAACCTCAATGCCTACGCGCCCAAGGCCGTGTTCACCCTGCCCTGGGCCAGGGGAATCAGCGGCGACTTCAGCAACCCCCTGTATTACCTCGTCTCGCTGTTGAACTATGCCGCTGTCTGCGTGGCCCTGCCCCTCCTGATCATCTACCTGATCGTGCGCATCTACCGCCGCCGGCATTATGCCTCCCGCCAATACCAGCTCGAAGAAGGCTACACCAGCGAAGATTTCGCGGGCGGAGCCGGTGATCTGTAAGCCCCCGGCGTCCGGAACGGCCTGGAAGGCCTTCATCTAGACGACTGCATGGCTCCGATATCCCGCGTCCTGCTTCAATAAACGACCCAAAGCGACAGGGAAACAAAACAGGCCTTTACAGATTTGCTAAAACGTTTTACCTTTATAGGAAGATTTCGTTCCCGGGCGGCAAAGAGGTGTGCAAAAAGGATGGGTCCGTCATGAACAAGTGCTTACGATGGTGTAGCGGCGCGTGCTTCCTTCTCGTCGTTTTTTTGGTGGGCCCTGCGCGGGCCAGCGAGACGATTCTTCAGTACTTCAACACCAGCTGGACGGAGCTGGCGCGAAGAATTCCCGAACTGGCAGAGGCCGGCTACACCGCGCTGTGGCTCCCTCCTCCGTTCAAGGCGGGCGGAGGACTCTCTGTGGGGTTCGATACGTATGACCGTTTCGATCTGGGAAGCAAGAATCAAAACGGCTCCATCACCACCAAGTACGGAACGGAAACCGACCTGCTCCAGCTCATCGAAGTCGCGCACCGCTTCGGACTCCGCATCTATTTCGACAACGTCATGGCCCATAACGGAGGCCCCATGTCCAGCGGCCCCCCGGGCACCCTCCAGCCCAACGGCTTTGTCCCGGAGGATTTTCATCTCCGGCGCACGTCGGAAACCACGTACGAGAATTATGGCTGGCCCACCTGGTCGGACGAGTGGCAGGTGCTCAATCGCAACCCCTTCGGTCAGGACATCGCGCACGAGAACCCCAATGACAGCTTTGGCTGGAGCGAGGGCGATGACTATCCCAAATGGTCCGGCATCCGGCATCCGAACAATCCCGAGTATTATCTGGATACGGACCTCCCGATCACGGTGGTCCATGGCGGCACCACCTCGACCGTCTACACCTTCGCGAACAAGGAGCCCTTCGAGGACGCCAACACGAACGGGCGGTTCGACTGGACCGACACGAACGCCAACGGCCAGCACGACCCCGGCGAACCCAGCGAGTCATTTACGGATACCGGGCTCGACTCCAGCCGCGCCGACCGCCGGACCGCGGCCTGGGGCTATGGGGACGGCAAGTACAACATGGGCAATCCCGTGGCGGAGGATGTCAACAGCCTGCTCTTCCGCGCCATCCGCTGGTTCACGGACAAGGCCAGCGCGGATGGCTACCGGCTCGACGCCGTGAAGCATGTCCCCGCTTACTTTTTTGGAAAGATGGACGACCCCAAGAACAATTACAACTGGGGCTATGGCGGCCAGGTCCAGGAACAATTCAACATCTCTCGCGGCTACAGCGACTGGGACAATCACCGCGACACGGTCTTCGACAACCTCCAGCCCCGCGACGATGCCCTGCTCTACGGCGAGCATCTGGGCGACCCGCCCTGGAAAATGTATTATGTGGACGCAGGCATGCGGATCGCCAACGACGACTTTCTTAATGCGGTGAAAGGGAACGTCGGTGCCAATCTCGCCGGCATGGATGACCCCTCCTATGGCGTCATCGATACCGGAAAATCCATGCACTACGTCATGAGCCATGACAACAACTACCTGTGGGGCGGCGACCGCGAACAGGCGCACGCGGTTCTGCTCGCGCGCGAAGGGCGTCCGATTGTCTACACCGATGGCTACAACCAGAGCGGATCGCCGGACTGGTTCCCGAAGCCCGCGGAAATCCCGTTTCTCGGCCAGTTCGGCCAGCCGTACCTTCCCAACCTGCTCGACATCCGGCGCCACTTCGGCTGGGGCTACCAGAGCAGTCGCTGGAGCGAATGGTGCTTCACCTCCTGGACGCGCTACGACCCCGACTTCGGCAACAACGACCACGGGGTCACCCTGCTGTTCATGATGGCCCGCAACTACATGGCCGAATGGGTGTTCAGGGATGTGGATGCCATCTTCCCCGAGGGGGCCAGGCTCTTTAATTATTCCTACCATGACGGCCCGTTCAAGGTGAAGGTGAGCGGAGGCAAGCTTCGCAACATGGATGACAGCCCCATCTATGTCGCGCCTGGAAAGTATTACGCCTTCTCGTGGCGGAACCCGGAGATGCCCCTGGCCTGGGGCGAAGGTCTGACCGAGGAAATCCAGCCCATCATGATCTATGAGAATGGAGCACGGGCCGGAAGCGTGGCAATGGCGCGCAAGGACGGACGTAATGGCGATCCGGCCTTTAACCCGCACGGTCTCACGGACGCAGACTCCTCGGATTACAGCTACAGCCTGGCGATCCCCCGCGTAACCCAATCCTCCAACCTGTCCTTCATCGCGCGCGCCGATGGCTCGGCCGAGAACATCCTCATGAAACTTGATGGCGGCGTGGATCTCAATTCGCAATTGGACATCGTCTCCCAGCAACCTGGCGACCGCGACCAGCCGCCCGCCCTCGCCAAGGACAAGTTCCTCGGGTATGAACAGATGAAGTACGTCCGGCGCAGTGCCGAGAAATTTGCCGCCGTGGACACCGTCCGCAACACGATTGGATCGCCCGGAGCTGAGACCTACATCTGCACGATTGGCACCACCGGGTTTGTCTTTCATGCGGGGGAAGGGCCAAATCTTTCCGACGGACGCACCGTGGCCTGGCACTTCCACGACCCCGCGCAGAACAACCAGATTTCCGCCGATCTTCAATTCCAGCCGCCGCCCCAATTGGCCATCCTTCAACCCGTCACCATCTGGGCAAAAATCGGCTATGCCCCGAATGCGGAGGCGGCGTGGCTGTACTACACCACCAACGGAACGGAGTACCCCGAAGGCAGTGGCGGCGTGGGCAAGGGCGCCACGCAGGTAGCCCCCCTGGCCTTTGACAGCCATGGGAACGTGGACGGGGGGAACACCTCTCAATGGTGGAAGGCCACGCTTTCCGCCATGCCGTCCGGCACCGTCGTGCGCTATAAAATTGGAGCCAGTAAAGTGGATGCCGCCAGCCTCTTCCCCTGGACCGATGCCGACATCGAGGTGAAGCGTCGAATGGAGACCGTCTTCCACATCACCAATTTCAACGCAGGCACCATCCCCTATTACCCGCACAACGATTGGGGAAAAATGGCCACCGGCCTGTCAGAGGGGTTTCACATCCTGCGCACCAAGGCCATCCTGGGCCGCGCCGCGGGGGATACGCCCATCTTCCGCGAGCGCGCGCAGACGTTCTATTACGACACCCGGCGCCCCGAAGGCGTCATCCAGAATCCGCCCACCGATGGCCTGTTGCTGTCCGGCTCCGTTTTCGCGGTGACCGTGCGCTCCGACATGAGCGTAGAGGAGGCCTGGTACAAGATCGAAGACATGGACGCCAGCAATGACGACGCCCTCACCGGAGCCGCCAATGGGAACAACGCCTGGGTAAAGGCCCTGAAAGGCCTCGTACCCGCGCCCCTGCCCGGCGCGGCTCAGGAACAGCAGTGGGAATTCAACTACACCCTCATCCCCACCACCGGCACGGCCACCATCAAGGTTCAATTGCGTGAGCTCACCTCCTCCACGAACCCTTCGCTCAGCGATGCCGATGGGCACTTCACCACGCTGATTCGGACCGTGGATACCGGCGGCAACGGCGTGCGGCTGTTTGTCCATCAGCCCTCCGCCGACAGCGCCACCGTCGGCGTGGGCAGTAATTTGGTCGCCTACTTCAGCAAGAGCCTGGCGAATGGCCTCGACGATCCTGAATTGATCGAACACTTTGTCATTGCGCTCGACGGCCAGCCGCAGTCCAACAGCCTGTATGCCATTGAGCGCGACATCACCACCGGCGAACATGCCATCCGGCTGGCCCTGCCCAACCTCTACAATGGCGCGCCCGATGAACTGCACCTGCTCAGTGTCACCTTTGAACGAGCCAGCTACCCGACACTGGTGGCGCAACGGCAGGTCTACGCCGTGCCCAATGACGACAGCAATGGCGATGGAATTCCAGACACCTGGGAGCGGCAATGGGGCCTTCAAGTTGGCGACCTGGTCGCCGGGGAGGATGACGACGGTGACGGATTCAGCAACCTGGAAGAATACATCGCCAACACCCATCCGCGCGGATCAAACGAGTTTCTCGCCCTGGAGGAGCCGGCCCAGATCAGCACCGTCGTGGCCTTGAACTTTGAATCGCGGTCTAACCGCAACTACTTCGTGTGGTACACCGATTCCCTGCACCCCGCGCTGAGCCTGTGGCAACTGGCCACCCCGCTCACCGATCCCATCGTGGGAACCGGCCAGCCACGCCAATTCACAGACATCCTCCCCCATCCCACCAACCGCTTCTACCGCCTGGAAGTAAAAATGCCATCCCCCTGACCCCCGGGAAGGACGACGGCTCCGACTCCTGCCGGGGACCCTCTTGGGGCCTCCTGTCCCGGCAGGTCTCCAGCGCACAAGGGTGGCCGGCGAGAAGACGGGAAGTTGACGCGTTTATTACCTTCCTGTGGGGGCATGGTGGCCCCAGCCTTATACTCCCCGGCACAAGGCCGGGGGATTCGGATAGCAGCGCCGCAGGCTGGCTCCCATCACGCCCATCTCCAAGCCCCAGAATTCAACTGTTTGGTTGCGGTACTGCCGCGCTGGGCATTGTGTGGCTAATCAAAACCTGCTCCCAACTCCCGGTTCCCCATTCGTTGCTATTTTTATTCGTTGCCAAACATTCTGCTCGGTTCTTCTTTTCAGCATCCATGAAACCGCTTTGTACTCCGTGGAACTATTTCTTCCAGGCCGCGTAATGGACGTATTGCATGGCTGTCATCTGGGCCGAACAGACTTTGGCCCTACGAAGACTTTCTTGCCGATCTGAACGCATTCGAAATTAAGTTGCGCCGGCACCCGGTATTTTTTAAAGTTTTCCGAAAGCGAAGAAGGACAAAACTGCATTCAACAGGAGGAAGCAAATCATGCGTCGAATAGTCGTAGGCAGTCTGCTCTTGGGTCTGTTGGCCGTCCGTGTTCATGCGCAGTCGGATTCCGTCACCTTCCAGGACTTCCAGCCGGTCTCCTTTGAGGTGGAAGGCGGAGTGGGGTTCATGGCGGGTGATGTCACCTATCAAATCGGCGACTGGGTTCGCGGCCCCGATTTTTACGAAAAGACTTGGTTCCCGATCAGCGAATTGAAGTGGCCCCTCCGGGTGGCCATCGTCACGGTGGGCGGCAAACTCACCTTCGACCGCTTTGAGGCGCGTGGCGCTCTGGCCATGAATATCAACAAGGATTCCGGAAAGATGGAAGACAGCGACTGGGAAGTGCCGCCGTACAGGAGAAGCAGAAGGACCACGTACTCCGAAACGGACGCCGACCTGACCTACTGGCAGGGCGATGTCAGCCTGCGCTACTGGGTGTTCTCCTTTGGGAAGCCGGACCATCGCGCCCACGTCGGCGCCGGTGCGGGCTATCTTCGCCAAAGTTTTGACTGGGACGCGGGCAACGGATACCAGTGGACCGATATGCAGGGCGGTTATGAAGGCCCGCTGAACGGGACCGTGATTCATTACGAGGCCAAGGTCAACATGCCCTACGCCGAGGCGGCCATGCGGTATAACTACAAAAAACTCACGGCCGAAGGCCGCATGGGCATTGCCTATGCCAGGGTGGATGATCTGGATGATCATATCCTGCGCTCCATCCGGGCCGAGACCGAGGCCACGGGCGTTGGTTTTCTGGCGGATGCCAGCGTTCGCTACGATCTTACGGACATCTTCTTTGCGAAGGCGGAAGCCTCCCTGCTGGGCTTCTCGGTGGACGGCACCGAGAAAGACTACGTCTACGGAGGCGAGGGCGAGGGAACCACGTGGGAGATTTACCACGAAATCAAGAGCACGCAATTCCGGGGAACCCTGGCGCTGGGCGCCCAATTCTAGCACGGTTCTGATTCCCGCAACCCGGCGAGAAATGCCCCCGGGAGGGACGGCGGGGCCGCCGTCCCTTCCCCCTTAACAGGCCGTCTGAAACGCATTATATTAAAGCGCAATCGAAGGATCGAACAGGTCCAGGAAGGGCTCGACCGGATTGCATGAAGCTTCCAGTCCCAACAAGGGAGGTGTGAACAAAGGAAAGCGAACCGCATGATTCGCGAAACAGGATCGTGGATGACAAACAAACAGCAAAACAAGATGGAGAAATATGAAAAAGATACTGGCTCTGCTGGTCTTAGGATTGATGTTCTGCGGTGTGGCGATGGCGGGCGATCAAGACTTTACCCTGGTCAACAAGACCGGCGTGGATATTGCCGAGTTGTACATCAGCCCGGCCTCACTGGATAGCTGGGGCGAGGACGTGCTGGATGTGGATATTCTTGAAGATGGCCAGAAGGTGAACATCTCCTTCTCGCCGGAGGAAGAAGCCGATTTCTGGGATCTCCAGATTGTGGACGGAGAAGGCACCTCCGTCACCTTCACCCGGCTGAAACTCACCGAGATCTCCACGGTTACCTTGAAAATTGTGGACGGGGAGGCGATTGCAGAATTCGAATAGGCGGAACACACAAGCCGCCCCTGAAACTTACTGCCCCGCGGGGCGGCGAGCCTTCCAGCCATAGGGCACGTAGCGCCACGCCACCCCGCCCTCTTCCAGGGTCGCCACGCCAAAGCCTTCCGGCGTCCCCTGCCAGGGCCCCCGCCACCACTGGCCACAAACGGCGCCACCGGTGATGAAGGTGATGCCGCCTTCGCGCAGGACTTCCTCGACATGCAGATGCCCCTGCAAAACCAAAACCAGCCGGTGCTGATAAAACAAATCCAGCACGACCTGGTGATTGACCACGACGCGATTGGGCGGCGGCGCAGACCCGGCCTCCTCGGCCTCGCGATACTGCCCGCTCCGCAGGGGCGCATGGCTCACCAGCACGATCGGGGTGGACCGGGCCACCCCCTCCAAATCCTGCCGAATCCATTCCACCTGCTCGTCCGGGATCTCCATTCGATACGGCAGGCCCCGGTCGCGGGTGATCACGATGGGATCCAGAAACATGAAATGCACCCCTTCAAAATCGAAGGAACGAACGGGAGACTCCAGCCCAAAGAACTGCCGGAAAATAGCGCGCGGGTCCGGGGCCGGTGGCGAACCATCCGACGGTCGTGCGGCCACCAAGTCATGATTGCCCATGGCCGGCTCCAGGCGGGCCTCCAGGGCCTGCTGAAAACTTCGGAAGACCTCCCAGCGCACGGCCACCGCCGAGGCCGGTGATTCGAAACCCTCGGTGATGTAATCGCCGCCTCCGACAATCAAATCCGGCTGTTCGGCATTGATCGCGGCGGCGGCTTTTTCCAGCGCGAGCGGCGTGTCCCATTCCGTGCGCGCATGAATATCGGTGACAAAGGCGATCTTCAGCGAGCCGGCCTGCGCCGCCAGCACAAGCCCAAGGACCAGCCCCGCGGCGAAACGGACGGTTCTCATGAGCGCTCCTCTCTTCCCCAGCGCAGGGCCACAAGACCCAGCGCCACCAGCACGGCCAGGAACAGCCACAGGACCTGCCGTTCCGTGATGCGCGTAATCAGCCCGGCGCTGACAGGGCTGGCATAGGAAAGGGTCTCGTCGAGGTGCTCCCTCAGGGCTTCCAGTTGCGCAGGCTTGAGGCGGTAGCGCGAGCGGTAAAGCGTCTGCGAGAAAGCCGTTTCGAGGATTTGATTTTCGCGGAAGGCCACCGTGTTGTGCAGGAGGAAGGAGGCGGGATTCTCCACGTGCTTCCCGGCCACGGCCATATAGTGATCACGCCGGTAAATATGCACCCGCGCCTCATGCACAAAGGGATCCGTCGCTGGCGTGTGCGTGCGCAGAAACTCGCCATACTTCCGGGCATCATGCCACTCATTCAGGATGCGCGCCGCCTCAGGCGCGCGCGCGGCATCCACGGCCCTCAACTCCTCCATTGAAAACCGCGAATAAAAGACCCCGACTCCGGGCAGGACATGCCGCCAGCCATATTCGCTCATCGCGCTTTCCTTGTACCGCAGGTAGTCCAGGGAGGGGATGGCGGATGCATACAGATTCACGCGCACCGGGGTGTTCAACAGGCAGGCCGCCAGCACGACCACCAGTGCGGCGCTCCAGCCGCAGAAGGCGCGCACGGCGGACGGGGCCGGACGCCCGGGCCATTCAAAAGGGAGGAAACCGGCGCCCATCGCGGCCAGAATCAGGGCGCCGCCCAGCAGATTGAAACCGATGTCCCGAAAATCAAAGTAGCGCCCGGGCGTCAGCCACTGGATGACCTCATCCACCGTGCCAGCCAGCGCCACGATGGCACAGGCGGCGGGCATCCAAGCCCAGCCGTCCCGGTTTTTTGGACCCAGCGCAAAAAAGACCAGGCCCGCCAGCACGCCATATTGAATAAAATGCAGGGCCTCCTCGGGAACGCCACGCATCTGCCAGGTTTGCCAGCCAAAAAAAACGGCGATGACAGTCAAGCCCGTGGCACGTTTCCACGGGATACGGCGATGATGCCGCACCAGGAGCATGAGCGCGCCCCCCCCCGCCAGCACAATGAAACACAGCACGAACCACAGAAAGAACGGGCGGCCCCAGACGCGGTCCACCCAGGCTTGAATGCGGCGGGCAAAGGGAACCGCGCTGTAGATGAAGGCCACCCACGCCAGCACCGCCAGCCAGGCGGCGGCGGAGGTTCCGTGTGGTGGAATCGGACGCATGCCCCTCGCCCCTTTCACGCCCCCTTACTTCAAACGTCCGGTGGCGCGCGTCAAGTAACGCATGCGATCCAGGATGACATCCTGCACCATCTTCCAGTGGAAGCGCCAGCGCCAGTTTCCGCCCTCCACGCCGGGCGTGTTCATGCGGGCCTCGGAACCCAGCCCCATGAGATCCTGCAGGGGAAACACCACGGTGTTGGCATTGGAGCGCATGGCCAGCTCCATCAGATCCCAATGGATTTCACGCCCCTCGGAACGCAGGTAGTCCAGAATCGTGCGTCGCTCCTTGTCAATGTCCTCCTGGGTGCGGGTGCTTCCAGCGCCCGCCTGGCTGTGGAACCAGCCCCACGTGGTGTCGTTGTCATGCGTGCCGGTATAGACCACACAGTTGGGGGGGTAGCTTTCTGGACGGTATTCCGCGGCCTTCTCGTCGTTGCCAAAGGCAAACTGCAAAATGCGCATGCCCGGAAATTGAAAGTGGTCGCGCAAGGCTTCGACCTCGGGGGTAATCAGGCCAAGATCTTCCGCGATGATCGGCAACTCTCCCAGCTGGCGGATCATCTCCTCGAACAAGGCGCCGCCCGGCCCCTTGACCCACCGGCCGTTAATCGCCGTCTTTTCCTGCGCGGGGATTTCCCAATAGGCCTCGAACCCGCGGAAATGGTCAATGCGGACAATGTCCACCATCGCAAAGATTTTCTTCATGCGCGCAATCCACCACGAATAGCCGGTGGCTTGATGCACATCCCAGCGGTACAGCGGATTGCCCCAAAGCTGGCCGGTGGCGCTGAAATAGTCGGGCGGCACGCCCGCCACAATCGTCGGAAAGCCCCGTTCATCAAGATAAAACAATTCCGGGTGCGCCCAGACATCGGCGCTGTCGTGCGCGACAAAGATGGGGATGTCGCCAATGATGCGGATGCCCTTTCCGCGACAATAGGCCCGCAGGCGCGACCATTGCTCGTCAAAGAGGAACTGCAGAATCTTGACATGCTTGATGGCGCTCCGATGCTGGGATCGGGCCCTCTTCAAGGCCTCTGGCTCGCGGCGGCCCAGCTCGGGTTCCCATTGCGTCCACGGCACCCCGCCATGCGCATCCTTCAGCGCCACAAACAGCGCAAAATCATCCAGCCAATCCGCATTCTTTTCACAGAACCGCTTAAACGCCTTTTTCCTGGCCTCCGTGGCGCGGCGGTCAAAGCCCCGGCAGACCGCCTTCAAGATCTCCATGCGCGCAATGATCACCGGCCCAAAGTCCACATTGTCCTCTGGCAGATGAGGGAAATTCTTGAGCTGTTCCTCGGACAGCAAGCCATCCCGCAGGAGCCAGTCAAAACTGATCCAGAGCGGGTTGCCGGCAAAGGTGGAGAGGGATTGATACGGAGAATCCCCATAGCTGGTGGGCCCCAGCGGAAGAATCTGCCAGAGCCTCTGCCCCATCGCCTCAAGCTGTCTGGCGAACTTTTGGGCCTGCGGACCAATTTCTCCAATGCCGTAGGGCCCGGGAAGGGAGGTGGGATGAAGAAGTACGCCGCTCGCACGGTCAAAATTCATATTTTTTCTCCGTTAAAACGTTTTACGTGTGTTAGAAATACCGATATCCCACCTTTTTGTCTATAGCCTTTTTCCGCTGGTGCGGGGTATAGTGCCAAGAATGAAATGCAAGCAGAGGAGAACCTGGGTATGAATCTGTTACTTCGCAAGGCCTTCACCCTGATTGAACTGCTGGTGGTCATTGCCATTATTGGCATTTTGGCCAGCCTGCTGTTGCCCGCCTTGACCTCCGCACGCGCTCGCGCGGCGGATGCCGACTGCTCCAACAACCTGCGGCAGATTGGCGCGGCGCTTTACCGCTATGCAACCAGCGAAGGAGGCGGACGGTTCCCCCGCTTTCAAGCAGGGGCCGTTGCCCCGCAGAATTATGCGGGCCCGCAAGGCCCCTTGGTCACCGCCTTGAGGGAGGACATCCCCACCAATTCTCCCACCTGGTTTTGCAGTCGCCACGCCAAGCTCGAGGGCCTTGATGTGGCCGCCGCACAGAACGCCCAGCAGATTGGCTATTTCTACTGGGCGGGGGGCAACGATCTCACCGATTCCAGCAATCTCTGGCAAACCGCAAGCTGGAGCACCAACCTGCCAGGCCTGGTACTCATGAGCGACCGCTTTGGAGGGGACAGCTACACCGCCAACATTCAATATCACGGGGGCTCTTCGGTGGATATTTCCCTGGAGGACCGGGGCTCCTTCGTGCTATTGGGCGGGGGTTCCGTGGTCAAATGTTCGCCCCGCCGCGGCCTCTCGCTGTAATCATAAGCGGCAGAGGGCAAGAGGCTTTGATCAACCCTTGAAGATGATGAATTTCCGGCACACAAAATTAATCAGCAGGGCGGAGATGCCTTTTGTGATGTAGGAAAAGGTCGTGCTCAGGTGCAGTTTGCGGATCAACAGCCAGCCAATGGCTGTGCCAATCACAATGCTCAAGCCGGAAACGGCATAGAACAGAATCAGCTCCATCCACCACGAGTGCTTGCCGCCCTGGAACACCCAGAAGATGCTGAGCAGATAGGCTGACAGATTGGAGAAGATAAACGCCACGGCCGTATTAATGATAAAGCGCCGCGACCGGTCATTCTCTTCCACATGAATCACCTTCAACCGGAGCAGTCGGGCCATGGGATCATTCTCCCGCATGGCCGGTAGAATCTTCCAGGACATGGTATAAAACACCAGCACATCCACAAACGTGGCCACCCCGCCGGAAACAACATACTTGATGAACTGGACCACCGGCCCCGCCTCGTGTCCAAAAAATTGCCCAATAAGCTCGTTCATAGTCATCTCAGGTTTCAGGTCTCAGGT
>CAZFSE010000036.1:23917-28008 GCA_964521805.1 uncultured Verrucomicrobiota bacterium
TCCCTTCCACCCAGGCCCGCACCTCTGGTGAAAGTTCGGTCACCTGCTCCACCGTGCAGACCACCTCGCCCGTTTCAGAGGGAACAATGACCTCGTCGCCCGGTTTATGCCCTTCCAACACGCGGGCCAGCCGCGACTGGGCGGAGATGATATGCAGGCGGTCATCCTGATCCCATTCTCCCAGCACAAAGTACTGTTCCTTGCGCCCATCGGGATGCGCCAGCACAACGCCCGTCGCCACCCCCACACATTCATGCGGCATATCCTTGAAATCCGTCGGGCGCACGTCCCGCAACATGATTTCCAGCTCGCCACGCCGCCGCAACAGGAAGGACTGCATCTCCTTGGCCGCCTTGTACTCATAGTTCTCGCGCAGATCACCGTAACTGCGGGCCACGCCAATCTCCCTCGCCACGCGGGGGATTTCCACATTCACAATCTTCTCCAGTTGAGCCTGGCGCTCCCGGTACATCCGCGTGGAGGTCAGCAGGGCGCGGGCATTCTCCGCCGCCGGCTTGGCGGCCAGCACCACCTCCAGCTCCGGAAATTGCTTGATCACACGGGCCATCACCGACTGCCGGTCCACCGTGGGCCAGGCCTCGGAGACCTTGATGCGCTCCAGCCATTCGCGGCGCTTGGAGTTTTCCAGCGGCTCAAAGGTTTTCCTCAGCCACTCCTTCTGCTCAAAACGGTCACGCAACTGGTTCTGGGCCTTGAGCCGCTCACCCATGTAATCCTCTTCCAGCTCGCGGAGCATCAAGTCGGACAACCGGGGAATGGGGCCCAGCCCCCAGGCCTCGATCCGGTCCGGATTGCGCGCCAGCCACAAGAGAAGTTCCACCGCAAGGGTCTGGCCCAAAACGGCCTTCCTGAAAAAGGCGGCACACGCCTCGTCCCGCCCCTTCTGGAGCAGAAGAGACATGACCTCGCCCAGCGCGGTCATTTCCAGGCGAGGCAGAAGGGTCATCAACTGGTCCAGCGTGCGGGCCTCATCCACGGAGGTCAGGAACTGGAGAAAAGGCTCCATGAGGCGGGCCGGAAAATCCTTCAGGATGTCCAGCATCAATTCATCATCCGCAAAGCAGGCCTCGGCATGGGCTTGAATCGAGATCACTTCCGGAGAAATCTTCAACTGGCGCGCCAACATGTAGGCCCGCGTCAGCAGTCCGGGCTGTCGCCGTCCCGCGCCCTTGATAACAAAGGCCAGCCGGTCGGCCAAGATCGCCCGGGAGGCTTCGGTAAGGCCTTCCAGCGCGCCGGCATCGGCCATCAACTCGTCCACCTTGCCAAGCACCACCGCCATGTCCCGCTCGGCGGCAAGGGCGCGAAACCAGTCGTCATCCAACGAGAGCGCCTTCTTGAGCAGGCGGATGGGCTCCGTCCGCTTGGACGGGACATCCACCAAGGGATCATTCTTCAACGCCTTGCGCGCGGCATCCCAAAACCGCTTCCAGTCGCCATCCGCCACCACGGAAGGGGCCAGCGCCTCCTGCAACTGGGCTACGGTCATCGGCCCGAAACTGCGCAGAGCCGTCCGCACCACTTCCCCGGGCGCCTCCGCCACCTGGCGGCGCAAGGTCTCCGGATCGCGGTGCTTCTGGGCCAGCAGATGATCTTCCCCAAGCAAATCCAGGCTTTCAGCGGCATAAGCCAGGGTCATTTGATGGCGCGGCTTTTTGTCGAAATCAATTTCCACCCGGGCATAGAAGTGGTCCACGGAGCGGAGCACGCCAAAACCCCACTTCTTTTCGTACACCAGCACCCCAGGCTTGAGGGCCAGCAGGACTTGAAAGCGCCGCAAACACTCCGAGGGCGCCACTCCGCGGTCAAAGCCCAAGTATTCCACCCACTTCTGCTCCGGATGGCCTTCCAAAAGGCGCAACAGGACTTCCCGAACCTGCGCGGGCGTTAAAAAAGCCCACGCCGCCCGCCGGGACAGCACCAGCAAACCCTCATCCCGGGCCTTCTGCCCCGCCAGCGCGTCCTGCAACATTTCTGCCCAAATACGAGCCTGTTCCTTCCTGGAGGAGCCGTTCAATCCATCCAGAAAGGCCAGGACAGGCCGGACGGGAATCGGGTTTATTTCCAGTTGGGCAAGAAACCACCCCTCTGGATCCGTTTGTTGTGCGCTGACGCTCTGATCATGCATAAATGTTTCCTGTGCTGTTTGCTCCATTCAAAAAGGGTGGACACATTGCAACAAAATCCGGGGCTTGTCGAACCCCATTTTTTTGCCGGTTCCGGCTGAAGACAAAAACTCACCTTTACAGCCGGTGGAATTGGCGTAGTATTCCTCTTTATGGGGAGGTTGTTTCGGTGTCCCAATCCGGAAGTAAGGTGCGTATGAAAACAATCAGCCTGTTGGCCGCTGGAGCTTCTTTTTTTTGGGCTTGTGCTTCTTGGAGCACGGTCCAGGCCGGAACCAACGTGATTTACTCGCAGAACACCTACGGGTTCCGCAAGGTTCCGGTTCATTCCAACAATTTCACCCTGGTGGGATTCCCCTACACCGCCCATCCCTCCGACCTCAATTCCGCCATCGGCGCGCAATTGACGGGCGGGGGGCACGAGATGGAGGCGGATAACATTCTTCTGTGGGACCCCGTGCATCAGCGCTATCATACCTTCTACCGGCTCGGCGATGTGGGCGATCCCCACTATAATCATCAGTGGATTGACACCCGGATGGACCCGCAGGATATCGCCACCTCCACGGTCCCCGCCGGGGCCGGTTTCTGGGTGCGAAGCCGCCAGGCCTCCCCCCAGCAGATGCTGTTGATGGGCGAAGTGGTGGCCACCGCCACCGCCACCAACCGCATCGTGCCCGGCCTCCAAATCCTCAGCTACCCCTACAGCACGTCCATCGCGCTGAACCAAACCACCCTCTCCAGCGGGGCCACCCCCGGCATGAGCATTGAAAATGCAGACACCATCTTCACCTGGGAACCGGAGACCCGCCGATTCAACTATTACTATCTCCTCACCGACGTGGGCGACACCAACTACAATTACAAGTGGATTGACACGGGACACCTGCCCTACGCGGATGTGGCCACCAACATCCTGCGCCCCGGGCAGGCCTTTTGGTATCGGCATTATGGAACCAACTCCTTTGACTGGATTGAAGCCAAGCCCTATTAACGCCGGAATCAACGCGATCCGGCGGGTTCTTTGCCTGGCAGGGCTTTGCGTCCTGGCTTGGGCCGCCGGCGCGCCCGCGCAAGCGGACATCCTCTGGTTCAATGCCAGCTCCAATCGCATTACCTATGCCAGCGGCGGCACGGATTATCTCCAGGGACATCGGACGGACTTCACGGCCGGCTGTTTTGTCCAGCTGATCTATGCCGGGAGCAATGGAACCATCGGCATGGCCTCCATCTTCGGAACCGGCGTCACGGAAGATGACGAGGTCGTCGCGACCGCCTGGATGGGCATGAATGTCTTTGGAGTGGATGTGGATGGATGGCTGAATAACTCAGCCGCCGCGCCCGCCGTCATGGACCAATGGTATTTTGTCCGCGCCTGGTCCGCCCCAGCCAGCGATTATCTCAACGGCTGGGTGCCCTCCCTGGGCGGGGTCCTTTATGGAAATTCAACCTTGTGGCAATATCCGGGCGACGGAATCCCTCCAGCCGACACCTCCTTTAATTTTGGTGGCGCCTCCGGCTTCTCCACCCTGCTCACGCCCGTCCCCGAACCCGGAACCCTGGCCCTCTGCGCCCTCGGCCTGCTGGCCTGGGCGGCACGGCGCCGGAGCCCGTTCACGTCGTAAGAATCGAGCTTTCCTTGCCGGGAAAAAAGTTCCAACCCTTGGAAAAAATGGAAAAAAAAGTTCCAACCCTTGGAAACTTTTTTTGACTTTTTTCCAACCCTTGGAAATGCCGCGAGGAACTTAACTACTATCCGTCGTTTTCTTGTTTTTCTGACAAGTGACAGGCGAGAAACGGGGAAGTTGACGCGTTTATTGCCTTCCTGTAGGGGGCATGGTGGCCCCAGCCTTATACACCCCGGCGCAAGGCCGGGGGATTCGGATGGCAGCGCCGCAGGCTGGCTCCCATCACGCCCATCTCCAAGCCCCAGAATTCAATCCG
>CAZFSE010000037.1:0-18404 GCA_964521805.1 uncultured Verrucomicrobiota bacterium
GGTGGGATCCCAGCAACAAACGGGTGGAAGGCGCTCTCCGGGAAGGCCCGGGGGCGGGCCGGGGAGGCGGCAACGCCGCGCCTCGTCCGCAAGGACTTCGCGGCTCCCAATCAGGATGATTCGAACCTGGCGGGGCCAGCGGTGTTGGAGGGCCGCCTTAAGGGCAATTTCGGGTCCGATTCCGTTGAGGTCTCCCAAGGTGATGCCCAGATGGATGAGCTTGCTCATGCGGTGGAAATCAGGAGTCCGTTTCGAAGAGCTTGACGTTGAATTTTTTGCGAAGGCGGGCGATCCAGGCGTCGTAGAGGCGGTTGCTTTCGGCTTGGAACAACTCTTCCTCGATCTCCGTCCGCACCTCTTCAAAGGGCCGCACCTGGGCATTTTTCCGGGCTTCGACCAGCAGAATGTAGAACTCGTTGCCGGCGGGAATGACTTCGCTGACTTGCAGGGGCGGCAGGGAGCGGATGGCTTTCGTGAGTTCCTCGCGCAGGGAGGAGGGTTCCAGCCAGCCCAGATCGCCGCCTTGGGCGGCCTTGGGGCCCTCGGAAACTTCCTTGGCGACGGCGGCAAATTCTTCACCCTCCACAATGCGCGTGCGGATCTTTTCCGCCTGCGTTTGCTTGGCGGCACGGTCCTCCTCGCTGGATCCCTGATGCACCATGATCATGCGCAACTTGAGCTGTTCGGGGACGCTGTATTTTTCAAGGCGCGCCTCGTAGACCGTCCGCACCTCGCCGGGGGTGATGACCACGCGGTCGCCGACTTCGCGCCGGCGCATCAGGCTGACGATGAGGCGGTCCTTCATTTCCGCCTTCCAGTCGGAAATGGTCATGCGCTCCTGGGCCAGTGCATCAAAAAAGGCCGCCCGGTCGCTGTTGAAGCGCTCGTGAATGATGTTGTTGATATAGTCGTCAACCGCCCGGTCGGAAAGATTTCCGCCCTGGGCGGCAAATTCCTCAAGGATGAGCGCCTTGTCAATCAGCGCTTGGAGGGCGTTGTCATAGGCTTCTTCCAGCTTTTTGAGCAGGGCTTCCCCTTCGTAGGCAACCCGCAGTTGGGCCTCGACGGGCTGAAAGAGGGCGAACACCTCGCCGGCGGTGACCACGCGGCTGTTCACCAGCGCCACGAAACGATCCACCGGCATGGCGTCCTGGGGGGGGGCGACGGCCATGCCCGTGGAGGCCAGGAGGAGTCCGGCCAGCGCCGCTTTTTTCAACTGTCTGAAGAGATGCATCCTTGGCTCCATATCACATGCCTGAGTGTTGCGCAACGGCTATTCTTGGCCGCTCCAGCAGAAAGTGCAGACCTTGTCCGCCGGGAGGCCGATGGCGGCGATCAGGTCGTCGAGTTTTTGATAGTGCAGGGTGGTCAGCCCCAGGCGCGCCCGGATGGTGTCGAGCATGGCTTGGTGCCGGGCGGTCCCTTCCTGTGCGTAGTCCGCGAGGTGCTGGTCTTGGACACCTTCCAATTCAGCGATGGCCGTTCGCGTGGCCAGGTCCATCTCCGATTTGGAGCGGGAGAAGTTGAGGAATTTGCACCCAAACATGAGGGGGGGGCTGGCGGGGCGCATGTGGACCTCGACCGCGCCCTTGCTGAAGAGCCGGCGGATGGTGTCCTTGAGCTGTGTGCCGCGCACGATGGAGTCCTCGCAGAAGAGGAGCCGCTTGCCTTCGATGAGGTCGCGGATGGGGATGAGCTTCATGCGTGCGACCAGATCCCTCATGCGCTGGTCCTGCGGCATGAAACTGCGCGGCCACGTGGGGGTGTATTTGGCAAAGGGGCGGCGGTAGGGGAGGCGGGCCTCGTTGGCGTAGCCCAGGGCGTGGCCCACGCCGGAATCCGGAATGCCGGCGACGAGGTCGGCCTGGACGTCATCCCGCCGGGCGAGGCAGGCGCCGCACCGGTTGCGGCACACTTCCACATTGATGCCTTCGTACGTGGAGGCCGGAAAACCGTAATAGACCCAGAGAAAGGCGCAGACCTTCATCTGCTCGCCGGGCGCCCTTTTCTGTTCGATGCCGTTCTCGGTCATCAGGACGATTTCGCCGGGGCCCAGGAATTTCTCGACCTGGTAGTCGAGGTTGGGAAAGGCGCAGGTCTCCATGGTGGCGGCGTAGGCGCCTTCTTTCTTTCCGATGATGATGGGGGTGCGGCCCCGCCGGTCACGCGCGGCATAGAGGCCCTGGCGGGTCAGCAGGAGCATGGAGCAGGAGCCTTCGATCAGTTCCTGCGCCTTTTGAATGCCGGCCTCGAAGGATTCCTCCTGGTTAATCAGGGTGGCAACCAGCTCGGTGGGGTTGATGTCGCCTTCGCTCATTTCGGAGAAATGGGTGGTCCGCTTTTTGAAGGCCCGTCGGATCAGATCCTGCGCATTGCGGATGGCCCCGACGGTGACAATGGCATAGTTGCCCAGGTGCGAGCCGATCAGCAGGGGCTGGTCCTCGTAATCGCTGATCACCCCGATGCCGTGGGATCCATGCATCTTCTGGATGTCATGCTCGAATTTGGAGCGAAACTGCGCGTTGCTGATATCGTGGATGAAGCGGGTCAGGCCGTCCGGATTGCGCACGGCCAGACCGCCGCGCTTGGTGCCCAGATGGGAGTGGTAATCGGTGCCATAAAATAGATCCGCCATGCAGTCCTGCTGTGAGGCTACGCCAAAAAAACCGCCCATGGTCTTGCTCCTTTGGAAAAAAGCCGGTTGAAACCCGGGGCATCATAGGACAAGAGCGGGGGCGGTGCAAGAACCTCCTTGATCAGGCCAGCAGATCCAGCACGGTTCCCAGTTGTTCATTTTGTGCGCGGATCATGGCGGCACTAGCCCGGAAGGCGTGGCCGGCAGAAATCTGTTCCACGGTCTCCGTGGCCAGATCCGGCTCGGATTCAGAGGTCCGCACCTCGGCCCGGGTTCCGCCCAGACGGGCTTGCTCGGTTTGCGCAACCCGTTGCGCCCGGGCGCCCGGAGTGTTCAGGTTGGCCGTGTTATGAGCCGCCGTGGCCAATCGCAGGCCGGCGGCCTGCAAGCCGGACAAACTGGAGGTGATCATGACAAGCCTCTCCTTCGCATCATAATCTACTTCATACGGCATGTGCCGGGAAAAATGTAGGGCGGACAAATAAAAAAATGGCGGGCAGGGGATGGTCCGGCAAGTTTTACAGGGCGGGCAACAAATGCCGAAAAGCCCGAAAAGGTGTTTAAGCCTGCGGACGGAAACGCCGATGAATGAGGCAAGCAGGAGTCCAGACTGTATGAAAGGGAGCCTGGTGAAGAGAACATGAACTGTTTGTGAGAGGGTCTCGAAACATGAGATAGCTGACGCCGGATGATTTTGCCATGACCACGGATGAGCTCATTGATAGTGCCAGGGAAGGCCGATTAGCGGGTGCCCGCCTGCAATTTGCCAATTTCAAAGGCGCAGTTCTTGTGAAGGCCAACCTTTCACGAGTGGATCTCTTTATGGCCAACTTGAGCCAGGCTGACTTGCGGGAGGCCAACTTATCCCTGTCGGAGCTGTCCGAGGCCGATCTTTCCTGGTCGTTTCTGATTCATGCGGATCTGCGCCGCGCGGCGTTGTTGCATGCCCAACTGCAGGGCGCCGATCTCAGCCATGCCCTGCTGGATCACGCCGAGATGGCCTCCGCGGACCTGAGTTTTGCGCGCCTCGAGATGTCGCGCCTGATGGGCGCCTGCCTCAGCCGCGCCAATCTTCAGCGGGCGAATCTGTCCATGGCCAATCTCCAGGGGGTGAACTTGCGGGAGGCCAACCTGGTAGGCGCCGACTTGCGTGGCGCCAATCTGCGGGGCTCCAATCTGTTCCGGGCGGCGCTGATGAACGCCAATCTCAGCGAGGCCAACCTGGCGGATACCAATCTCATCCAGGCCAATTTCGAGGGGGCGGACCTGAGTTATGCCGACCTGAAGGATGCGATTCTGAAGGATGCCAATTTTACGCGCGCCCGCCTGGTCTGGGCCAATTTGCATGGCGCGATTCTCAGCGGCACCAATTTGTCTGAGGCCAGCCTCCAAAATGCCAGCCTCAAATGGGCCAATCTCGACAGGGCCCTCCGCCAGCCGGAGGGCGCGCCGGTCCTGGCGGGGCCAGCCCTCTCCGAATAATCTTCTTGCGGGTGGGGCGGCTTTCCATAATGAATAAGCCGGAAACAGGCGCAAAAAATGCTTTACCGGCTTATATTTCTGAATACGGACCTCAAGGGACAGCGGATCAC
The DNA here is from genome assembly GCA_964521805.1 of uncultured Verrucomicrobiota bacterium. Taxonomy (GTDB): domain Bacteria; phylum Verrucomicrobiota; class Kiritimatiellia; order CAIQIC01; family GWF2-57-35; genus CAZFSE01. Next base: position 4,228 of record CAZFSE010000037.1, read on the forward strand.
CGTGGATACCGCGCCCATGACCATTGGTCGTGACCCGGATTGCGGCATTGTTCTCAAGGACGATGAGGTCTCCCGCAAGCACGCCCTGCTGGAGCACAAGCCGGAGGGGCTTTTCATCCACGACCTGGGGTCCATGAACCGCATCCTGGTCAACAACCGCGAGGTTCGCGAAAAGCGGCTGAAGCATGGGGATTCCGTGATGCTGGGGCGCACCAAACTGCTGGTGCAGGCGGTGGTGCGCGCAGAGGTCAGCGAAGTAAAAAAAGGCGCGCGAAAAAAAGAAATTTTGCTGACGATGTTTTTGTTTCTGTTGTTGCTGGCGGTGGTGGGAGGCGTGGGCTACCGGTTCTGGAGGCAGGTGGCCAGCGTGCCTGCCGCGCAGGAGGCGCCCGCCGAACCACCCGTTTCGGCAGAGGAGCCGGAGGGGGTTTCTGAGGAACTGACGAACCTGCGCAAGGCGTTGACGGACATCCAGGCGACCGTGACCGTGTTGGAGCAGGCCCGCCCGGCCGCCGAAGCGCCTGGGATGAACCGCGAAGACGAGGCCGCCAGCACGGAGCGCGTATTGCTCAAGAAGGCCGAGGCCATTTTGCAGGAGGCCCGGGGCAAGGTGGCCCGGGGAGAATGGGAGGAGGCGGACCGCTTGCTGGAGAGCGTGCAGGTGATGACGCCCGGGATGCTGGAGGCCTATGAGGAGCGGGCCCGGCTGTATGAAAAACGCGGCCAGCTGGAAAAGGCCATCCGCCAGTGGGTGGCCATTATTCAGCGGGACCCGGCCGGCCCGCTGTTGCGCAAGGCGGTGGAGGAAAGGGACCGGTTGGGCCATGTTGAAGGGCCATTACTGCCCTTGGAGGCGCGTGATGTGCGCTTGGCCGGCATCGAATCGTACAAGTTCCGGAAGAGTGAGGAAGTCGCGGAAATGCGCATGTTGCAGATCCAGCTGGCGCCCGCCGCCACCAACCGCATTCTGGAGGCTGGGCATGTGCGGGTCGAGGTTCTCTTTTATGACGAGGACAAGGCCACCGGCGCCATTGCCCCCACCCAAGCCATTGCGCCGGCGGATCGTTTGCGGTTGGACCCCGGCGAATGGACTGGCACCCAGCAGAGAACCCTGACGGCCACCTATGTGGCCCCCAAACGGGAGGGCGGCGCTTCCTCCTCCGTCTTCCATGGGTACCGGGTGCGGGTTTTTTACCAGGATCGATTGCAGGACCAGGAGGCCCGCCCCAAGAGCCTTCTGGAGGCCGCCGCTCCAGGCCATGCCGAATAACCCATTTCAATAAGGAATCCGTATGCGAGAAAAAATATCGGCCTGCGTCATTTGCTTTAATGAGGAAGACAAGATCCGCCGTTGCCTGCAAAGCCTGCGCTGGTGCGATGAGATCGTGGTGATGGACAGCTTCAGCACCGACCGCACCGTGGAAATCTGCCGGGAATATACCGATCGCGTCTATCAGCATGAATGGCTGGGCTATGTCGGCCAGCGCAATACCGTCCGCGAGCTGTCCCGGCATCCCTGGATTTTGTTTCTGGACTCGGACGAAGAGGTCTCCCCGGGCTTGCGCGATGAGATTCTGGAGGAGTTTGAGCGGGGCGCCGGCGATTGCCTGGGATATGAATTTCCACGGCAGGTCTATTATCTGGGCCAGTGGATTCGGCATGGCGAATGGTATCCCGACATCAAGCTGAGGCTGTTCAAAAAAGAGTATGGGCGCACGGAAGGGCAGGAGCCCCACGACAAGGTGGTCGTTAGCGGCCCCGTCAAGCGGCTGAAGAATCCCATCTGGCATTATACCTATGACGACCTGCGCGATCATCACGACACCCTGAACCGGTTTTCGACCATCACCGCCCAGCAGAAATTCGTGCAGGAAACGCCCTTTCGATGGACGGACCTTTTGTTCCGCCCCGTCATTCATTTCATCAAGGGCTATGTGCTGAGGCTGGGCTTTCTGGATGGCGCCCGGGGGTTCATCATCGCCTCCCTTTGCGCGTATGGGGCGTTCATGAAATATGCCAAGCTGTGGGAATTGTACCTCCGCCAGCGCCCGAATTTTCGTGAGTGGCCCAGCCAGGAGGGCCCCTCCTGATGCGATGCATTGGCCAGCTCCAGCCGGAGGATGCCGCCATCTTCTTCAGCGATTTCCTGACCGCCCAGGGAATTGAAAACGAGACGGAAATGCATCCGGACGGGCGCTGTTCGATCTGGGTGATCCAGGAAGATCGCGTCCCCTCCGCGCGTGGCCTGCTGGAGCGCTTCCAGACGGATCCCGGCGATCCGGTTTTCCAGCCGGAGCGCGTGAAGGAGGGCTTGAAGCAACAGAAGGCCAGGGAGGCGGCCTCCGCCTCCAGCCGTTCCCGGGTGTATTCGCGCGAGCAGTTGTGGGCCCAGTCGTCTTCGGGGTGGCTGACGATGGTGCTGTTGGCCTTGAGCGTGGGGTGTACGGCGGCCCTGTTCCTCCAGCCGGAGAGCCCGCTGGTGAAGGCCCTGTATATCGGAGAGCATGTGGCCCTGCCTGGCATCCCCTGGTGGCAGGGGCTGGTGGAGATTCAGCATGGGCAGATCTGGCGCTTGGTGACGCCCATTTTTCTGCACTTTTCGATCCTGCACATCCTGTTCAACATGATGTGGCTTCGCGATCTGGGCGGGATGGTTGAACAGCGCAAGGGCCCCTGGTGGCTGGGGGCGATGGTGCTGGTCATCGCCGTGGCCTCCAACCTGGCCCAGTACGCGGTGAGCGGGCCCTCCTTTGGCGGCATGTCCGGCGTGGTGTACGGCCTGCTCGGCTATGTCTGGATGATGGGAAAATATGCGCCTGAGTCCGGCCTGCGCCTGCATTCCTCCACGGTTTTTTTGATGATGGCCTGGTTTGCCCTGGGGCTGTTTGGCGCCTTGGGGCATGTCGCCAACACCGTCCACGCCGTGGGGCTGGGCGTGGGCGTGGCGTGGGGCTGGCTGGCCGGAAAAGGCTGGCGCTGAAAGAGGTTTTTTCGCGGGACTTTGGATCAAAGAGGCATATACTGGAGCCCGCTGGTTGCGGTATGTTGAACTTTGGTTTTGAACGGGAGATTGATCATGGCCAATGAAGACGATCCATTCCAATCAACGATGCGGATAGACATCCCGCCTGACCTGCTGGAGCAGATGAATGCTCCGCGGCATGCCGTGGAGACTCCCACGCGCCGCGGCCACACCACCGTCATCCGCATTCCCGGCAAGAAGACCGATGCCTCCTCCATGGGCGGGCCGGATTTCCAGGAGCTGTTGCAGAACATTTATGACGGCGCCCTGATTACCGACCTCTCGGGCAACATCATCAATGCCAACATCCGGGCCATCCAGTTTTTGATCTACGGCCGCGAGGAGCTGTGCCACCAGAACGTGATCAGCCTGATTTCCGGCGCCAGCGAACAACTGCTCTCCACCATCCTGCAAACGCTTCAGAGCGACCGGTTCGTGCTCATCCAGGCCTGCCTGATGCGCAAGGATGGCTCCCTGTTTCCAGCGGAAATCTCCGTCAACCGCCTGCACCTGACGGGCAAGGACCACCTGAGCTTTTTCATCCGGGATATTACCCTGCGCAAGGAGGCCGAGGAGCGCCTGCGCACCGGGTTCAACGCCATTCAAAATGCCGGGAGCGGCATCGCCATTGCCGACATCTCCGCCAATCTGAGCTATTGCAATCCCGCCATCCTGCGCCTGTGGGAAATCGAAAACCCCGAGGACATCCAGGGCGAGAATATCCGCGCCTTCCTCGCGAACGAGGCGCATGCCGATGAGATCATGGCCACGGCGCTCCGCGGTGAATCCTGGAGCGGGGAAATCGAGATGCGTCGGCGCGATGGAACCACCTTCTTTGTCCAGGCCTCCGTGGCCCCCAACCTGAACGCCGATGGCGATCTCGTCGGCATGGTGTTCTCCTTGCTGGACATCAGCATCCTCAAGCAGACCCAGAAAAAACTGGAGGAATACGCCGATCAACTGCGCGAGCGAAACCGGGAGATGGAGAACGATCTGAGCATGGCCCGCGACATCCAGCAGGCCTTTCTGCCCCGGCGCTATCCGGAGTTTCCGCGCGGCGTGGCGGAGGGCCAGAGCGCGATCCGCTTCAGCCATCTGTACTATCCCAGCGGAGCGGTGGGCGGCGACTTCTTTGACATCATCCGGGTTTCGGACACCCAGGCCGGCATTTTCATTTCCGATGTGATGGGCCATGGCGCACGCGCCGCGCTCGTGGTGGCCACCCTCCGGGGCCTGATCGAGCAGTTTTCGCAGGTGGCCCATGATCCCGGCGTTTTCCTGACACAGCTCAACCATACCTATGCCTCCATCTTCAGCCAGACCGGCGACCTGATGTTTGCCACCGCGCTCTACCTGGTCGTGGATGTGCGCACCGGGCGCATCGTGTACACCGATGCCGGGCATCCCTATCCCGTGCGCCTTCGCCGGGATACGCAGGAGGTCGAGGAGCTCGCTTTTGATGAGGGGTCCAAGGGCCCCGCCATCGGGCTCTTTGATGACTCCATCTACAAAAATTCGGAATGCGTGCTCTCGCTCAACGACCTGCTGTTATTTTATACCGATGGCCTTTCCGAGGCCAAGGGGCCGGAGATGGAATTCTACGAGTCCGGGCAGATGCTGGACGTGATCCGCGCCCAGATGCAGTCCTCCCCCGCCCAATTGCTCAATGCCCTGGTGGAGAATGCCCAGCAATATTCCGCACGCACGGATTTCGACGACGACGTCTGCCTGCTGGGCCTGGAGATGACCCGCATCGGATAGGCTCGCAAGCGCTGGCAATGGAGGAAGCGCAGAAGGCGATAAGGCGGGATCAAGTCCTCGACGGACCCACGACTGCACGTTTGCGGCGCTTGCAGTGGTGAAGGTTTTGATGAAGTGAGGAGGCGATTTCTTCCATTAGACAGCGGCCTCTTTGAGCAGGGCATCACGAAGCATGAGCCGGAGTGTCTTCTTTCCTGGGGTGCTTTTGAAATAAGCTTCGCGGCGCAAGGCATCATTGCACCCGTGAAGGAGAGCCTCGCAGACTCGGCGCCCTTCATGGCACCCCCAACCGGATTCGAACCGGTGTTACCAGGATGAGAACCTGGCGTCCTAGGCCTCTAGACGATGGGGGCCTCGTTCGGAAGGACTGAAACGCAACTTTGCCGGAAGGCCTCCGAAAAGGCAAATGCATTTTTACGTCTTGGCAGGGGCCTGCGGGCGGGCTAGTGTATGGGCCACAGGAAATTCAGTTATGAGCGGCCAGAAAAAAGATAAACCGGCAGGGAAGGGACCGGGTCTCCAGTTGTTGCGGTGCATGTTGCTCTCTCGAAGCATCGAGGAGCGGCTCATTCGTCTGTACCATCAGGGCCAGATTTTTGGCGGGGTCTACACCGGAGTGGGGCAGGAGGCGGTGGGCGCCGCCACGTCGCTGGCCGGCGGGAAGGATGATCTCTACGCCCCGTGCATCCGGAACATGGCGGTGCATCTGGGGCGGGGCGAGTCGCCGCTGAATGTATTCCGACAGTATCTGGGGCGCGCCACGGGCCCCACGCGGGGGCGCGATGGCAATGTGCATTATGGCAATATGGCTCACGGGGTCTATGCGATGATCTCCCACCTGGGCGCCATGCTGTCGGTCGTGACCGGCGCGGTCATGGCCCGGCGGCGCAAGGGCCTGGATGCCGTGGGCATTGCCTATATCGGCGATGGCGCAACCAGCACGGGGGATTTTCATGAGGCCATCAACTTTGCCGCGGTGTTTGATGTCCCGGTGATCTTTGTCATCGAAAACAACAAATTCGCCTATTCCACGCCGAACAACCGGCAGTTCCGGTGCAAGCAGTTGGCGGACCGGGCCGCTGGGTATGGGATCGAGGGCCTGACGGTGGACGGCAACGATGCGCTGGCCTTGTATGGACGGTCCTGCGAGCTGATGGCGCAACTGCGGAAAACGCCCCGTCCGGTTCTGCTGGAGTGCGACACCATGCGCATGCGCGGGCATGGCGAGCACGACGACTTTTCGTATGTCCCCAAGGACTTGCTGGATCATTATGCCTCGCGTGATCCCCTCGTGCGGACCCGCCAGCAACTGATGAAGGACAGCCTGCTCACCGAAGAGGCGTTTGCCGCGATGGAAAGCGCCGTGTGTGAAGAGGTGGCCAGCGCCTACCAGCAGGCCCTGGCGGAGCCGCCGCCGGACCCCGCGGGGCTGATGGAGGGTGTCTATGCCGACGGTTGAAACCACCTATCTGGAGGCGATTCGCCAGGGATTGCGCCGCGTGTTGCGCGAGCATCCGGAGGTGTTGCTCTATGGCGAGGATGTCGGGGCCTTCGGCGGCGCCTTCAAGGTGACGCTGGGCCTTCAGGAAGAATTTGGCGAGGACCGCATCTTCGACACGCCGATCTCCGAGTCGGCCATGCTCGGCGCCGCCATCGGCATGGCCACGCAGGGCCTGCGCCCCATCGTCGAGCTTCAGTTTGTGGATTTTGGCATGACGGCGGTGCATCAATTGCTCAATAACGCGGCCACCACGCATTACCGGACCGGCCTTTCGGTACCCATGACGGTGCGGGCGCCCTGTGGCGGTGGCTTTGGTGGCGGGCCCTTTCACTCTGAGGAGCTGGAGGCCTTCTTCTGCCATATGCCGGGCATCAAGGTGGTCTATCCCGCGTTCCCCTCCGACGCGCGCGGCTTGATGGTGTCCGCGGTGATGGATCCCAACCCGGTGATCTACCTGGAAAACAAGTACCTCTACCGGCATGTCAAGGAGCTGATGCCCGACCGCTTTGAGGCTGTCCCCCTGGGGGTGGCCCGCGTGTGCCGTCCGGGCAAGGATGCCGTGATTTTGACCTATGGCGCCATGGTGCATGAATCCCTGCGCGCCGCCGAACTGCTCGCCGCTGATGAGGGCCACGAGGTGATGGTCGTGGACCTGCGCTCACTGAAGCCTTATGACGCGGATACCATCCTGGCAGCGGTCGCCGCCACCAACCGGGTGCTGGTGGTGCATGAGGGCTGGCGCACGGGAGGCTTCGGGGCCGAGCTGGCCGCGCTCGTGGCCGAGCGCGCCTTTCACCTGCTCGATGCGCCGGTGTGGCGCGTCACGGCCCCGGATTCGCCCATTCCCTTTTCTCCGGCCTTGGAAGCGGCCTATCGTCCCTCGGCGGGAACAATCGGCGAGGCGCTGGTGGAACTGATCGAATACTGAGGGTGTCTTATGAAGCGTGTGGATATTATCATGCCCCAGATGGGCCAGAGCGTGGCCGAGGGGACCATCTTGCAGTGGAAGAAAAAGGTGGGCGAGTCCGTCGCGGCGGATGAGGTGTTGTTGGAGGTTGAGACCGACAAGACCACCGTGGATGTGGAAAGCCCCGCCACCGGGAAGCTGGCCAGCTGTCTTAAGCGGGGCGGCGAAGTGGCCGCCGCCGGCGAGGTGATTGGTGTGCTGGAGGTGGAGTGCGTGGAGGCGCGCCCCGCGGAGAAGACGCCGTCCGGTTCCGCGGGATCGAACAAGCCGCATGCCGGCGGGGTGGGGGATCAGATCACCGTGCAGGCGCACCATGTGGACCTGCGGTTTCAGAGTTCGCCTCTTCCCGAGATTGACCGCGACCGTTATTCACCCTACGTCCTGCGCCTGGCCCTGCTCAACAATGTCTCCCTCAAGGAGCTGGAGGCCATCAAAGGCACCGGACGGCAGGGACGGGTGACCAAGAATGACATCCTGCAACTGCTGGCCCGCCGCCCGGTGGGTGCCGCCTCCGTGGAGGCCCTTGCAGGCAAGCAGGAGCTTTCCCCGGAGGATCTCGCCTCGCTGGGCGAGGTGGTCCCCATGACCTCCATCCGCCGCACCATCGCCGACCACATGGTGCAATCCATCCGGACCAGCGCGCATGTCACCATGGTGCATGCCGTGGACATGACCCACCTCGTCAACCTGCGCGAGCGGATCAAGGACGAGTTCTTCAAGAAGTACAAGGCCAAGCTCACGTATACCGCCGTCATGCTTTTTGTGACCTCGCGCGTGCTGAAGAACTTCCCCACCATCAACGCCTCCGTCTATGGCACCAGCCTGATTCTGCGCAAGGAAATCAACATCGGATGCGCCGTTGCGTTGCACGACGAAAGCCTGGTGGTCCCCGTGGTGCATAACGCTGACCGGCTCAATTTCATAGAGATCACGCGGGATCTTGAGCGCCTGATCGGCATTGCGCGGAGCCGTTCCCTGACGCGGGCCGATGTTGAGAACGGCACCTTCACCATCTCCAACTTTGGCGCGTTCGGAAGCCTGATTGGAACGCCGCTGATCAACCAGCCGCAGGTCGCCATTCTGGGCATGGGGGCCGTCTTCCGGACGCCCGTGGTCATTCAGGAGGAGATTTGCATCCGTGACCGCCTCTACCTGAGCTTCTCCTTTGATCACCGCGTGATTGACGGCGCCATGGGCGGGCGTTTCCTCAATGCCATCCAGAAGGCCACCGAGGCGCTGACCGAAGAGGATCTCAACGTCACGACCCTGTGATGCATTCACCGAAGATAACCAAAAAAGGTCGGGCGAATAAGCGTTGGTTATGGAGGTGATTTTCACAGAAGATAACGAAGGAAACGAAGGGGGAGGAGGGGTTCTGCCTGGTTGCCTTCTGTGGAAAAGTTCGCACGAATAGACGTTGTTCCTGGGAGTGATTTTATAAAAAGGTTCAGCCATGTCTTGACGACTGGGGCTGAGGTCTGCTACATATCCCGCCCCATGGGACAACAACTACGAGTTTTAGTAAGGCGAAAGGCGCGCAAGCGTCGTTTGAAGCGGCTTAAAATCAGGGCGAAAGAAGGCAAGGCCAAGGTGGCGGCGAAAGCTTCCGCGAAGGTTTCTGCCAAAAAGACTGAGGCTTAAGCAAGGGCTGGACGTTCTGTATTTCTTGCGCGGATTTTCCGGGCAGAGATGGGGGACAGGCCTGGCGATGAGGGCATTGCCGATCTTGAAAACGGCTGGCCAGATTTTTTAATCTGTTGCGGGCTGGGGTGTTTATTGGGGATATGCCATGATATTGGTCGTGGATGACGACAAGGTTTTAACACAGCTCCTAAAGACGCTGTTGGAAGAGGCGGGCTACGAAGTTCGCGTGGCGCATGACGGGGAAAGCGCTTATGCCCAACTGAAGGACACCAAGTGCCGCGGCATGTTGCTGGATATCCGCATGCCCGGACTCAATGGAGCTGAGTTGCTGATGCTGATGGCCGCCGAAGGCATCCCCACCCCCGTCATTGTGATGGCCGGGTTCCCCGACTTCGACGAAGAGGAAATGAAGCAGTTTCCCAACGTGAAGAAGTTTTTCCACAAGCCGCTCTATCCCGAAGACGTCCTCGCCGCCGTGCGCGAGTACTGCCGGAAATAACTCCCGCCGGCGGCCTCCGCACGCCCCTGTTTGTGGCCGGTCCTCTCTTTTGCAGGTGAGTGACAAGGGGGAATGCGCCGTATGAGGAGGATGCCTGGCGGTGTGAAGGGGGAGAAAACAGGAGCACAGACATGAGCTACGCCAATCTTGCGATCCCCGGCCAGGCTCTTCAACGCGGATTTCGAGGCTGTAGCACCCGCCTGGGTGACTTTATCCCTCTGGGAGATTTCGCCATTGGAACGCTCTCCGAAGGGAAGGGTCTTTTTACCTGGCATGCCCATGAGGCTTTCGCCACCCTGCAGGGGGCCGTCAACACCTCTCCGCTCACTCTCGATGAACCCATTCTGGAGGGTGCGATGGTGCAGTTTGAGCCGGATTCCGAAGAGGAAATGGCATGCCCGGCCGGTCCAAACCAATTCATTGCCCTGCTGTCCACCCTGACGCCCTCGCCCAATTACTGCTATGCCATTCGCATCAGCGGATTGTTTTCCAGCATCCGTTTGACGTCTCTCCCGGGGGCGGTGGCCGCCTGGGACCTCCCTGGCACGATGATTCACCGCCGGGAAGGCCTTCGTGGAATTCTGATGGGGTTCTATTTCCCCTCCTTTCTCGAGAATGTGGCCTGGGCCGGATATCGGTTTCACTTTCTGTCGGATGACCACTCCATCGGCGGAAGGCTTGTGGATTGCGAAATTGAGCAACTGCAGGTGGCGCTCCGGCATGTGGATGAATGCCGCCTGTCCGTTCCGAAAACCGCGGATTTTCAATTGGCCGATTTTTAAGAGAGGAGCCGGTCATGAATCGTCTGGCGACCGAGTTTATGGGGCATTCCTTGGTGAATCCGTTTGTGCTGGCTTCAGCTCCGCCCACGGCGACTCCGGCCATGATCGAGCGTGCGTTTGAGGCCGGATGGGCCGGAGCGGTCATAAAAACCCTGGTGGATGAACCCGTCAAAAACCTGTGCAACCGCTTTGGAACAAATCGCATCGGAAAGCAGGTCTATGGGTTTAAGAACATCGAACTGGCCAGCGAAACAACCCCGCAGGACTGGTTTGAGGGTGCGCGGCATCTGAAAAGCAAGTTTCCGGACCGGCTGTTGGTGGGCAGTATCATGGCCGATGCGCGCGATTTTGATGGATGGATCCGGCTGGCGGAGGGTTGCCAGCAGTCCGGCATGGACATCGTCGAGCTCAATTTTTCCTGTCCCCATGGCTACCCGGAACGGGGCAAGGGATGTGCGATTGGCCAGGATGAAAAAGCCGCCTCTGAAATCGTCCGGCGCATCAAAGCCGGCGCGCGCATTCGCATCCCCATCGTCCCGAAGTTAACCATGAGCGTGGCCGACATCGCCTATATTGGCGAAGAGCTGAAGGCGGCTGGCGCTGATGCCTTTTGCGCCATCAACACGGTTCCTTCGATTCTCGGGTTCGACCTGTCCACCCTCAATCCCAAGGTCAACGTGAATGGCCTTACGGCGCCGGGCGGCTATTCGGGCCATGGCATTAAGCCTATCGCCCTGCGGTGTGTGTATGAGATCTGCGAAAAAACCGGCTTGCCGGTCATGGGCTGTGGCGGGTGCATGAATGGTCATGATGCCGCGGAATTTATGCTCCTTGGCGCCGGCCTTGTTCAGCTTGCCACCGCCGTGATGTTTGAGGGCTTTGGCCTGGTCGAGCGGCTGAAAAATGACCTGGTCGGGTTTATGGACCAGCATGGATTTAAGACCGTGGCCGGCTTTGTCGGGCAGGGCCGATCGCGCGTGTCCACCTTCGACCGGTTGGACGCCAGCTTCAAAACGATGGCGCACGTGGATCTCCTGCGATGCATGCGCTGTGGAAAATGCCAAACGGCTTGCCGGGATGGAGGCTATCAGGCCATCCACACGGAGGCCCCGCAAGCGTATCCGCAGATTGATCTGGAAAAATGCGTGGGATGTTCTCTTTGTTCGCAGGTGTGCCCGTTTGATGCCATTCGCATGGTCAACCGGACCGCATAGAGCGGCGGTGCCGGCATAACGAAGGTGCGGCTGTTTTGTTTCTGTCCGCAATAAAAAACAGAATAACAACGGATAACAGTTGCGGATGTGCGGTTTATTTTGTAGAAACGGTAAAACGTTTTTGTTGCCGCTTGTGTTGGGGATATTATGCTCTACGACCTGAAACGATGGGGGGTGGGTTTTGCCTGGCTGGCGTTGTTGCTGGCGGCGGGTTGTGCCCGGCAACAGATTGCATCCGGCTCGAACGACAATCTGGCGGAGGGTTGGATCAACTACAGTTTGAGCGAATTTGACCGGGCCATCGGTTTTTTTAACAAGGCGCTGGCGCAGGCCCCGGCCAACAGCGAGGAAGCCCTGCAGGCCCTCTACGGGCTTGCCACCACGTGGAATCTTCGGCGTCCCGGGGAAGATCCGGAAAAAGCCGCCCAGTTCTACCGTCAAATCCTTGAAACCGCCCCGAATCACGATCTTGCGGCGTGGAGCGCGCTGGGGTTGGCCCGGCAGAAGCATCTGGTCCCCGTTGGGCAAGACCCGGATTATCCGGAGGTCTACAAGGCCTATCGGGGTGTGATGGAACGTTACCCCGGCCACCTGGCCGCCCAGGAAGCCTTTCTCTATCTAAATGCCGGACGGCTCTCCACCTTGACGGCGCCCGAAGCACGGACCGCCTTGACTGCGCTGGAGAGCTATGTGCAGAACCCCTCCAACGCCTTTCTGGGCCCCGCCTGGTCCCTGATGGCCGTCGCGCAGACCACCTTGGGCGATCAGCAAAAAAGGTTTGATGCCGAGGTTCACTCACTGGAATTGACCGAGGTGGATCCCACCAATCCCTTTACCGAATTTGTCGGGCATTACTGGAACCTGGCCACCATTGCGGAATTTGAGCTGGGTGACTTCGATCAGGCGCGCAAATACTACCGCAAGCTGATCGAGGAGTATCCCCAGGACATCCGCATCTATGGCGCGCGGCAGTCCCTTCGGCGCATGGATGAAATGGAAGCGCGCTTCCGCGCAGAATTTGCACAGGAACCCGGAGGCGCGCCATGATGCACCGGCTGTTCACCTTTCTTAAAACGTATTTTGCCCTGATCGTGGTGGGGCTGACGTTCCTTTGGTCGGCGCTCATGATTGCGGTGTATCGCAATCGGCATACGCCGCCGGGCGCCATCATTCTGCGCATCGGCCACTGGCAGTTGGAGGCCAGCGTTCGCGACGCCATCAATCTCATGGCCGAGGAGTATCGCAAGCTTCACCCGAATGTATACATCGTGCAGGACGCGATTCCGGAAAGCGTGTATGGCCAATGGGTCAGCACCCAGCTCATGGGCTCCACGGCCCCGGACATCCTGCAGGTGGGCGGCAGTTTGCCGGGGAACATCTGGCTTTCCTATTACAACCGCTATTTTATGCCGTTGAGCCGCGACGTGTACCGCCCCAACCCCTATAACAAGGGCACTGAGCTGGAAGAGACTCCCCTGCGCCAGACCTACAAGGACGGAATGCGCACCGCCTATGTGGATGAAATGCAGGAGTATATCAGCATCCCTCTTTCCCAATTTGGGGTGCGGATTTTCTACAACAAGGATTTGCTGAAACAGCTGACCGGGCTTGACGAGGCGCCGCACAACTACCGGGCCTTCTTGGAGGCCTGCAAAAAAATAGGCGCCCAGACCAATTCCACCGGCAATCCCTACATTCCCATTGCCGGCTCCGGATATCATATCTCCATGTGGGAGGGCATGATGTTCGATCCGCTCACCTATGGCGCCGTGCGCCGCGCGGATTTCAACCGGGATGGCTTTGTCGGCAACGATGAGCTGTATGTGGCGTTTAAGACTGGGCGCATCAACTTCAAGTTCCCGGCCTTTGAGGCCCGGTTCCGGATGTTGCGCGAAGTCACCGACCATTTCCAGACCGGCTATACCGGCCTGACCCGGGACGAGGCGGTCTTTCTCTTTGCCCAGCAAAAAGCGGTCTTCATGACCACCGGAACCTGGGATGCCCGCAGTCTTCAACAGCAGGCGGAAGGGCAGTTTGAGGTGGGCGTCATGGACTTCCCCCTGCCGGACAAGGACGATCCGTACTATGGCAAGATTGTGGAAGGACCGATTTTTGAAACGCCCGGCACCGGGTTTCGCTTTGGCATCACCCGCACCAGCCAGCATCCCGAGATTGCGCTGGATTTCATGCTTTTCATGGCCTCGCAAAAGCAGAACGAGGAGCTCAACAAGATCATTGGCTGGATTCCCTGCATCCTGGGCACCCAAATGGACCCCTTCCTTGAGGCCTTTGATCCCCACCTGGAAGGGGTCTATGGCGCCATGAACCTCTGGTTGGGCGGCGAGACCGCCACCAAGTGGGTGCAGATGGCCTCGCTCTACCAGGTCGGCCAGATTTCCTACGAGGACATGGCCGCCGAATTTGAGCCCTTCTATATCCAAAACGGGCTGAAAGATTTCATGGAGCAACAACGCGATTGGCGGCGGGGCATGATTCAAAACGAGCGCTTCCTGGCCGGCATTCGCGCCAAGGCCCTGGCCGCCGAAGGGGATGAGGCCACCTCCGCGTGGGTGAAATACCGCGCCCTGACCAAGGACCGCCAGATCTGGTCGGAACTCTCACGAAGCCGCCAGGTCAAACTGCTGGAGCAGGGCCCCGATCTCACCTCCGTCGGACCCTATGAGTACAGTCCAGAGGTTTTGCAAAAGGTTCGCGAGCGGGTTCAGCGGAAAATGGAGTCCAAAACCCCATGATCACCCTCTCATACTCTTACTCTTACTCTTACTC
>CAZFSE010000037.1:18504-25320 GCA_964521805.1 uncultured Verrucomicrobiota bacterium
GAGTACGAGTAAGAGTAAGAGTGGGGCACGATGAATCCGAAACCGGTCAAATGGAGTCAGCTCAAGCATCACTGGGAGATTTATTTTTTCATTATCCCCACGGTGGTTCTGGTGGCGCTGTTTCAGTATTATCCCGCCAGCAGTGGCATTTTCCACAGTTTCTTCCGCTGGAACGGCGCGGATATTTCCGAATTCGTGGGTTTTAAGAATTACACCGATCTTTTGAAGAACACGGAGTTTTGGAACTCCTTCAAGCTGGCGTTTATTCTTGGCGGCTGGAATGTCGTCAAAATGATCCCGGCGCTCTTTATCGCCGTGGCCATCCATCGGTGCAAAAGCGATCGCATGCAGTTCCTCTATCGCACGCTGTTTGTGGTGCCGATGGTGATTCCGGGCCTGGTGGTGGTCTTGATCTGGCGGTCGTTCTTTTTCGAGGCCACGGCGGGGTATCTGAACCAATTTTTGATCGGCACCGGGCTCTTTGATCTGCTGGTGCGAATGGATCAGTGGTTTCATTGGGGCGGCATCTTTGTGCATGGCCAGATGCCGGCCTGGCTGGGGGATCCGCGCCTGATTATCACCGCCTGTATTGTCTGGGGCTTCCCGTGGGTCGGGTCCTTTGCCGTGCTCACCCACCTGGCCAAACTGCAAAACATCTCCAAGGACATCTATGAGGCCGCCGAGATTGATGGTGTAACCTGGTGGAGCAAGTTCACCCGGATCGAACTGCCCTTGATCATGGGCTCGATTTATTTGCTCCTGGTCTTTGTCATCATTGACACCGTCAAGGATGCGGGCATGATTCTGGCCCTGGCCGGCATCTTTGGCGGCCCGGGTGGCAAGGCCACCGTGCCCGCCCTGTTCATGATCCGCAAGGCCTTCCTGGACCAGCAGATGGGCTATGCCTGTGCCGTCGGCATTATCCTGACCATCGTGGTCATGATTCTCCAAAAAATCAGCAATATGGTCATGGATTCAGGCTCCATGAATACAAGCCAGCGGCGAGTCTTTCAGGGCGGATTGTTTCTGGGCGGGGCCGCCTTGTGGTTCTGGAGCAAGGCCAACGAGATCCAGAACATGATCCCCGTGGCCTTCATCCTGATTTTGCTCTCCATTCCTTATGGGGTGGTGTTCGGCTGGCTTCGCCGGCGATTTTCCTTCGATCTTTCCCTCTTGCCTGTCTCCAGCGGCCCCAGCCGGGGCGATCTATATGTGGCAAAGGCCTTTGCGCGCCAGAATAATCCGGCCTACCACATGGCCAGCGTGGCCGGTTCCTGGTTCCTGCGCTTCATCAAGCATTTCTACATCTGGCTGGTGCTGGCCTTCGCCTTCCTGCCGCTCTATCTGATGATCATTGTCAGCGTGAAGAACAACACCCAGTTCTATCTGGCGCCGGCGGCCATCACCCCGCCGCTCCACTGGGAAAACTGGAAGATCGCCTGGGATATGGTCACCCCCACCGTCGCCAACAGCCTGTTCATCTCCACCAGCTCCACCTTGGTCACGCTGGGCCTGGCCCTGTGCGGCGCTTATTTCTTTGCCCGCCTGAAGGTGCCGGCCTCCGGGTTCCTCTGGAATGCCCTGCTTCTCCTGATGATGATGCCCGCCATCGCCAATCTTGTCCCCCTCTTCATCCTCCTGCGCGACATGAGCCTCCTGAACACTCTCTCCGCCCTCATCATCGTCGGCGCTTCCGGCGGCCAGATCTTCGGCATCTTCGTCCTGCGCAATTTCATCCAGGATACCCCCCAAGATCTCTTTGAGGCCGCCGAAATTGATGGCGCCAATCACTTCCAACAGGTCAAAATGATCGTCCTGCCCCTCTCCGGCCCCATTTTGGGCACCGTGGGCGTCATGCATTTTATCGGGGCGTGGAATGATTTTGTCCTCCCCCTGATCGTCATGCGCGACCATGCCCGCCTGCCGGTCATGGTGCAGTTAATCCGCATGGCCGGCGAGTATATCAAGCTCTGGGGCCCTCTCATGGCCGGCTATGCCATTGCCAGCATTCCCATCATCATCCTCTTTGTGTTCTCCATGAAGCTCTTCATCAAGGGCCTCACCGAAGGCGCCGTGAAGGGATAACGCCCCTCCTTCGTTTTTCTGGTGCGCGCAGGATGGAGTCTTGCTTGTGCCCGCCGTGTCCTGGCGGCTTGTCACGACCTGCGATTTGGCGTACTCTCTGACCCCATGCGCACACGAGACACCTTTGATGTGGTATCCAGCCTGGCCGCGCTGGTGATGGATGCCCTGGCCATTTATGGCGGCTTCATGGCCGCGGTCTGGCTTCGTTTTTATTCGGGCTGGGTGCCCCTTCGTCATGAAAGTCTTCCGCCTTATGATCTGTATGCGTATGGCGGCGCGGTGGTCACCCTGCTCTTCCTGTTCATCTACCGCACCCTGGGGCTCTACGTGCGCCCCCAGACGGGCTCGTTTGGGGATAAAATCCCCCGGCTGGTGCGGGCGACCGGCTGGGGAATCCTGCTGGCCACAGCGCTGGCCTTCATCATTCGCACCGAGCCGCCCTTCTCGCGCGTGACGGCTGGCATTGCCTTTTTCACCATCTGCGTGCTGGTTGTGCTGGAGCGCTACGTGCTGTTTCGCGCGGAGATTTATCTCGCCCGCCGCCGAAAAACCATCAATCGAATTGTCATTATTGGAACGGACGAGGTGGCCGCGCATCTGCGGCACGTGCTGGAGCGGGAGCCCCGCCTGCGCTCGCGGGTGGTGGCGTTTTTGCGCACCCCCAATACGGAGGTGGTTACCGCCATTGAGCAGGGCTTGATCCGG
Organism: uncultured Verrucomicrobiota bacterium; assembly: GCA_964521805.1. Taxonomy (GTDB): domain Bacteria; phylum Verrucomicrobiota; class Kiritimatiellia; order CAIQIC01; family GWF2-57-35; genus CAZFSE01. The sequence goes on from CAZFSE010000037.1 coordinate 21,295, forward strand.
GGCGGCTCGGATGATTTGGAGGCGCTGATCGAACACAAGGAAGTGGACCAGGTGATCCTGGCGGATACCTCCATCTCCCACAAGCGCATGGTGCAGATCATCCTCTTCTGCGAGCGGGGCGCCATCCCCTTCCTGATGGTGCCGGACTTGTTTGGCGTGCTGACGAGCCGGGTCAGCGTGCGGCATGTGGGCGATGTGCCCCTGCTGGGCGTGAGCAAGTGGCCGCTGGACTTCTTCTGGAACCGGTTGATGAAGCGGACGGAGGATGTCGTGGGGGCCGTGGTGGGGTTGCTCATTTCCGCGCCCATCCTGATTGCTTCCGCCTGGGCCATCAAGCGCGATTCCCCCGGGCCGGTTTTCTTCCGCCAGGTCCGCTGTGGCGAGGGCGGGCGTGAATTCACCATCTACAAGTTGCGCACGATGAAGGAGGGGGCGGAAGAGGAAACCGGGCCCACGTGGGCCACGGCGGATGATCCCCGGCGGACGGCGGCGGGGGCTTTTCTTCGGCGCAACAACCTCGATGAACTGCCCCAGTTCTGGAATGTGCTCAAGGGCGATATGAGCCTCGTGGGCCCGCGCCCGGAGCGGCCTCATTTCGTTGAGCAGTTCAGGGAGGATGTGGGGCGCTACATGTGGCGGCACGCCTCCAAACCGGGCATGACCGGCTGGGCGCAGATCAATGGCTTGCGGGGCAACACCAGCATCACCGAGCGCATCAAGTACGACCTCTACTACCTGGAGAACTGGTCCCTGTCGTTTGATTTCAAGATCCTGATGCAGACCCTCTTCAGCCGCGAGAATGCGTATTGACCTCTTTTCTTGATCACACCTTAAAGGGATGATCCTGTCCGGGCGCGGTGCCTAATGGGGCATGGGGGGCCAGGTTGTTTACCACTTCCGGCTGGCGCCGCCTCCGCCGGAGCGTCCGCCTCCGAAACTCCGTCCACTGCTGGAACTGCTGGAGCTTCCTGAGCTGGGGCGCGAGGAAGAGGTTCCAGGGGAACTGCCCGTCTTTTTGCCTTTCTTCCCGAGGATGGCGACGATGACAAAAAAGACGACGAGGATGACCACAAAGACCAGAAATTGCGCCGGGGATGAGGCGGAGGCCGCAATGGGCAGGGCCATGTTGTTGGTCAGCGAGGTGCCCGCTTCCTGCGCCGCAATTTCCGCGATGGCCTGGGCGCCCAGCGTCAGGCCCCGGGCGTAGTGTCCTTCCTTGAAGGAGGGAATGACTTGTTCGTCCAGGATGCGCCCGGCCTTGGCGTCGGGAATCGCGCCTTCCAGCCCATAGCCCACTTCGATCTTCAGCTCACGGTCGTCAATGGCTGCGAGGAGGAGGACGCCGTTGTCCTTGCCCTTTTTGCCGATGCCCCACTTTTCAAACAGCCGGGTGGCAAAATCGTTGATCTCGCCGCCGTCGAGCGAGCGCATCGCCACCACGGCAATTTCCGCGGTGGTGAAATGCTCGACGTTGGTCAGGAAGGTTTCCAGGGCCGCCAGCTCGTTGGTCTGGAAGACGCCGGCATAATCACTGACGCGCCCCAGCGGGGTGAGTTGTTTGAGCTGGGCGTCGGGGTCTTGTGCCAGCAGGATCTGCGCGGAACAGGCGAGCAGAAGGATGGAGGCGAATAACCAGTGCCGGGACTTCTTCATGAGGGTCTCCTTGTTGAGGTTTCATCGAGCCACAAAATAGACGTGATGCCGCGCGGATAATACCGGCTTCCCTGGGCCTTGCCGGCGACCATCTGGTCGCTCCAGGCAAAGGGCGTGTTGCTGGGGTCCAACAGCCAGGCGGCGTGCGCGGCATCCGCCCGCGCGGAAAATGGGCCGCCACGGAGGCCCAGGATATGGCGCGCAATAAATTGGCAGAGATAGATTTTGCTCAGCCACGAATTTTGGCTGGAGGAGCTGAGCTTCCATCCGCCATCCGGGAACAGGCACACGCCCGGTTTGAGCACGGCGCGCAGATGCGTGGTTAAGGCCTGGATAAGCGCGGCATGCGGCGCCTGCCTGGACGCCTTGTGCTTCAAGCCCAGTTCATGCACAAAGACCAGGCCCTCCACAGCAGGAATGATCCGGCTCTGGAGGGATTCGTCCAGCAGGGCGGGCAGGGTGCCATCCGCGCGTGCCTGCCGGCAGATGGTTTGCGCGCAGAGTTGGGCTTGCTGGGCGGCGGCGCGCGCGGCGGAGGCTGGGCCGAAGCGTTTGAAATAATCCTCCAGGCCCAGATAGGCGGCCCAGCACTTGACGGCCAAGTAAAGATTGCGGCGCGCCCGCCCCAGCGAGGGGTCGAGACTGTCGTAGGTGGTGATCTCGCTTCCGCCCGCGCACCGGTCGCTATCGAGATCCATGATGCCATCGCGTTGTGCGGGATCGGGGTGGTCGCGATGGAGCAGGCTTTCCAGGCAGGCCTGGAAGGTGCGCGCGCGTTTTCGGCCCCAGGCGGCATCGCCGGAGCGCCGGAGATACACCAGCGCACAGCACAGCCAGTTCACCAGTTGCTCATGCGTCATGTACGAAAAACAGCCGGTCAACCCGGGACGTTCATAGGCCGAATGGCCGGGCGGGGAGAGACTGTTGGCCACGCCCATGTCGTGGGCAAAGCTGAGTCCGCCGGGAAATGTGCGCGTTGGACCGGGGAGGCGGTCCCGATAGCTGTAACGCCCAAGGTATTCATCGAGCGTGTTGCGCACGGTCCATGGATTCATGCGGCATTCAAGGAACAGATGATCCACCGTCAGGTCCAGTGTGTTCATCATCCGGTATTCGCCCTCGTTCACCACCCAGAAGGGGCGTCCGGCCTGTTCGAGCAACTGCGTGCTTCCATAATAACTGCGCAGGGCGTGGGCCAGCATGAAGCGCTGAAGCGGGTTCAGCGCGCGGTGCGCAAAGCGTGCATCCGCCTTCAGGGCGGCGGCCTTGAGCGAGGCAAAACGCGCAAGGGCATGCTGTGCCACGGAGAGGATGTCGGGGAAAAATCGCGTGTAGAAATACCGGCAGGGGCGGTTCGTGGTGACGATTCCGGCGCGGTAAAAGCAGACCGCGAACCGCAGGATCGCGCGCTGTCCAGGTGCGATTTGAGCGGTCAACAGCCCGGTCTGGCCGAGACCAAAGGTGTCGTCAGGATGTCGTCCCTTCAGGATCTCTTCGGGATGAAAGCCGAGATGAGCGGCCACCCCCCGGTCCTTGCTGGCGATCGCGGTCCGGTGGCCCTGGCCGATTCCCACAAGCCCGGAGGGGCCATCGATTCTTCGCATGCCACAAGAGGGATCTTTGCCTTCATAACCAAAGAAGACGGTCCGGGGCTTTTTCCCGCGGCGGTTGTCCACGGCAATTTCCACCAGCACGGCGGGAAGCAGGGCTTCCTTGAAACCCGGCTGATCGGGAGCGGGAATGGGGCGGATGGGCGAGTAGATGCAAAAAGTCAGGTCGCCGGCCTGCCAGGAGTCGGAAGCGGCCCGGAAGGTCCTTGAAATACGGTTTTTGGCGAAGGGGTGCAGGAGGACGGCGTCCTGTTGCGGAGCGGCGGCCAGGAAGGCGGCTTCGGGTTTTTCCGAACCTTGGAAAAAGGGGAGGGCCTCGAAACGGCGGCCATCGCGGCTTTGGAGTCCGATGTAGAGGTTCTCGCCCGCCGGTCCGCCCAGTTCAAGGCCCAGGCCGCCGCGTGCGCTGGGCTCGCCCAACGTAAAACTGGCGAACGCCCCCATGGGGGCATGGTGCGCGTTAAAGAAAACGGGCGCTGATTTCATCAGGGCGTATGGTATGGAATCGCCGTGGAATGTCGAGCCACAGTTCGCGCCCGTCAGGAGAGAACAAGGGCGGCGGCTTGCCGGCGCTGACGCTCCGGCAAGCCAAGAGAGGCCGTTCTCCTTCTGATTCACCGAATCGAGAGGGCTAGAAAAGAACCGAAGCGCCCCCGCGAACAAAAGACGCTTTCAAGGCGTTGTCTTTTCTGGTGTCTTCGTCTTCTCCGTCAACGCTCAAAGTGGGTTTTGATCTGGTGATATCGAACTGAAAGCCGCCACC
>CAZFSE010000037.1:25420-27566 GCA_964521805.1 uncultured Verrucomicrobiota bacterium
AGCCGCCACCAATCCGATGAATTCGTTTTCGAAATCAAGATCATAAGAATTTACTGCGTAATCCACGATGGCATCATCGTACCAACTGTCAATGATAACCCCGATAGCCGTCAGCTTTGCATCAGAATTGATCAAGACATACCGGAGGCCGCCCTCTACAGAGAGGTTCAATTTTTTTAGCACCTCGTATTGAAACATGACGGACCCGCCGAGGGGGAACATCAGGGCATCGCCTTCCAGCATTTCCCCATAGAGGAACTCATAGCCATCGCCCATATCCTCTGCGGCAAACGTGCGGAGGTCTTCGTTGACCGTCCATTTCTGGGCTCCGGCGGCCAGGGCCACGCCGACATTCTTGTTCACCCAGTAAATCAGCTTGGCTTCTGCGCCATAGGCTTTGTCCCAGAAAAGATCTTCTCCAGGGAACAGATACGAGCCATTCACGCGCACTTCCAGCTTGGAGGGAAGACGGACACTGGCTTTTTTCGACGTCACCGTTGCTTTTTCGGCCTTTTCGCCCTTGTCTTTTTTCCCGCTGACCATCGCCGGTTTTTCTTTTTGAATAGGGGTGGCTTTTTCCGCGGCCGCGTTTTCCGTCGGCGCGCTTTCTGTTTTGGTCGCCTTTTCCACAGCGGCTGTTTTCTCAACAGAGCGGTCGTCTGCGGCTTTCTTCTCTGCATTGGCCGCAATTGAAAGCGTACAACTTGCCACGACTACCGCCAGACACGCCCGATTCCACATGCTCATTCCCCGGTTTTCCTTTCTTGTTTTGTCCTTGGAGATGTTCAGCGCCCGTTCCCGTATCTTTTTCCTTGTGAGTCGTCAAGCTGAATGCGATTGACCGAAGTCTGTTCGGCCTGGGATGTCCCGATGTCGCATCGGGACATGTTGCATCGGGACAACTCGGGCCTGACAAACCGGGGTGTCGGCGCTAGGATGCCATAAAGGAGTGTCATGAAGATACCTGTATATCATGTGGATAGTTTTACATCGGTGTTGTTCAGAGGAAATCCGGCGGCTGTCTGTTTTTTGGACTCGTGGCTGGAGGACCGGGTTTTGTTGTCCATTGCCGCGGAAAATAGTGTGTCTGAAACCGCCTTTTTGCTGAAGAAGGATGCGGGGTATGAGTTGCGGTGGTTTGCGCCGCTGGCCGAGGTGGCCTTGTGCGGGCATGCGACCCTGGCCAGCGCCCATGTGTTGTTTGAACACGAAGGCTGGCCCGGTGAAACGCTCTCATTTTTTACCCGTTGGAGCGGAGTTTTGACGGTTGCTCGAACAGAAGCCGGGCTGGAAATGGATTTCCCCCTGGTTTCCGTGGCGCCGATTCCCGCGCCCAAGGGCTTGGAGGAGGCCTTGGGGCTTCGTCCCTTGCAGGTGTTCAAGGCGGGCGAGGATGTGATGGCCGTGCTGGAGAGCGAAGAGGCCGTTCGTGCTTTGCGTCCGCGCATGGCGGCGCTGGCGGAGATCCCTGGCCGGGGTGTCATGGTGACCGCATCCGGAGGGGAGGCTGACTTTGTGTCCCGTTTCTTTGCGCCGCGGCTGGGGATTGACGAGGACCCCGCCACCGGATCTGCGCATTGTGCGCTGGCGCCCTATTGGGCGGAACGGCTGGGCAAAACGACGGTTACGGCCCAACAGCTTTCGGCCCGGGGCGGGGCGTTTGTCTGCCGTCCTGAAAACGGGCGCGTGAAGCTGGCGGGAAAGGCTGTCCTCTATATGAAGGGCACGCTGTTCCTATGAGCGGCTCGGTAAGCGGAGAGGCCGTTCTCGTTCTGGGAAAATCGAGGAGTTGGGAATGATTTCCAACGAATAAAAAAAGCAACGAATGGGGAAGAAGATGAACCCATGGCCGTTGTATTTATTCGTTGCTCTTCTTCATTCGTTGCAAACCTTCTTCATAGACGCACGATGCAGGAGGCGTGACGGCTAGGATAGGCCAAAAAAAGTTCCAACCATTGGAAACTTTCGGGAAAAATTTTCCAATCATTGGAACTTTTTATGGTGAGGGTTGAGGTCCGTCGAAACGGGGAGTTTGGATGGCTTTTATTAGCCACAAGAGGCGCATAAGACACAAATTTTCTACGTGAATCTTGTGCGTTATGTGGCCATGTATTCTGCGGAGAAACAAGCCGCAAATGGACACAAG
>CAZFSE010000038.1:0-5079 GCA_964521805.1 uncultured Verrucomicrobiota bacterium
CGATGGAACCGCCGTCCGCACCCCGTTCTTCTCGACCTCTGCCGGACAGACCCGCACGGTCGTCCTCGGCCCCTTTAATCATCCCAGCCAGGCCGTGCGCTCCGTCCATTTTGTGATTCAATGGGACGACAAGACCTGGGACAACAACGGAGGCAAGGATTACCGCGTGGAGGTCTTCAACCGGCGCATCCAAACCGAACCGGAGAAACCCGGCCTTAACGACCCTGTGCGCGTACGCGTCCGCGACAGCCGTTCCGGTGGGCTTCTGCGCTGGGGCGTCAACAGCCAGGGCAAGGAATGGATGCCGCCGCACTCCAACTACTGGCCCAAAGGGACCGTGCCTTCCGATGATGGACTGGCCGTGGACACCCCCATCTCCAAGCCCGATGCCGACGGGGTTTCCTCCGTCGTCCTCGGGCCGTTCAATCAGGGCGCGCAGGTGGTCACCTCCCTCCACATGGCCGTGCATTGGGGCAAAGCCTGGGACACCGACGGCGGACGTAATTACAATGTACCCCTCTCCATCGCCCCCGCGCCGGACGGCTCCGCCCTCAATATCCTGGAACCCCGCGAGGGGGCGGAGGCACATGGGACCCTGCGGGTGGCGCTCTCCGCCACCTGCACGGAGCCCGTGGAGCTTTGGGTGGATGGTGCGCTTCTGCAGACCCTGCAGGCCCCATACGAGGCGGAACTGGACCTGGGCGCACGAACCTATGGCCGGCACGTCCTGGTTGCGCGCCAGGCAGAGCAAGGCAATGTGGTGTTAGCCCAAGCCTCTTTCTGGAATCTGCCCGCCTTTGAAGCCGGCACGCCGCGTCCCGATTTTCCTCTTGGGGCATCCGTGGATGCCCTGGGCCGCGCCACCTTTGCCCTGTACGCGCCCGGCAAGAAGCAGGTCTCGCTGATCGGCAGTTTCAACCAATGGGATCCGCGCGCCGAGCCCATGAATTGCTCCACGGATGGCGTCTGGTGGCTGGTGCGCGATCTGCCGCCCGGAACGCACGCCTATCAGTACCTGATCGAGGGCCGCCAGCGCCTGGCCGATCCCTACTCCACCGACGTGGAATGGAAAGATAAAAAAGGCCGCGAAACCCATCGCCCAGAGGACGCCCTTTCCATCCTGCCATCGCCCGCCCAGTCCTTTGCCTGGACCACTCAGGACTTCAAGAAACCCGCCAGCAATCAATGGGTGGTCTATGAGTATTCCACGGATGATCTGACTCACTGCCGGGGCTTCACGGGCACCATCGAGCGGCTGGACTATATTCAGGATCTCGGCTTTAACGCCATCGAGCCGCTCCCCATCACGGAGTTCACTGGCGAGATCAGTTGGGGCTACAATCCCTCCTTCCATTTCGCCCCCGAATCCACGCACGGCACGCCGGATGAACTCAAGCGCCTGGTGGACGAATCCCACCAGCGCGGCATGGCCGTCATCAAGGACGTTGTCTTCAATCACATGGACCGCGCCTCCCCGCTGTTCCAGCTGTATGGCGAGGACTATGACGCCAGCCCGTACTTCTACGAATTCCTGGGCGAGAATTGGGGGTTCCCCGATCTCGATCAGGAAAGCCCCGCCTTCAAGCAGTACGTGGCCGATGCGCTGGTCTTCTGGATTCGCGAATACCGGGTGGATGGATTCCGCTACGACGCCACCCGCTGGGTCGGCTGGCAAGGCTACAACGACTGGGGCGCCGGCTGGTTCGCCTATGCCGCCAAGCAGGCCGATCCCCAATCGCTCCAAATCGCCGAGCACCTGCCGCCCGATCCGGAACTGATCCGTCAAACCGAAATGGACACCGGCTGGGATTCCGATTTCCGCTGGCGCCTGCGCGAGATGCTCAACCGCGCGGATCTCAATCCGCCCGTGCTCACCCGCATCATGACCCCTTCGCAGGAAGGTTACGCGCACGAACTCCACCGCATGGTCTACACCGAAAGCCATGATGAAGAGCGCGTCATGCGGGAACTGCTTCAGGCCGGCTTCTCCAAGGAGGAGGCCATGCGCCGCGCGGAAACCGCCCTGGCCATCACGCTCACCGCCCCCGGCATTCCCATGATCTATGCCGGGCAGGAATTCGGGGAGGACACCCCCAAAGTCGTCGGGCGAAATCCATTGCAGTGGAACAAGCTCAAAACCGCGAGCGGAAAAAAACTCCATCAAAGCACCCGCGCGCTGGTCCGACTGCGAACCCAAAGCCCCGCCCTGCGCGAGGGCCTCATCAGTCTCACGTATCCCCAACCCCAGGCCGTGGTCTACACCCGCATGGCCGGGCATTCCGCCGTGGTCGTCGCCGTCAACTTTGGACGCTCTGCGCAGGACATCGAGGTCGCGCTTCCCCATCCAGGCGCCTGGCGCGATGTGCTCGGCAACGCCACCGTGGACGCCAATGAGTCCACGTCCGTCCGCCTCCGCCTGCAAGCCGGACAGTCCGCCGTGCTGGTGGAAGGGGAATAAGGGTGGTGGCCCTGCGCTCTACGGACCCGATAAAGACCGGACGGTAAATTCCACCACGAGCGGGTAATGATCGGAGCCCACGTCCGGCCCAATTCGCTTGTCCATCAGCTCAATCCCTTCCGTGTGCAAGGCGTGGTCAATCGGAATCATAAACGGCCAAGCAAAAGCCGGCCAGCTGGCAAACAATCCACGCCCCTGCGAGCTGTTCTGGAGGCCACCGTTCCTCAACAGCTTCTTGAAATGCGGCGACCACGGCGTCACATTCAAGTCCCCCAGCACGAGAACCGGGTCCTTCATGCGGCTGACCTGCTCCGCCAACTGCTCCAGTTGTTCATTGCGATAGGCGGAATAGGCCCGACCGCCCGGCGGCAGTGGATGCGTCCCGATGAGGATGAACGCAGACCCTTCCCCCTCGAACTGCGCCCACACGGAAGGGACGCCCGCCGAGCCGAGATACAGCACCAACCCCTTCGTCCACGGGCGGCGGCTGAACAGGCCGATGCCAAAATTGTCCTCGCGAGGCTCCACCAACTGATGAGGAAAGCCGCTGAGCACCGGAGCCAAATGCACCAGCCATTCCTCACTGATCTCTTCCAGCACCAAAAAATCAGGGTCCGTCCGGCGTATTTCTTCCATAACCCGGGCGGGATTTCCCGTCTTCGTGTTGACGTTGATCAGCAGAGCCCGATGGCAGGGCTTGCCCTCCGCGGAAGCAACACCCGCACGAGGATACAACAGCCGTCCCACCGGCACGGCATTGATCAACAACAGAGCCCCGGCGGCCAGCGCCCACCGCCATTTCCGACCCAACAAACAAAGGCCCCCCATCCCGGCAAAGAGGACCGCATAGTGCACACGAAAATGGGACGCCAAATCCAGCCACCAGGCGAACTCCCCAAAAAAGCTCGCGATCGTGCCCACAAACGCCAGGAAAACCGCCGCATGGAACAGCCCCGAAAAACGAACGTGCGGCCTGAAAAAATGCCCAAGCCGACCCTCCATGATTTTGTGAACCTGGCCCATGCGCGTTTCCTCTTTCATTAAACGTGGACCTACAAGCTGGGTAGGCGAACCCTCCGGGTAAGCCGAAAAAAACAAGCAAACAGGCCATCGCATTTAACGGCTCGGAAGGGGACGCCTCGCCCTACCGTTCAACGTCCCTGTCCACGCTTACCCTTCCGCAATTTTCGCTCTTGTCCAACAGTTCTTCATTCGTCAGGTCAAAATCGGGATAGAGCTTCTTCATGCAATCGTGGCACATGCCATGGCTGAATAATGCATCAGAATGCTCGGTGATATATTTTTCCATTTGCTCATATATCCCATCGGAATTGCGGATCTTTTTACACGAAGAACATATGGGGAGAATCCCTTCCAACACTTTCACCCGTTTCTTCAATTCAGCGGCATACTCATACAACTTGCTGATCAGTCCTGTATAAAACAACAATATGGCTATCTGGATGGCACAATTGAGGCCGCCAACAGGCAGTGACTGCATCTCATGCCAGGGAACATGAAACCCGAGGCGGATGATGGGAAGAATCACCGCCAGGGTGTAGGCCAAACGTTTATTCCCATGCCAGGCCGCCAGTCCAATGGGCAACACAAAAAGGATGGGGAACTGAATGGCCCTTCCGGTTAAATAGTCAACCACCAGCACAGCGACCGCAATACCGATGCTGTACGCGGCGGCTCTTCTTGCATAGTGAGCCTGTATTTTACCCATCAACGCTTTCATGTTTGTTTGCATCTCTTGGCAACGCCCGGAAGGATGGAAGGCATGTTTTTGGCCAGCGTGGGATACCGGCACACCATCGCAGATAAAATCAAATCACGCACCGGCTCAGGAAGCCGGGCCAACTGCCAGGAAGATTCAGCCTGAAGAGATTCTGATGCGGCGGAGACGGCTTGCAGGGCATAGTACGCCGCCCCCAAGGAATGGTCCGCAAAATGGGCGGTCGCCACGGCATGGCCGGCGGCACGAGCCGCCGCTGTGGCAGAGGCGTTCTTTGCCTCCCGGGCCGCGGCATGCGCTCCCACCGACGCTTTTTGCGCGACGCCAACCGGGACTTCCCCCCTGGCCCATGCACGACCAACCTCGATGGCGCGGCGCGGACGATCATCGGAACAGGCTTGTTCGAAATGGGGCAAAACATGTTCTGCGCAATCGGCGGCCCAGACCGCCGGCAGGCGGTGCCTCTCCCGGTCCAGCGGTCCACCACGGTGGACCGCAACAAAACGCTTGTCGCGCAGGGACATCTCTTCCTCCAAGCCTCAATATCCTGCGCAACTGTATCTCACGCCAGGACCCCGGACAAGTAGGGAATCCGTGGACCAGAGCTGGCCCATACGCGCCCTCGATATTTCCCGCGTCCCGGGTTATAGTCACTCTCCATGAAACGCCGATTCATAACGGGAAGCATTCTGGCCTTCTGGCTGGCCGCCATGGCCTGGCTGGTCCGCTACGAGGCGTTCCCCGCCTTCTTCACCCATCGAATCAGCGGGTACAACGAGCTCTTCGCCCAAGGACCCCTCGTCTCCGACAGTTGGATGAAGATTCTCGTGGAGGGCGTTCATGTCGGCTACAGCCATACCCTGCTGGATGTGCGCGACAACGA
>CAZFSE010000038.1:5179-27431 GCA_964521805.1 uncultured Verrucomicrobiota bacterium
CGCCCCGGCCAGTCGCTGACCATCGCCACGCTCGACCCCTCCACCCTCACCCGGACCGACATGAACATTCGCGCCGTCCGCCGCGAGAAGGTGCGGGCCGGGAAGCAGGAGATTGAATGCATGCTCTTGACCTGCACCTATTCCGGCCTGGAGGTGAACACCTGGATGGATGAAGATGGAAAGGTCATCCGCCAGGAGACTCCACTGGGCTGGGTGCTGGAAGCCGCTGAGCCCTCGGAGGCCGTCGCCTTTGAGGGCAATGCCGTGCATGCCGCCCAGCTCTTGAAATTGCTGGCTCAAACGCCGGCCCTTCCCCCTTCATCCACCATCAAAGAGGAAACCCCATGAGCGAACCGGCCATCGAAATTCACAACCTCAGCAAGCGCTTCGGAGAGTTGCTGGCCGTGGACAGCCTCTCTCTCAGCATCCCACGCGGCGAAGTCTTTTGTTTCCTGGGCCCCAACGGCGCCGGAAAAACCACCACCATCAAAATGCTCTGCGGCCTGCTACGGCCCCAGGCCGGCTCCATCCGGATTCAAGGTTTTGATGTGCAGGAGCATCCGGATGCCGTCAAGCGCATCGCCGGCTACATCCCCGACCAGCCGTACCTGTATGAACGCCTGACCCCAGTGGAATACTGCTCCTTCATCGCGGACCTGTATGGCATCCCGCCCGCCCAGGCCCAGCGGCATATCGAGCAGAGCTTCCAGCTCTTTGGCCTCGATGACTACCGGACGATGCTGATCAAGGATCTTTCCCATGGCCTCCGCCAGCGCCTAGTCTATGCCTCCACCTTCCTGCACGAACCCCAGGTGCTCTTCGTGGATGAGCCTTTCATCGGGCTGGATCCCCACAGCATCCGCACCATCCGCACCCTCCTCCGCCAAAAGGCTTCCGAGGGCATGACCGTCTTTCTTACTACACACATTCTGGCCCTGGCGGAAAACCTGGCCGACCGCATCGGCATCATTGTCCAGGGGCGGCTGGCGGTCTGCGACACCCCGGAGGCGTTGAAGGCCCGGCACACCACCCAAGGCAATCTCGAAGATGTCTTCATGAAATTAACCGCCCCATGAGCACCCTTCTCCAACTGCTAAAAATCCGCGCTCTGGCCAGCCTGCACTGGCGAAGAAATCTGCGCGAGCAATCGGCCTTTAAGATCGCCTTCATTCTGTTCTTTGCCGCCGGCATGCTCGCCGGGCTCTGGGCGCTCTTTCTGGAGGGCTTTACCTTTCTGGACCGCATGGGCGGTGTCGGCCTGATCATCATCCCCCGGATGTTCGCCCTCTTCTTCTTCGGGCTGAGCCTCATGCTGATGCTCTCCAGCCTGCTGACCACCTACACCTCGCTCTACCGCTCGGAGGAAACCGCCTATCTGCTGTTGCGGCCCGTTCCCTTGAGCGAACTGCTGGTCTTCAAGCACCTCGAATCCGCCTTCTACGCCTCCTGGGCCTTCTTCTTCATCATCATTCCCTTTGTGGGCGCTTATGCCTGGTATGATCGCCTGCCATGGTATTTTTCCCTGTGGACCCTGCTCTTTGCGATTCCCTTCGTGGGATTCTGCTCCGGCGCAGGAAACCTGCTGACCCTGCTGGTGGTGCGTTACCTGCCCCGCACCCGCCGCGTAGCCATCACCCTGCTGATACTCGTGCCGCTCCTGCTCGGTGCGATCTGGATCGCCTCGACCCCATCCGCGCAATCGCCCGACTCCACCACCCTCATGCTCTCCCGCCTTCTTCCCGGCCTCAAGGCCGCCTCCTTCCCGCTCCTCCCAAGCTGGTGGCTTTCCGAGGGCCTTCTTGCACTCTCCCGCCACCAGTGGGCGCGCGGCCTTCTGCTCTGGCTGGTTCTGCTGGCCAACTGGCTGGCCATGGCCCTGGCCGTCGAGTTTACCGGACGCCGCATTTTCATGGATGGCTGGCAGGCCATGCTCTCCGGCTCCACACGCACCCGGCGCCTGCCGGTGCTCTTTCCGGGCCTGGAACGCCGGCTCTCCGCCCTCCCCGCCGACCTGCGCGGGCTTCTGCTCAAGGATGTGCGCATCTTCGTGCGCGATCCCCAGCAGTGGATCCAGGTCCTCGTGTTCTTTGGCCTGCTCGGCCTCTACTTCCTGAATCTCCGCACCCTGCGCTACCACCAACTCGATCCGCAATGGCGCAACCTGATCGGCTTCCTCAACATTTTCAGCACCTCCGCCGTCCTCTGCTCGCTGGGTTCGCGCTTCGTCTATCCCCAAATGAGCCTCGAGGGCCAGGCGTTCTGGATCATTGGCATGGCGCCCACCGCCATGAAGCGCGTCCTCGCGGCCAAATTCATCGGCGCCTGCGCCGCCATGCTGGCCGTCAGCCTCGGCCTCATTCTGATCTCCGTGCGGATGCTGGCCCTTCCACCGCTGGCCCAGGCCGTGGCCATCTTCATCGCCGCCGCCGTGGCCGTGGCCATCGCCGGCCTCTCCACCGGCCTCGGCGCGGTCTTCCTGGATCTGCACCAGCGCAATCCCGCCGCCATCGTTTCCAGCTTCGGCGGCACCCTCAACCTGGTCATCAGCCTCTGCTTCATGCTCGCCGCCATTTTCCCCTTTGGCGCGCTTTTTCATTTCTACAGCCTTGCACTGATCGGAAAAACCGCTTTACTCAAGGGTTTGGCGGCCGGGATTCCGGCGCTGACGGTACTGACGGCTCTGGCGGCCTGGTTGCCGCTGGTGGCGGGAAGAAAAACATTGGAGCGGCGGGAATACTCATGATCCGAAGGCAAATATCTCAAGTGGCCCTGCTGGCCTACTTCATCCTGCTATTGCTCTCCACCTTCTTCCCGGCCATCCCCGGGCAATCCCTCTGGTTCCGCCTGCTGGTGCTCCTCGCCATCGTCCCCCTGCTGGTGGGCCCCGAACTGTACCACCTCGCCGGCTTCGCCACCCTGATCCTCGCCATCGTCCTGCTTCGCGGCGATATCAAGTACGGAAAAATCTACCAGGAAAAGCGCCTCAAGCGCATCCACTCCATCATGCAGGACCGCGATATCAACCGCTGAAAAAAGTTCCAACCCTTGGAACTTTTTTTTGCGTTTTTTACAAGGGTTGGAACTTTTTTTTCTCGCAAAACGGGCGCTCACGGCCAGGCGCGGAGGCGATAGAATCGGTTGGTGGAAAGGTCTGGATGCGGACGTTCCAAGCCCCCTTCATCCATCCACTCCAGCCAATTGGTTGAGGCGGCCAGTTCCACGGCCTCACGAAATTCCGACTTTCTTTTCAGCAACCTTCGTTTCCTTCGTTACCTTCTGTGAAAAATCTTTCTGTGAACATCTGTTTGTTCTCGCACTTCACGGCACTACCGCGTGTCCAACGCGCCCCTACTCCCCCGGATAGCGCAGGCCCCAGCGGGCGCGGAGGGCATCCATGATGCGGAGGATGGCGAGGGTGTCGTCCAGCGGCATGACCGGGCTCTCGGTCAATCCCTCGCACAGGCACCGCATGGCCTCGGCGGCCTCATACAACAGGCCCTGGCCCTTGTGCGGCACGCGGCACACCTCCACACGGCGGCCCTTTACCCACAATTCGGCGCGGTCCGGATGCACCCACTCGTGCGGAATGACGATGTGTCCGCACTCGCCATCCAGGCGCGCCACGCGGGGGGTGTTCTTGATCAGCGAGCATTCCAGGCGGGCCTCAGCACCCTGTTGATACCGCAGGAGAATCTGGTCATCCGCATCGACACCGGAGGCGGCGAATTCCGCCGTGCCCTCCACGGCCTCCGGGTCTTCCGGCCACACCAGATTGGCCAGCGCGATGGGATAAACCCCCAGGTCCAGCAAGGCTCCACCGCCCAGCGCCGGATTGTAGATGCGGTGCGAGAAATCATGGTTGCGCTTGCCGCAAAAGCTGGCCTCCAGGCGCATCACGGTGCCGATGCGCCCGCCCTGCACCCAATCGCGCACGATGCGCAGGACCGGGAAGAACCGGCTCCACATCCCCTCCATCAGGAAAAGTTTCTTCTCGCGCGCCAGGCCGATGGCCTCCTGCGCCTGCCGGACATTCAGCGTGAACGCCTTCTCGCACAAGACCGCCTTGCCCGCGCCCAGGCACGTCAGCAGTTGCCGGTGGTGCTCGGAATGCGGCGTGGCAATATAGACAATATCCACTTCAGGATCTTCCGCGAGGCTCTCGCAGGAAGGGTGCGGATTCGGAATGGAAAATTCAGCGGCAAAGGCCGCGGCGCGCTCTGCGCTCCGCGACCCTGCCGCCTGCAAACGCGCGCAGGGCAGAAGGGCGATATCCCGCGCAAAGGCATGCGCAATGCCGCCTGTTCCCAAAATGCCCCAGCGGATGGTATTCATGCCGTCCTCCGCGCACCTGCGCCCCGGCGTGGCTTAATAGCGGTAATGCGAGGGCTTGTACGGCCCATCCACGGGCACGCCCAGATACTGCGACTGCGCCTTGCTCAGCTTCTCCAGCTTGACCCCCAGCTTGCCGATATGCAGGCGGGCCACCATCTCATCCAACTTTTTGGGCAAGACGTAGACCCCCACCGGATACTTCTCCGTGTGCGCATACAGCTCAATCTGCGCCAGCGTCTGGTTCGTAAAGCTGTTGGACATCACGAAGCTCGGATGCCCGGTGGCGCATCCCAGGTTGACCAGCCGGCCTTCCGCCAGCAGGATGATGCTGTTGCCGTTGGAGAATCCGATGCGATGCACCTGCGGTTTGATCTCGGTCCACTTGTACTTGCGCATGGCCTCGGTCTGGATCTCGCTGTCGAAGTGGCCGATGTTGCAAACAATGGCCAGGTTCTTCATCCGGCGCATGTGCTTCTCGGTGATGACATCGCAACAGCCGGTCGCCGTGACGAAGATGTCGCCGATCGCACAGGCCTCGTCCATGGTCATGACTTCATAGCCGTCAATCGCGGCCTGCAGGGCGCAGATGGGGTCAATCTCGGTGACAATCACGCGGGCGCACTGCCCCTTGAGGGACTGGCAACTGCCCTTGCCCACATCGCCATACCCGGCCACCACCGCCACCTTGCCGGCGATCATCACATCGGTCGCGCGCATGATGCCATCCACCAGCGAGTGGCGGCATCCGTAGATGTTGTCAAACTTGGATTTGGTGACGGAGTCATTGACATTGAAGGCGGGAAACAGCAATTCGCCCTTCTCCATCATCTTGTACAGGCGGTGGACGCCCGTCGTGGTTTCCTCGCTGACACCCCGGATTTCCTTGACCATGCGGTGGAACCGCCCCGGATCGCGCTTGACCGCTTTCTTGAGCTGGGCCAGAAGAATGCCCTCCTCGACGGAGCCCGGCTTGCGATTCAGCACGGAAGGATCTTCCTCCGCCTGATAGCCCAGATGCACAAAGAGAGTCGCATCGCCGCCATCATCCAGAATCATGTTCGGGCCCTGGCCCTTGCCCCAGTCCAGAATCCGGTCGGTGTAATCCCAGTATTCCTCCAGCGTCTCGCCCTTGACGGCAAACACCGGGGTTCCGCGCGCCGCAATCGCGGCGGCGGCATGGTCCTGCGTGGAGAAGATGTTACAGCTGGCCCAGCGGACCTTGGCCCCCAGCGCCTGCAGGGTCTCAATGAGGACCGCCGTCTGGATCGTCATGTGCAGGGATCCAGTGACGCGCGCGCCCTTGAGCGGCTGGGTCTTGCCATACTGCTTGCGCAACGACATCAGACCCGGCATCTCATGCTCGGCCAGCTCGATCTCCTTGCGGCCAAATGCGGCCAGCGACAGGTCTTTGACAAGATAATCATTCTGTTTCTTCACAGCGGTCTTTTTCATCACGGCATCCTTTCAAGTCATTTTTTGCGCACTGCGCAGGAGATACATACGACGGATGGGGAGGAAAAACAAGCGCAGAGTCCATCCGGCGGCCGGCCGGCGAGGGCGGAAAGCCTCCGCCTCAAGTCAGAGATTGAAACCCCGGCACGCCTCTGCTAGGGTGCCCCGCCTAGTTGCACAACAGAAACAGGAAGAGAATCATTGTGAAAGTCATCATCATCGGGGCCGGCATGTCCGGCTTGAGCGCCGCGCTTATGCTCAAACGCAAGGGCGTGGACATCGAACTCTTCGAGAGCGCCTCGTACATCGGGGGGTTTGCGCACAGCTTTTCCTGGAACGGGCACACCTGCGACTGGGCCGCGCACCGTCTTTTCACGCATGACGACCATGTCCTTCAGCAATTGCTCTCCCTGGTCCCCATGAACCGCCTGGAAAAGGTCAGCGCGGTTCATCTGGGCGGAAAATGGCTGAAAGATCCGGTGGACGCCGTCCAGCTCTGCACGCGATTCTTCCCCGGGAAAACCCTTTCCATCCCCTGGGGCTACCTCACCCGCCCGCGCCACCTGCCGGAGACCTCGTTCCGGAATTATTGCGTGGGCCGGTTCGGGCGGACCCTGGACCACTTCCTCTTCTCGCCCTACACGGAAAAGATGTTTGGCATCCCCGCCGAGCAAATCTCCGTCGAATGGGCGCGCAAAAAAGTCCGCTTGGCCGGGCCGCTCGACGTCATCCGCCAGGGCTCCAAGAAAAAGTTCAGCTACTTTTATTATCCCAAGCAGGGTGGCTATGGCTCCATCCCCAACCGGATGTATGACGAGGTGAAGGAGTTTGTCCACCTGAACGCCGCCCTCACCGGCTTGCAGAGGAAGGACGGGCGCATCACCGCGGTCGAGGTCGAACAAAACGGGCAACGGCGCACGGTGGCCGGGGACCTGGTCATCTCGACCATTCCGCTCACGGAACTCTGCGGCATGCTGGGCCACCAGACCGCCCTCTCCTACCGGGCCGTCTCCGCCGTCTATGCGCTGGTGAAGAAACCCCAGACCACGCCCAACCACTGGATTTACTACATGGATGGCGATGTGGCGGTCAACCGGCTCTGCGAGGTCAAAAACATGGACCCGCATATCGGCCCCGAAGAAACCTCCGTGGTCTGCGCCGAGGTCACGGACCGCGACCGCCCGGACTTTGTCGAAAAAACCATCCGTGACCTCGCCGCCTCCGGCATCTTCACGATGGACCAGGTGCTCGACACCACGGTCGTCACCCGAGAGTATTCCTATCCCGTCTATTTCTGCGACTACGAAAAGGAAGTGGACAAGGCCCGCGTCTTTCTCGCCGGATTTTCCAATCTCCGCTACATCGGGCGCGCCGCGCAATATGAACACATGGAGGTGGATGACTGCTTCTCCGCCGCCCAGCAACTGGTCCATGAGATCACAGCGCCGCCGGCCGCGGACGTGGCCGAACCCCGGCGCTCCGCCCTGCCCGTCGAACCCCAGGTGGCGGCCGTCGTGGCCGCGCTGGGCACGGACGAAGAGACGCTGGACTGCGTCGGCGCCCTGGCGCAATCCGACTACCGGCAAACTTCGATCGTGGTCATCGCCGATCCCGAACGAAAAAACTTGCGGCAAACCCTTCAACAGCGCCATCCCGCCGCCCACTGGCTGGACAAGACCCCCGGCATGGGCATCCCCGCCGCCTTCAATCTCGGATGCAACCACGCCATTCGGCAGGGCGCCGATTTCGTCTTCTGCGCGCTGGGGCAGACCCGCGCGGAAAATGACCTCCTCAGCCAGCTGGTCGCCGTGGCCCAGCGCGACCCCGAGGCCGGCATCCTGACGCCCAAGATCCTCCGGGCCAGCCAGCCCGGCCGCATCTGGTCCATCGGCCTCTACTTCCGGCGATTCCCGCCTTCCACCAAGAACATCGGAGGCGGCCAGGCCGATGATGAGCGCTTCTCCACCACCCGCGAGGTCGATTTTGCCGTCAGTTGCGGGTTGCTGATCAAGCGCGAGGTGTTTGAAAAAATCGGGCTCTTTGACCCCGGATATGCCTTTTATTACGAGGATGTGGATTTCTCCCAGCGCGCGCGCGCGGAGGGGTTCCGCATCCGTTTCGTGCCTGAGGCCCGCCTGTATTATCACGAACAGGACGAGGCGCCCCGCGATGAGGCCTTCTTCCAGACCTGGGGCGAGAGTTTTGCGCGGTATTACCGCCGCCACATGTCGCCGTTCTGGCTGAAACTGCCCGCACACCTGTCGTACCTCGCCGCACGGGAGGCGCTGACCGGCAACGCGCGGGGCGTCCGCCCCCTGCTCAAAGGCGTGCTCAAGGGCATCCATAAGCGCCTGGCCCCCGCCCCCAAGCTGGGCGCGGATTTTCTGTAAAACAAGCGCATGGAAGAGCGGTCCCGGGCCGCATCGGGTTGAACAATAGTGAACACGGAAAGAACTCCGGCATGATTGGACTTAAAAAAAACGAAGTGAAACTACAGCCCTATGCCCCGGAATGGTCGGAGCTGTTTGCGCAGGAAAAAGCGCGGCTGGACAAGGTGCTGGGAGCCCGCGCGCTGGATATTCAGCATATTGGAAGCACCGCCATCCCGGACATCTGCGCCAAGCCGATCATTGACATCGCCATTGCGCTGGCCAGGCCTGAGCTCCTGCCCGCCTGCACGGCGGATCTCCAGCAAGCGGGCTATGAACACCTCGGAGAATATGGCCTGCCGGGGCGCGAATTTTTCACCCGCGGCCAGCCCACCGCTTTCCATGTGCATGTGGTGGGGCCCAAGAGCCCCCACTGGACCCGGTGGATCGGATTCCGCGATGCCCTGCTCGCCGATCCCGGACTGGTTCGGGATTACGACCGCTTCAAGCGCGGCCTCGCGCGCAAGCATCCGCAGGACCGCGAGGCCTATACCGAGGGCAAAAACCCCTTCATCGAGCGTGTGCTGGAAGGCCGGAAGCAGGCCGTGGCCAGCACACCCGCGCCGGCCGCCCTCCCCTCCGCGGAAGGCCGCATCATCCTGACCTGCCCCAAAGGCATTCCTCCCTATCTTCAGCAGGAAGTCTCCGCGCTGGGCTTCCCGGTCGTGGCCGCCGCGGAGGCCACCGTGGAGACGAGAGGAACGCTCGACGACACGATGAGGCTGAACCTGCACCTGCGCACCGCCCATCGCGTGCTCTTTTTGCTCAAGGAATTCCGCGCGGCCTCGCCGGATGAACTATACCGGGCCGTGGCGGACATCCCCTGGGAAAATTACATCCAGGCCAGCGGGTATTTCTCCGTCCATTCCGCCGTCAGCACCAACGCCGTCAAGGATCCCCGGTTTGCCACGCTCCGATGCAAGGATGCCATCGTGGACCGCATTCGCAGTCTGAGCGGGCGGCGCCCGGACTCCGGCTCGGAGCCGCTGGGCGCCGCCGTGTTCCTTCACTGGCAGGATCAGGCCGCCAGCGTCTATCTCGACACCTCCGGCGAACCTCTCTCGCGCCGGGGCTATCGCCGCAATCCGCATAAGGCCCCCATGCAGGAGACCCTGGCCGCCGCCACTCTGCTGGCCACCGCGTGGAATGGAAAAGACCGGCTGATCAACCCCATGTGCGGAAGCGGAACCATCGCCATTGAAGCCGCCCTGCTGGGCTTGCGCCGCGCGCCCGGCCTGTGCCGCGAATCCTTCGCCTTCATGCACCTGAAAACCTTCCGCCGCGACCGCTGGAACGCGATGGTCAAGGAGGCCTGGCGCGATGCGCGAAGCACGCTCGCGGCCAAGATTGTCGCCACCGACATTGACCCGGAAGCCATTATCGCCACGCGGAAGAACGCCCAGGCGGCGGGCGTGGAGCACGTCCTGGTGCTTGATGTGTGCGATTTCCGGAAAACCCCGCTCCCGCAGGGCGGGCCCGGACTGGTCTTTTTCAATCCGGAATATGGCGAACGGCTGGGTGACGAAGCCTCCCTGGAACCCATCTATGCCGCGATTGGAGATTTTCTGAAAAAGTCCTGTTCCGGCTACCAGGGGTATGTGTTCACCGGCAATCTCGCACTGTCCAAAAAGATTGGGCTCAAGCCCCGGCGCCGCCTGGTCTTCTTCAACAGCAACATTGAATGCCGCCTGCTGGAATATGACCTGTACGAAGGCACGAAACTCGATCATGCCGCGGAACAAGAGGAATGACCGGACAAACCCATCGGGAAGAAATGGCCAACAGCCTGACGCACGGCGCGGGGGCCTTGCTCAGCGCGGTGGGCCTGGCCTTCCTGGTGGTGCTGGCCTCGCTCTCCGGCACGGCCTGGCATATTGTCAGCTTCAGCCTCTACGGGGTTTCACTGCTCCTGCTCTACACCTTTTCAACGTTCTACCACCTCGCCCGGAATCCGCGCGCCAAGCATATCCTGCGCATCCTGGATCATTCCTCGATCTACCTGCTGATTGCGGGATCGTACACCCCTTTCATGCTGGTCCCCCTGCGAGGCCCATGGGGTTGGTCCCTGTTTGGCGCGGTCTGGGGGCTGGCCGTGGCAGGCATCGTGTTTCAAGTGTTCTTTGTCCACCGCTTCCGCGTGCTGGCCACGCTGGTGTATGTGCTGATGGGCTGGATGGCCCTGGCGGCCCTCCGCCCGCTCCTCCAGCATCTGCCGCCCGCCGGCATCTGGTGGATGGTCGCTGGCGGGATCTGCTACACAGGGGGCGTCTTTTTCTACTTATGGAAACGCCTGCCCTTCCACCATGCCATCTGGCATCTGATGGTGCTGGCGGGTAGCGCCTGCCACTACCTTGCCATCCTGCTGTATGTTCTGCCCGCCAGGCCGTGACAAGACCACCAGGATCATTTCCTCCCGGCCAGACTGGAACAGAAATTCGACCACGCCTGCCAGTAGGATTCGCCAGCCTCCAGAAGCACATCATCGTGACCGGCCCCAGGAACCCACAGCGATTGCTTGGGATCGGGCGCCAGCTCATAGAGGCGCTTCCCCTGCCAGAACGGAATCACGCGGTCCTGTTCCCCATGAATCACCAGCACCGGACAGCGCACATTTTTCATGCGCCGGGCATTGTTCATCTTGTCGAATGGCGCAATGGAAATTTGCGTGCGCGCCCGAAACGCACTGAGAAAGGCGCTCTCCACCACAAGGCCGCCCACGGGATGCCGTTCCGCCAGGTACAGAGCCATGGCCGCGCCGACGGAGCGCCCATGCACAAGGATCCGCCCCGGCGAAAGGCCCCGGTCGCGCACCAGATGGTGATACACCGCCTCCACATCCTCATAGGCCCGCTGGGTGCTGGGCGTGCCATCGCTAAGCCCGTACCCGCGGTAATCAAAGGCCACCACCTCAAAACCGCGGCCGCGAAACTCCTCCATCACCCACCGGATGCCGCCCAAATCCTCGGCGTTGCCGTGCACATGCAGGAGCACGAATTCCGCGCCCGGAAGGGGCAAGCTCAACAGCGCAATGGACTCCGTCTCCGTCACCGGAATGCGCCCCACCCCTGGTCCTTCCGCATACGAGGGCGGCGGCGGTTGAAAAATGATCCGGTCAGAAAAGAAATAGGCCCACACCAGCAGGCACAAATAAATCTCCACCAGCGACAGCCCCATGCGACGCCACGACCACTCCCCCAAAATCCAGCGCCTCCAGTTCCACCTCATCACAACCCCAGCTTCGTTTTAATCCGCTCAAAGAGCCGCCGGTCAATCACGGTCAGCCCGCCCCCCGGACATTCCACATGACCCACAAATTGCGTCACGGGCGAATCACCCAAAACGGTGGAGATGATCTCCTGTCCCACGCAAACCGCCCCATCGCTCGCGCGAACGGTCTCCTCCTTGAGCCCCGTGGCCATGTACACTTCAGCCAGATTGGTCCGGGCGTATATGGATTCGAAATCCAAGTGCATCCGGAACTCCGTACCGTCGTCAAAAAACGAGAAATGTGTGTTCGCATCCTTCGTGTAAATATATTCGTTGGTCACGCCTCCTTCCGGCCCAGGATAGATTTCGATCGTCTGTTCAAAAAGGTTGCTATTCGCATCCTCTGTATGCACCACTGTTGGAGACGGATCCCAGGCCGGTAGGCAAAGCGCATCGAGCGGATCAACGGGGACGGCAGGCTTTCCGTCAGGAGCCGGAGTGGAACGACCGTTGCTCGATTCAGAAACGGATGCTGTCTCAACCTGCTCCAGCTCCTCACCGTTATCCTTATTGCACGCCGAGGCGCCCAAGAAGAGCATCGCGCACAGTCCAGGGACAAGAACAACGCAACGGTTCATAGAACAAACGTATCCTCGGCGGAATCTCGTGGAGGGAAATCGAAATGCTTGGAAAACAGAGCGGCCAGGCGGCCGCCCATTTCCTCCTCATCCGGGCCGCTCACACGAATGCGAACCTCCGATCCCTTCTGCAAACCCAGCGACAGCAATCCCAATACAGACTTCAAATCACAGGAATGCGTGCCATTGGAGACTTCAACAATTCCGGGGTAATCTTGAGATTCTTTAATGATCACGGCAGAGGGGCGGCAATGAATGCCCTGCATGTTCTGTATCATGGCATGCCGCTCAATCATGGCCCGCATTGTATCACCGCACCCTCCCTTGCGCACGTTATTTTTAAGGCATTTTTGAGGAGCGGATTCAGATTGTCTATTGCCCAGGAAATATTACACTGCACCGATGCTGATTCACTTCGCCGCCACAACCGAACCGTCTCCCAGGTTTTGCCGCATGACCAGGCTCTGGGCCTGGTCACTCCGCCAACACGCCGGGCGGCATGCATCTGACCCCATCACGGTCTGCTTTAATGATCAATCAGATCCCGGCACGGAAGAGGCCTTGAAGGCCATGGGGGTTCAGGTCACCACGCGCCCCCGCCTCTCCCGCCTCCACAAGGAAGTGAACAAGTACAACGTGTTGTGGACGCCCGGCCTCGAAGAGGCTGACTGGATCCTGCTCACCGACTGCGACGTGGCCTGTGCCGGCCCGCTGGATGGCTTGGAGGCCCTGTTGGAGGGCCTGGACTTTGCCGCTGTTTCTGATGGCGTCCCCGCGCGTTCACGCCGCTCCCCCCGCCCGCCCGTTTTGCGCTATGACTATTTCCTGCGCCTGTTTTCCGGGCTTTCAGGCCGCGAGCTCAAGCAACATGCGCATCCGGAGTTCATTCACCAGCCGCCGTTCACGCGCTACCCTTACTTCAATGGCGGCGTGATGATGATCCGGGGCGCCCGGCTGGCCTCCTTCCGGGAAACCATTGTGGAACTGTCCGAACAGGTTTTTCGGCAAGCGTGCCGCCGCCAGCTCAATCCCCTCCGCTGGATCCAGCAGGCATGGAACAATGCCTGGTTCCGCTCGCGCCATGCCCATCGCTTGAGCCTGGGATGGCACATGCGCCAGCGCTATGCAGATCAGGCCGTTATACTGCCCTGCCTGCTGAAGCTGGGCCTGCGTTACACGGTCCTGCCCCATGCCTACAACTGGCGCTACATCGAGATCGGCGCCAAGAACCCTCCGCCCCTCCTGATTCATTATTTTGAGCCGGCCCTGGGCATCGCCCCAGACCGCATTCTCTCGCGACACTGGCTGGACGCCTTTGCCCACTCCAACGACGAGGGCCGCCAGGCACTCGCCGGGCTCGTCCATGACTACCTCGCGGCGCATCCCGCCGAGGAAGACCGCCGGAGCTTTTCATGAACCTCCTCTTCGTCAATAACTTCAAGGGCGAAGGCGTGTATGGCATCGAGCTCTGGATGATCCGATGCGGTGCGGCGCTGAACCGCCTTGGCCATGCCGCCTTTTTGGCCTGCCGGCCCAACCATCCCATCGCGGAGGCCGCCGGACGGCATGGCCTGGGCATCGTGCCCTATGATCCCGGCAAAGGGCTGGACCTCCCGTGCATCTTCCAGTTGCGGCGATTCCTGAAAGAGCAAAAAATCCAATCCGTCTGCGTCAAGACCTACAACGATCTGCGCAATGTGTGCCTGGCCTCCCTCGGACTGCCGGTCCGCGTCTTTGACCGGCGAGGCAACATGTACGATATCAAGAACAATGCCCGTCATTTTTTGCACATGACCCTGCTCCGCCCCCGCCTGATCGTCCCCTCCCAAGCGCTGAAGAATGAGTTCTCGCGCTTCTGGTGGATGCCCGCCTCGCGCATTCATGTCCTGCATCATGGCGTCGAACTGGCCCGGTACCAAGACGTGCCCCCCGCCTTTCCTCCGGCTGAACGATTTAACGCCGTTTTCGTGGGGCGGCTCTGCCCCGACAAGGGAATTGACGTCCTCCTGCAGGCATGGAAAGCCCTGGCCCAATACAAGCCCCCCGCCCGCTTGCTCTTCGTGGGCGGGCAGGAAGATCACGACTACCCGGCCATGGCCCGGGAACTGGGCCTGGAAAAACTTGTCCATTTTGCGGGATACCAGACGGACGTCCGCCCTTGGCTGGCCTCCGCACGACTGCTGGTTCTGCCCTCGCGCCGCGAAGGGGCCGGCTTCATCCTTCTTGAGGCCATGGCCAGCGGCCTGCCGGTGGTCGCCACCCACCTGGAGTGCATCGCGGAATACGTCCAAGACGGAGAAACCGGGAGGCTCGTGCCGCCCGGATCAGCCGAGGAATTGTCCAAGGCCCTGCACGATTTGATCGCCCATCCAGACTTGGCCGCACACATGGGCCAAAAAGGCCTTCAGCGGGCCACCCAGGAATTCAGCTCGGAAATCTCCATCGCACGCCTGATTGAAATCCTGCGGGGCCCGTGACGCCCGCTCAGGCCGTGGAATGATGGACGGCGGGAGTGAAGGCGGGAACGTTGGATTTTGACAGAATCATTTTTGGCAGAATCATATTTTGTTGTCCCTCATTGGGCCGTGCCTTTCCGTTTCGTGATCCACATCAACACCCGGCCTGGGCAGACAGCGGACACAACGATGAGGAAGAAAGGGAGGAATATGACTGCATCCCCGGCTGAAAATCCGGCATACGGCTTTCCCCCGCCAAATTGGTTGAACCCGTCAGTCACCTTCAGGATATATGGATACGCCACAGCCGGAACAATGCAGGAAACTGCAGTCAAGACTCTGATTATGCCATTCATCATTTCTTGCCCTACGCCGAGTTTAACCGGCAAAATTGAGCGCAGGTCAATTTTTTGTTCTGCAGATTATGGTTTTTTCTTTCCGTCAAGCCAGTCAACTGTGAAGTCCACGGTTCCATCGGGGTTGTACCATATGCACTGTCCGTTCTTTATTCCGAAAGCATATGTTTCCTGGATGAACATGGTTCCGTCGGGTCGCCACATCGTGAGCATTCCGTTGAATTGTCCGTTGATTAGGCTCCCCTCGATCCATTTTGTCCCGTCTTCATAAAAAACAGTGATTACTCCGGACTTGCCAAGAACGGGGCTTGGCATTTCAGGCTGGGAGTAAAGACCGCGGATCTCGTTTCCAGAATCCTCAACAAAGACATAGGGGCGGTTTGTTGGAATGCTCTTCTCGCTACAACCAGCCGTAACGACGAGTATAGCAAGCAGAGAGCAGACGATGATTGTGCTTCTCTTCATTTCAGGTTTCAGGTCTCAGGTCTCAGGCTTCCCTCTTCCCTCTTCCCTTTTCCCTCACCGGTTGTCCCCATCACCATGAATCTTGTTGGCTTCCTTGCGTGCGGCTAGTTTGGCCAGATTATTCGCCGCGACTTCATCCATGTCGAAGCCCAGTTCCGTGCAAAGCGCCGCCACATACCACAGCACATCACCCAACTCCTTGGAGAGCGCCTGCTTGCGCTCCGCGTTCACCTGGCCGCCATCATCCCGAATCGCCTTCTTGAGCTTCTCGCAAATCTCGCCCGTCTCACCCGCCAGTCCCAGGGCCGGATACGTCCAGTTGCCCTTGCCGCTGTTGGGGTACACCGCTGTCTTCATCGCGCCCGCCTGATATGTCTTAAAATCCACCATGATGCATTTCCTTCCAGGGTTGTTCTTGTGCCGCCCGCACAGAGATATGCCGCAGGATGCCCTGTGAATCAACCAAGTTTTTCGCTTGATTTGCGGCGCACGCCGCTTCACCCTCCTCGCATGTACCTTCTGGGCATTGACATTGGCGGCACCAAATCGGCCGTTTGCATCGGAACGATGGAAGGAAACATCATCGCCAGCCGCCGCATTCCCACCAACACCCCCGAGGGATGGGAGCGCGGCATACAGCGCGTTATAGCCCTCACCTCCGATGTGCTGGCGGATGCCCGCCTGGCTCTTTCCGACATTTCCGCCGTCGGCATCTCCGCCCCCGGACCCGTCTCCTTGAGGGAGCAACTCATGCTCGAGCCCCCCAACATGAAGGGCTGGGAGAACGTGCCGCTGGTCCGGCTGTTTGGCGAGGCGCTCCGCCGCCCCACCTTCATGAACAACGATGCCAACGCCTGCGCCATGGCCGAGTATCTCTATGGCTCCTGCAAGGGCACCGCCAACCTGGTGTATCTGACCATGAGCACCGGACTCGGCGCGGGCTTTGTCGTGGACGGGCGCGTGGCCCAAGGGGCCTCGGATCTGGCCGGCGAAATCGGGCACCACGTCCTCGACATCCATGGCCCGCCCTGCCCCTGCGGCCTGCGGGGATGCCTTGAACTCTATTGCGGCGGACTCAACGTGGCCAGCCGCCTCCGGGAGCGCATCGCCCGCGAAAACATCCGCACCGCCATTCTGGACCTGTCCGGTGGCGATCCGGCCCGCATTGATTTCAAGGTCTTCACCGAGGCCGTCCGCCAGAACGATGCCTTCGCCCTGCAGGCGTGGGCGGAGTACATCGAACGCCTGGCCCAGGGCGTCGGCACTGTCATCATGTTCATGAATCCCGAGGTCATCCTCATGGGCACCATCGCCATCCATGCAGGAGATCTGTTGCTCAAACCCCTGCAAGAAGCCCTCCCCCGCTTCACCTGGAAGCAGTCCCTTGCCGCCTGCCGCATCCTGCCCAGCGCCCTCGGCGAGCGCATCGGTGATCTCAGCGCCATCGCCGTCGCCGTCGCCGGCATCCAATCCGGCGGCTGAACCAGATTCCTCCCTCTTCATTTCCGGGTTCCCGTCTCAGGTCTCAGGTTTCAGGTCTCAGGTCTCGGGTCTCAGGTCTCAGGTTTCAGGTTTCAGTTCTTTCTGTCTTGTATTCCCGCCCTTCCGGTGTCATTTTTCAGCGCATTCTTCTTGAGGATGATTTCATGATTCGCTCCTTTATTTTCAGCAAGGGAAAACTGCTCGACCAGGACGCCGGCCTGGATGTGCTCCGCGTGGTCCTCTACGATGAAGACGTGCAAATCTGGGTGGACGCCGAGAAGCCCACCGAAGAGGAAATCAAGTCCGTCCTTCAGGATTTGTTCAAATTTCATCCCCTGGCCATCGAGGACTGCGTGGCCATCAGCGAACGCCCCAAGATTGATGACTACGAATCCTATATCTTCATGGTCATTCACGCCGTCAATTATCAGCAATCCAAGCATGAGTTTTCCACCACGGAACTCAATATGTTCATCGGCAAGAATTTTCTTGTCACCTACCACGATGAACCCGTGCGCAGTATCCAGGCCACCATCGAGCGGGTCCAAAAAAACGCCCCCTCCATTGCCCGCGCGCCGGACCGGCTGACCTACCACATCCTGGATGCCCTGCTGGAGAACTACCAGCCCGCCATCAGCGAACTTTCGGAGGAAATCGGCCAGTTGGAGAAAAACATCCTTTCCCAGCAGGCACCCTCCAATATTCTGGCCGAGGTGATCCAGCTCAAATCCGAAGTGTCGCGCTTGCGCCAGATCGTCACCCCCCAGCGCGAAGTCATCGCCCGCATTGCGCGGGGCGAATTCTTCAAGGTCTTTCGTGCCCATCTCCTCCCCTACTTCCGGGACCTGCTGGATCACCTTGTCCGCATCAACACCGTTACGGATAGCTACCGGGATTCGCTGACCGACGTCATGCAGATGCACCTGAACCTCCAGCAAATGCAGGCCAACCGCGTCACCAAGGTGCTGACGGTCCTCGCCACGCTGGGCATGCCTGTGCTCGCCGTCACCGGCTTCTATGGCATGAACATCCAGCACATGCCCAATACCGACTGGCCCTCCTGGCCCTTTGCCTATGCCTGGATGCTGGGCCTGATTGTGGGACTCACCGCCCTGCTCTACTGGTTTATTCGACGAAAAGGCTGGTACTGAACATCACCGACATCACCTGCCCTTGGACAACCTCATGAAATCAAAGCCCTCCCCCCCAACACCCCGCAACACTCTCTGGCTGAAGAAACTTCTGTTGGCTCTCGTGGTGCCCCTGGTCTTCCTCGGCGCCGCCGAAGGCCTCCTGCGCCTGGCGGGGTTCCAATACACCCCCCGCGAAAAAAAGCTTTGGAAACCCACGATTGCCGGATTTGTGGGCACCTACGAATTCTATATCCAGACAGATTTCGCCCCGCCGGGCTATCTCTGGGTATCCCAGCCCAATACCCCGTTCACCGACCGGTATGGATTCCGCCTGCCGGAGATTCCCGTGGCACGACAGCCGGGCAAAATTCGCGTGGCGTTCCTGGGAGGCTCCACCACGCATGGCGGATTCCGCCCCTATCCCGAGCGCGCCATCCGCATCCTCAACAACGCCCTGCGCACCAACCGCTACGAAGCGCTCAACGTAGCCTGCTCCTCCTATTCCACCCATCAGAGCCTGAAGGCTTTTGAGCGCTGGGTCCTGCCCCGCAAGCCCGATCTTGTCTTTGTGTATCACGGATGGAACGACGTGAATCTCGCCGGGGATGGCTTTTCCGACCGTGAGAAAGATCCTTTGCTCAGCATGGACGGGGCGGCGCGCGTCAGCCTTCCCCCCGCCCTCCGCTCACTCCGCCTGATCGGTGCGCTGGGAAAAATAGCCGGACTGGCCGATGTCCAGTGGCCGCGCCAGCGGGTCTCGTTTGAAGAGTTTGAGTCCAACCTGGACACCCTCGCCCGGCAGTGCGGACAGCAGAACATGGGCCTGTGCATCATGATCCGTCCAGAACAGCAAAAGGAATTCTTTGTCAGCCAGCCGTTCGAACCCGGCTCCCCCATGGAACAATATGCCCGCAAGCATTTCCAGACCGGCGATCCCTGGGAACTCTACCGCCTGCAGGCGGAGCGCATCACCGCCATCCAGCGCGAAGTGGCCTCCCGGCACCCGCACACCACCGTATGCGATGGCCAGGCCTTTGTATCCAGCCTGCTGGCACGCAACCAGGCGGGCGAGTTTGGCCCACATGTGCCGGTGTTTTTCTCTGACAACATCCACCTGCCCGATCTGCCCGAGGAACTGCTGGCCCAGCAGGTGGCGCTCACCATCGCCCCGGAGCATGCCACCGCCATCTCCAACTGGGTGCAGAGCGTGGAATACGCCATGGCCATGGCCGGCGAACTCCTGCGGGAAAACGCCCCGCGCGAAGCCGCCTGGTTCATCCGGCAGGCCCTGCAACGCCAACCCACCGCCGAACAGCAGGAACAACTCACCGCCCTCCTGCAAAAAGCCGAGGCTGATTTTGAGTTCGCCGATTTGTTCCGGGAAGGACGATGGGGAGGAACAGACGCCCAATTCGACAGCAAGATCGCCAAGCTCAAGAAATGCCTTCAGGCACGCCCCTCGGACTATGGCGTCCTGCTTCAGATCTACCGGGTCTGCATCTATATGGAGCGGATGGAATCAGCCGCCGCGGCCATGGCCGCCTTCCAGCCCCAGGACGCGCAACAACGGCACGAGTGGCTGTCCTACACCCTGCAATCGCACCTGCAGGGCCAGCGATGGGGCGAGGCCCGGAAAACCGCTGAAAAAATCGTGGCCATCAACCCCAACAACCAAATGGCCCAATCGGTTCTTCAGCAAATCCCCCCCGGAACACCCTGACCCGGTGATGGCGCGCCGTCCTCACAGGCGCGCCAAAGGCGCGCAATGGGCCTGCACATCCTTTTCACTGCGGCACTCGGGCACGCCCCTGAACAGCGTCCAGCGCTCCTCGTGCCGGACCTCTTGCCCCGGAGCCAGCTCCACCAACGGCCCCAGCGTTTCGAGCTCGAGAATATTCTCGTCCGTGTACACCTCGCAATTCACATCCCCATCCGGATGCACCCCTGCGCTCCGCTGGAACTGCTTGATGAACAAATAGCCATCCACCCAGTACCCCATCCAGCCTTCGCGCTCCGCCAGCCCAAACTTTGTGGGCCCCCGTTCCGGGTCCTGGCGAATCAGGACATAAGAAGATCCAATCGTATAACGGGGGTCCGACAAATCCGTGTAGCCCCACAAGCTCCAATTCTGATTGGGCAAAACCCGCTCGTCATGCGCCACCACCTCGGGCAGGGGAAGCACCGCCAGCCCCTTGGGGGTCATGACGCTCAGCGCCCACGCCGCGCATTGAACCGGACGATCCCCCCGGTTGATCAGCGTGTGGAGCACCTCCACCTCATTCTTGTCCTGCGACAGCCGAATCTCCATGCGCTTCTGAATCCCCGTCAGAGGGCCCGGCTTTTGAATCACGCGCACGCCGCCATCCAGCTCCTCGAACTCCACCGGCTCATTATCCAGCTCATAGGTTCGCGGCTTGTGCTCCGGCGCCACCCACAACCGGTGACCGCCCCGAATTCGCCACAGCGGCTCCCCGGCGCCGCCCACCTGCTCCGGGATTTCCGCCATCAGATTCCGTTCGCCCTTGAACCCACAGCGCAAAATGCGGGGCCCCACCTCCAGCGTAATCACCAGCTCAATCTCATTGTTTTCCAGCTGGATATTGCGCTTCCAGCCCTTGTACTCAACCATGCTCAATCCCATGACCAACCTCCTTGGAAACCGCCTTGCAAACCGTGCAGGCATGGTAGAGCCTGCGAACATGAAGTCAATCTTCACTCCAAAAAGATCATGCGCTCTTTTTTTTGCACTTGGTATTGCATCAAGAAAAAAAATGTGCCAGAGTCCGCGCTTGTCCCGATTGTGCCGGAGTGGCGGAATGGCAGACGCACTGGACTCAAAATCCAGCGCCTTCACGGGCGTGTGGGTTCAACTCCCACCTCCGGTACCACGCGTTTCGCGTGGTACCGCCACGGCGTAGCCCAACGGGCGAAGCCGGGCCCCACGTCTTCCCATGGCTTCCCGGAAATTCCCTCCTCCAAACGACCGCCCTGCTTGTTCTTCCTCAATTTTTCAACATGGCGGACTTTTCGCTCCGGGGCCAGGGTAAACGCCCATTCCCTTGACCCTCACCTTTTCTCAACGATTTGCTTGCCTACGCGCATGGAAATCAGCAGACTGCAATCCGCTTATTAATAAAAATGCATCCGCCATGGCGCCCAAAACGACAACGGGAAACAAGCGACGGAAGGATCCCACCACCCACCCTATTCCCCCCAACCATCCGCTTTCCCCCCGGTATCCGGGCAAGGGATTCCAGCTCAACGAATACCTGATTGAAGAAACTCTCGGGCACGGCTCCATGGCGACCGTCTTCCTGGCCCATGACCCCACCGGCCACGATGTGGCCATCAAGATTTTTCAGGAGGGACCGGGTGTTTCCGCCACCATGCTGGAGCGCTTCCGGCGCGAGGCGGATACCTCCAAGAAACTGCGGCGCCACCCCAACATCATGCGCGTGTATGCCACCGGCCAGGAGGGGCCGTATCATTACATTGTCATGGAGTCCATCAAACGAAGCAAGACGCTCGAAGACGCCTTGGAATCCTCCTCGCTGAGCCAGCCCGCCATTGTCCGCCTCATCATCAAGATTGCCCGCGCCCTGCAATATGCCCATGCGCACCGGATTGTTCATCGCGACGTCAAGCCCAGCAATATCATGATCGATGAGTTTGGGGAGCCCCTGCTGTCCGATTTTGGCGTGGCGGAACTGATTGACCTGCCCTCCTGCACGCTGACAGGAGCGCTGACGGGCACCCCGCTGTACATGTCGCCGGAGCAGGCGCGCGGGGAGCGGGTGGGCCCTGCCAGTGATATTTATTCACTGGGCGTGGTGCTGTTCGAGGCGCTTACCGGCGTCCTGCCTTACCATGTGGAGCATTTCTCGCCGGTCAAGGAAGTGATCGAGGCCGTCAAGAACGAGGAGCCCAGAAGGCCCCGGCTGTTTCGCAAGGAGATTACACCGGACCTCGAGGCGGTCGTCCTCAAGAGCATCGAAAAGGAGCCTAAGGACCGCTATGCGGATGCGGAGGCTTTTGCGGTGGACCTGGAGCGTGCTCTGGCGGGCCGCCGGGTCAGCGCCCAGCGGTTTTCCCCGCTGGATCATATCCGGCATTTGCTCCGCCGCCATCGGCGGTTCCTGCCATTCATCCTGGGCCTGATTCTGCTGGGTTTGGGCGCCGGAACCCTGTTCCAGAATCAACTGCTCAAGGAGCGGGAGCAGGGGCTCCTGCGCAAAGCGCAGTTGCGCAATCTGGAATACCTGCTGGATCAGGCCAGCACGGAGGCCCCCCGCTCCACCCAAC
>CAZFSE010000039.1:0-17261 GCA_964521805.1 uncultured Verrucomicrobiota bacterium
GCCCTTAGGGTTTTTCCGGATAGGCTAGCAGGGCCATTCGGCGCTTCAACGCGCCGACAAAGGCGCTCAGCTCCGCCACGGTGAGTGGCTCAATCATATAATCAGGAATCTCCGTGATTGTGACGGAGTCCAGCAGGAGGGATATCATGGCGGGATCGAGACCCCCGTCCTTCTGCCTGGCCTCCTCAAAAAATGACTCGATGCGCAAGCCCTCCTTTTCCAGGAAGTACAGGTCAACCAGATCCTTTAGTTCGCCCCGGCTGATTAACGTGGTGATCTTGTTCCTCATGATTTCCTGCAAGGTGTCAACCCGGATTTCCTCGAAGCAAGGTTTCTCCGCATCAATCTGAGGGCTTGCGTCCAGCACCACGTCAATAATTTCTGTGAACGGCTCTCTTGAAATCCGATATCGCCGGAAGGTGGGCGAATCGCGCAACAACTCCAATGCGGCTCCCATTTGGCGGGCACAGAGGCGAATGACGCCATCCACCTCAACCCAGTCGAGTTGCTGGGTCGTGAACAAATCGAGGTCGTACGAACGCCTGTGATCCAGATAGAACAGCCCCAGCGCGCTTCCTCCGGTCAGAAAAAAGCGCTTTTCATGCGCAAAAAAGGCCTTCAGAAACTCCCTCTTAAGGGGCGTGATGGCTCTAGATTTTTCCCAGTTCATGCCAGGTCCTGAACAGATATTCCCATAGAGGCCGTGCGGGTCCGAGCCAGCGCTTGATCCCGTCAAACTCCCGATACACATCGGGTGGCTGTAAAAAGAACCAGACTTCCGAGGGCGTTAACTCTCTCATAAGCCAGGCGATCAGGCGGTGCCGCTCAACGCCTGCCGTGGAAGACAGCCGCTGGCGGATGTCCGCCACGGTCCACCGGCGGTCCCAGCAGATATACGGGACGGTGTCCTCCGACCATTTGGCTGTTTCAGGGCTCATGGTTCTCCGGTCCCTATTTGAAGACCAGCGGGCTGAAGATGATCCAGAAGGCGAGGATCACGGCGCCGAGCAGGATGCTCAGGCCCGCGTTAAACTTGTCGCCCAGGTCCGTGGCCACCTCCTGTTTATCGGCCTGGAAGAGGGCGAGATTCTGCGCGGAGGGGGCCTGGGTGAAGAGGCTGACGGCCACCAGCAGGACGGAGGAGGCCAGGAAGAGCAGGACGGCAAAGTGCAGGAAGTTGATGGTGGCGAATTGCACGAGGAGCGGGTGGCCGGTGACCCAGCCCCATTCGCTCTTGTAGCCCAGCTCCGCGACGAAGCGCAGGGCGCCCATCGCAAATCCGCAGAGGAGCGCGGTCAGCGCGCCTTGTCCGTTGAGCCGTTTCCAGAGCAGTCCGAGGATGAAGACGGCGGCGATGGGGGGCGAGATGTAGGCCTGCACGGATTGCAGGTAGACATAGAGCTGACTGCTCATGCGCCCGATGAACGGGAGCCAGAGCACGCCGACAATCACCAGCACGACGGTGACGGCCTGCCCGGCGCGCACCAGTTCGCGCTCGCTGGCCTTGGGGCGGTAGTTGCGGTAGAAATCCATGACGGCGAGTGTGGAACTGCTGTTGAATACGCTGGAGAGCGAGCTCATCAGCGCGGCCAGCAGGCCGGCGACGACCAGGCCCTTGATGCCGGAGGGGAGCAGGCTTTCCACCATCTTGGCGTACATGTTGTTGGGGGCGGTGTCGGCAAAGAGGATGCGGCCCGCGAGGCCCGGCAGAACCAGGATGAAGACCGGGAGGATCTTCAGGAAGCCGGCAAAGATGGTGGCGGTGCGGGCGGATTTGAGGTTGTCGGCGGCGAGGGTGCGCTGGACGATCATCTGGTCGGTGCACCAGTACCAGACGCCGAGGATCGGCGCGCCAAAGAGGATGCCGGTCCAGGGGAAGTCAGGATCGCTGACGCTCTTCCAGACGGAGAAGAAGGAGGGCGGAAGTTTTTCCACGAGGCCGGAGAGCCCGCCCACGGCGGGCTGGCTGAGCGCGGCGATCGTCAGGATGACGCCTCCGCCGATGAGGATGAAGGCCTGGATGAAGTCGGTGTAGATCACGGCGCGCAGGCCGCCGAAGGCGGTGTAGAGGCCTGTGGCGACGAGCAGGACGATGGCGCCCACGTACATGTTCCAGCCCAGGATGGTGTTGAGCACCAGCGCGCCCGCATAGACCGCGACGCTGACCTTGGTGAAGATGTAGGCGATCAGTGAGATGGCGGAGAGATAATTCCGGCACCCGCGGTTGTAGCGGCGCTCGAGGAATTCCGGCATCGTGAAGACGCCGGTGCTCAGGTAGAAGGGGACGAAGAACCAGCCGAGAATCAGCAGGATGAAGCAGGCCAGCCATTCAAACTGGCCGACGGCCAGTCCGCTGGAGGCGCCGCTTCCGGCCAGCCCGATGAAATGCTCGGCAGAGATGTTCGAGGCGAAGAGGCTGGCGCCAATGGCCATCCAGCCGATCGAGCCGCCGCCCAGAAAGTAGGCTTTGGAATCCGCCTGGCTTTTCTTGCTGGACCACCAGCCGATGAAGCCGACCACCGCGAAATAGGCGAACAGAATGACCACATCCAGCACAGACAGTTTGCCGAGCATGAGCGCCTCCTTATTGGGTCAGAACACGGGAAGGGAGTCTAGGGACTTTTCCCCGCCTGCTCAAGCGCGCATTTTGGGACGTCTCCGCGCGAGGCTGTAGGGGCTACGCCAGCCTTAAGCACCACCGCGCAAGGCGGTGGGATGGGGAGGGACGTCGCCAGATTTAATCACCACTGTGCAAGGCGGGGCGGAGGGCGCGCTGGACGTCTTTCTGGAAGGAGGGTTTGTTAAAATGCTTCCAGGCCTTTTTAAACTCGGCGAGATGGCTGGCTCGCTCTTTCCGAAGCTGGCGGAGAAGCTTCCGGGGGGGGATGAATTTTTGGCGGCGGAGAAGGCCGCACCAGACATCGCGGTCGTGGATGCGGCCCAGGGCGGCCTGCATGCGCTTAAGTCGCTCGCCGAGTTCGGGGACGGGCCCGCCCAGCCCTTCGCCAAAGTAGTCGCACAGGTAGCGGGCCTTGCGAATGGCCCGGCGCAGGTGGTGTGCCTCCTCGGGCTCATAGCGCTGGCAGAGGGCATGGCGTTCGCGCACGCGGCTCAATGCCTTGCGAATGGCCTTGGTTTCCAGCACGGAAAGATCGCCCTTGGCCTCGTGGAAGGCGGCGGGAATTTCCGCCTGCAACAGGCGGTTCATCCCGGCCTTCCAGTTCCGGCAGGCCGCCGAGGCCAGCAATCGTTTCATGCGTTCTTTTTGCCGGAACTTGAGGGACTCCTGTCTTCGCAGAAAGGCGGCCCAGGCGGCCGGCGTTTTGCCGGGATTCTCCGGGGCGTTGCTGTTCAGGAAGAGCATCCATACATCCAAATCCCGCGCCGGTCCGAGGGCCTTGCCCAGGCGGCGGACGGCCGTTTCCATGCGGGCGGCGGAGGTGGCGGTCAGGGGCGTGCGGAAGGTGCGCAACAGCAGGGCCAGGCGGCGGATGGCGACGCGCAGGTCGTGCAGGGGCATGCTCTGCCCCTGAAGCACGCCGGGCTCGCTGGCCAGCGCCCGGCGGTATTCCTGGGCGATCAGGCGGCGCGCCTCGCACAGCGCGTGCCGCCGCCCGGCGGCCGGCTTCGTTTTGCTGGGGCGGCGCGTGCTCATGACTGGGCGGAGGGCCGCTCCGGCTCAAAGACGTTCATCTCCGCTTTGCGCGCGGCGCGGGAGGCCTCACAAGCTTGCTGGTACAGCGTTTCCTGGCATCGCTGGGCTTTTTTCTTGCCGGATGGCTTGACGCGGACATAGGCGCCATCGGCCTGCAGTCGGCGGGCCTTGGCGCTGTCCTTGAAGCAGGCTTCCAAAATGCCGACCAGCTTGCGCGCGCAGGCAGGATCCTCGACGGGAATCAGCAGTTCAATGCGCCGGTCCAGATTGCGGGGCATCCAGTCCGCGCTGGACATGAAGGTGAGCGACTCGCCGCCATTGTGGAAATGGAAGATGCGGCTGTGCTCGAGGAAGCGGTCCACGATGCTGATGACGGAGATGTTCTCGCTGACACCGGGCACGCCGGGGCAGAGACAGCAGACGCCCCGGATATTGAGCTGGATCTGGACGCCGGCCTGGGAGGCCCGGTAGAGGGCCTGAATGAGGGCGGGATCGGCCAGCGAGTTCATCTTGGCCAGGATGCGGGCCTCCTGTCCCTGCTGTTTGCGGGCGATTTCATTTTCAATCAGCTCCAGCACGCGGTTGCGCAGGCCGATGGGGGCGGACTCGATTTTCCGGTATTTGATGGGCTGGGAGTAGCCGGTGATGGTGTTGAAGAAGGCGGAGGCGTCCGCGCCGTAATCGGGGTGGCAGGTCATGTAGCTGATGTCGGTATACAGCTTGGCGGTGCGCTCGTTGTAGTTGCCGGTGCCGAAATGAATGTAGCGGCGGATGCCGGCGGATTCCCGGCGGACGATGATGCAGATCTTGGCATGGGTCTTGAGGCCCTTCAGCCCGTAGATCACCTGCACGCCGGCGTGTTCCAGCGCGGTGGCCCAGCTGATGTTGCGGGCCTCGTCAAAGCGCGCCTTGAGTTCGACGACGACGGTGACGTGCTTGCCCTTGTCGGCCGCGCGGGCCAGCGCGGCGACGATGGGGCTGTTCTCGCTGGTGCGGTAGAGGATCTGCTTGATGGCCAGCACCTCGGGATCGTCGGCGGCCTCTTCGAGGAAGCGGACGATGGGGTCGAAGCTCTCATACGGATGGCACAGGAGCAGATCCTGGCGGCTGAGCAATTCAAAAAGGGATTCGCCCGCGACGGTCTGCGGGGGCTCCTGCGGGGGCCAGGGGTCGAGCTTGAGGGTCTCGAAGCCGGTGGTGGAGGCCAGCCGGAAGCAGGCCGAGAGGTCCACGAGGCCGGGGATGGGGTAGACATCCTCGTCGCGCAGGTTCAGCATGGTCTTGAGATAGGTCAGGGTGGTGGGGGAAATGTTCTGGCTGATCTCCAGGCGGACACAGCCGCTGAGTTTGCGCTCGGTCAGCACTTCCTTCATCTTGTCGAGGAGGTCGCCGGCGAGATCTTCGCGGACGCTCATACCGGCGTTGCGGGTGATGCGGAAGGGCACACATTCGGCGACGGGTTCGCCGGGGAAGAGCTGGCTGGCGAAGGCGGAAACCAGATCCTCAACCGGGATGTAGTGATAACCGGATTCCGAGGGGACCGTGACAAAACGCGCCAGGCCCCGCGGAATGGCGATGACCGCGAACCGTGGGGTCTGGTCGCTTTCGCGCGGATTCTTCAGGCGGACGAAGAGATTGAGACCCAGCCCCGGCAGGATGGGGAAGGGGTCGTCCAGGTCAATGGACATGGGGGTGATGACCGGAAAAATCTCATGCTCGAAGAGCAATTGCACGTACATGTCCTGCTGGGCGGCCAGGTCGCCCATGGCCAGCCGGCGGAGGCCGGCGGAGGCCAGTTTCGGCTCAAGCTCCTTGAGCAAACAGGCCTGCTGATCGGCGACCATTTGATGCGTGATGCGGCTGATTTCGGCCAGCTGTTCGGCGGGCGTCAGCCCGGATGGGTCGCGGACTTCCTTGCCCTGTTCGAGCAGTTGCTGAAGCCCGCCCACGCGGACCATGAAAAACTCGTCGAGGTTGGAGGCCGTGATGGCCAGAAATTTCAGGCGCTCCAGCAGGGGGAGGGTGGCATCGAAGGCTTCCTCCAGCACGCGCCGGTTGAAGGCCAGCCAGCTGAGTTCGCGGTTGATGAAGGGGGCCTGTTCAGTACGCATGGGGCACCTGGTCGGCTTCCGCCCGGAATTCCTGCAGGACCACGGGCAGTCCATAGATCTCCTCAAAGAGATTGCCCTTTTCCTTGACCGCGAGCCGCTCCATGGTCAGATCTTCCACATCCTTGACGGTGATGAGCAGGCGGTCGGGCTCGCGGGTGAACAGCAGGTGGCGGGTCTGCTGGGTATGGTTGCGGTCGAGGGCATCGGCCACGCGCAGGATGGCCGCCATCTTGGAGACCACGATGCGCCCGTCCCGGTCCAGCGCGCTGAATTCGGGATGGGTGAGATTGGGCATGGCGCGGCGGTGGTAGCGGGCGGTCAGCGCGATCAGGGTCATGTCCGCGCGCGTCAGGCCAAAGAGGTCGCTGTTGAGGATCAGATACATCGAATGCTTGTGATGGCTTCGACTGCTGACGTAGCCGCCGGCCTCATGAATCAGCGCGGCGGTTTCGAGGAGCAGGCGGTGGCGCTGGTCGAGCTGATGCTCGGCTTTCATCTCGTCGAACAGGGCCAGCGAGACGTCCGCCACATGGCGCGCATGTTTTTCATCCACATGGTATTTTTGCCCCAGCACCAGGGCGGACTGAATGACCTGCTGGGCGAACGTGGGGCTCCAGTAGCCGAGCAGGGCCATTTCCCGGAGCAGGCCATCCCGCAGGCTGGCCTTGGGAATCAGCAGTTGGTCAATTTTGAAGGAGCGGGCGAGGTGGGTGTAAATCAGCAGGGCCGGTCCGACGGTTTCGGCCTCTGAATAGGTCAGCTGGTATTTGCTGACCAGTTTTTCAACGGTCAGCGGCAGGAGCTTGTCCACAAAGGCGGTAAAGGTTTTGAGGTCGAGGCGCGCGGTGGGCGCGGTGGCCCAATCGGCGCAGAGCTGGGCGGCGGCGAATCGCGAATCGCCCGACATGGCGACCAGCACGCCGGGTTTGGCGGGCGGGAGGTTGCGCTTGAGTTGTGCGATCAGGCGCTGGATATGCTGGCCGAGAATGGAGCGGGCGCGCTCCGGGGGGATGCGCTGGGTCTCCAGGTTTTCGCGCATGCGCAGGGAGCCCAGGCGGTAGGAATCGGAAAACGTGACGTAGCCATTTTGCACCAGCAACAACTCGGTGCTTCCGCCGCCGGCATCCGCCACCAGCACATCGGCGTCCTTGAGCGCCGGATCGTTTTCAAGAAGGTTCTGGGCGGCCATATAGGTCAGCCGGTTCTCCTCGGCCTCATCAATGGCGCGGACGTTGATCTGGGTGGAGACATAGACGCGGTTCAGAAAGGTGTCCCGGTTTTCCGCCTCGCGGACGGAACTGGTGGCGACGGCCTGAATCTGGTCGGGGCGGTTGATGCCGTACTCGTCGAGGATGCGCCGAAATCCGCGCAGGATCTCCACGCACTTCTTGATATTTTCCTGCCGGATGCGTCCCTTGGTGAAGGTATCCTTGCCAAGGTCCAGAGGCCGGCGCACGGTTTCCAGGGTGCGGATGCCCTGCGTTTCGTTGATTTCCGCGATCTCCATGCGGACGGCGGTGGCGCCAATGTCGATGACGGCTACCAGGCGGGGCGGAGGCGCGGAGGGTTTGGTGCTGGTTGGAGGAAGGGTGCTCATGGTGTTCTTTCCGGCGCCCTCACCGGCCCGAGGCCAGCGCCGCCGCGCCCATGACCACGGCATTGTCGCCCAGGCGCGCCGAGGTGACTTTCAGGCCTTTCTGAAAGGCCGGCATGGCCTGGTCCTTGATGGCGGCGCGCACTTCCTTGAGGAAGAGCGAAGGCATGGCCTCCACCAGTCCGCCGCCGAGAATAATCAGATCGGGAGCGAGCAGATTCACGGCGCCGGAGATGCCGGCGCCGAGTGTGTACGCCGCCTGGCGGACGATGATCTCCACCGTCTTGTCTCCGGCCCGGATGGATTTGGCCAGCACGCCGCTCTTGATGTCCCGCAGATGGGTGCCCGCCAGTTTGTACAAGGCGGGCGCTTCGCCCCGGTAGGCGGCCATGGCGGCATCCGCCGAGATGGCCAGCCGGCTGGCGACCGCTTCCAGACACCCGCGCTGGCCACAGCCGCAGAGCCGCCCGTTGGGTTGCACCTGGATGTGGCCAATCTCCATGCAGGAGCCCACTTTTCCGCGCAGGAGGTGGCCCTCATAGACACAGGCGCCTCCGATTCCTGTTCCTGGAAAGACCCCCAGCAGGCAACGGGCCTCCTGGCCCGCCCCGAAACGGTATTCCCCATACGTCCCGGCATCCACGTCGTTGGCAATGATGGCGGGACATTTGAACTGCTTCTCCAAGGCGGCTTTGAGGCGCACATGTTTCCACCCAAGATTTGGCGCATGAAGGATGATGCCCCTGTCCAAGTCCAGCGGCCCGGGGCATCCGATGCCAATGCCCCCCAATTGCCGGGCTGTGATCTGGGCCTCCTGAAGGGCCTCCTCGATCGTCTGAACGATGCGATCCATGATGCCGGCGGCGCCATCCTGCCCCCGGGTTCGCGCCCGCCGGGATCCCTTGATCTTGAATTGGCGGTCGAAGACGGTGGCCATCATCTTGGTGCCGCCCAGGTCAAAGCCCAGCCAGCAGGTCTTGGATTTTGCGGTCATCAGATTCCTTTCGGAGGACGGGGGAGCGGGGTTTAAGGCGCCCGGACCACTTCAATGATCTCCACCGTTTCCGCCGGCACGTCGCTCATGCCCGCCTGCCGCCCTGTCTTGACGGCCCGAATCTGATCCACCACGTCCAGGCCTTCCACCACCTGGCCAAACACGCAGTAGCCAAATCCCTGCGGGTTGGGGGCGGTGTGGTTCAGAAATTCGTTGTCCACCACGTTGATGAAGAACTGGCTGGTGGCGCTGTCAATGACGCCGGTGCGGGCCATGGCGATCGAGCCCCGCTTGTTTTTCAGCCCGTTGGCGGCCTCGTTCTTGACGGGCGACCGCGTGGGTTTTTGCTCCATCTCCTTGGTGAATCCGCCCCCTTGAATCATGAAATTGGCAATGACGCGGTGAAAGATGGTTCCGTTGTAATGCCCGTCATCCACATACTTCAAAAAGTTTTCGACGGTGAGGGGGGCGCTTTTGGGATCGAGTTCGATCTTAATGTCGCCCTTGGATGTTTTCATGATGACCATGGGATTGCTCTCCTGTGGGGTGGTTTCTTCTGTTTCTTTGACTTCTTCCGCCAGCCCATTGCAAGCCAGCAGTGCCGCCAGTCCGGTGGCGGCCAGTGTTCTGATGTATGTCATGGGACCTCCTGAATGCCGCAGTTAACAAAGTCCGGGCATAGTATCTGATTGCCGTGTTTGGCTCAAGTTAGAGTTTTGCAAGGTTTTGCCGCAGAGTTCAGGGGGTTCCATCTTTCTGCTTGCCGTCAGGGGGGGGACTCGATGAAACTGCGAGCAGGTCGAACAATGTGGCATTCATGTACAGACTTATCTTTTTAAATGGCAAGCACAAGGGCCGGCGGCTGGTGGTTCATCAGGGTTCCATCCTGATTGGCCGTGATCCGGAATGCCATATCCACCTGGCGGACGACGATGAGGTTTCACGACGGCATGCGGTGCTGGAGGAGCGCACGGACGGCATTTATGTCAACGATCCGGGGTCTTTGAACAAGATCCTGGTGAATGACCAGGAGATTCGGGAAGCGCTCTTGAAGGCCGGCGACATCCTGCAGTTGGGGAAGACGCGCATTCAGTTTCAGGAGGCTGAGCCCTTGCCGCTACAGGAAGAGCGCCGCATCGGGA
The DNA here is from genome assembly GCA_964521805.1 of uncultured Verrucomicrobiota bacterium. Classification (GTDB taxonomy): domain Bacteria; phylum Verrucomicrobiota; class Kiritimatiellia; order CAIQIC01; family GWF2-57-35; genus CAZFSE01. The sequence continues at coordinate 9,497 of CAZFSE010000039.1, forward strand.
TGATTCAGCGGATGACCTTTGCCTCGGTGGCTCTGGTCCTGTTGTTGGAGGCACTTTTCCTGATTGGTCTTTCCGTCTGGCACCAGGAGCAATTTGTGGAAGAACGCCCACTGCCGGAGTTGAGTTCCACCTCCGGGGTGGCGGCCGTTTCCGCTGGGGTTGAGAGCAACGTCCTGGAGCTGGCGGACGATCAGGACGCCGACCTGATGGCGGCGGCGGAACGGCTCAAGCATTTGGAGGAAGATGCCCTTGAACCCGCCCCGCCCGCCGGGCCGGAGACCACCGGGGCGTTGTCATCCGTGTCGGAGGAACTGCGAAAACTGCGGCAGGACGTGGCGGAGATCCGCGAAAAAGTGCAGGGAATGGCGGTCAGCTCCAATGAGGAGGCCCTGGTCGAGGCGCCGCCAGAGGAAGATCCTGTCCCGGTGGCCCAGAAGGAGCAGGACGCCCTGGAGGCCCGGGCGCGCCAGATGCTCCAGGAGGCCCAGCTCGACATCCAGCGCATGAATTTGATCCAGGCGGACCAGCAGTTGGAGCGCATTCAGATCATGGCGCCGGATTTTCTGCCGGCGTATGTGGAACGGGCCCGCCTGCTGGAGCGCCGTGGCCTGCTGAAGAAGTCGGGCGAGCAGTGGACCCATGTGATGAACCGGAGCATGGGCACGCCTCTGTACCAGCAGGCCGCCGCGGAGCGCATCCGGATTTCGCGCCAGGAGATGGTCCAGACGGGGCTGAAGACTTCCGCCCGGTCGGATGACGAGAACGTGCTGGCGAAGCTTCCCCGGCTCATCCGGATCACCGACATTGAGCATCAGAAGTTCCCGGGCAACGAGCAGTTCGATGAAATGCGCCTCCTGCGCATTATGGTGAAGGTCAAGCCCGGGGAAAAAGGAATCGTGGGCAACGATGTGTATGTGGTGGTGAATTTCTTTGACCGCTCCAAGGAAAGCGGACAAATCAGCCTGTCCGGCGCGGTCGTTCCCAAGGAGGCGCTGACCCTGGAAGGCCCCCTGGAGGCCGGCGCCCAGCGGACGCTGACCGCCGCCTACATTGTGCCCAAAGGGTTCCGAAAGACCGAGGCCGCGCAACAGGGCGAGGAACGCAATTACTTTGGCTATGCCGTGCGGGTGCTTCATCGGGACAGCTTGCAGGACGAAGAGGCCAAGCCGAGGATCTTGCTAAAGGAGCGCATTGAGCCGCCCTCGTCCAGCCTGCCAGGCCTTCCGGTCAGCCCTCCGCCGGCTTCCTAAACGAACAGCGCCCAATGGGCGTATGCTGGATGTAGTAGAGCTCGAAATCCGTTTTTTCCGCCTCTTCCGGTTCAAAGGGCGGAATTTCCTCAAACCGGCGGTCATTTTTCAACACCGCATGGACCTCCTCGAAATAGGGCAGGTGGTCCGTCGCAAAATGAAGGTCCGCCCCGGGTTTCATGGTGCGAAAGACCGCATCCAGAAAAACGGGATTGAACAACCGGTGGTCGTGGTGGCGCTTTTTGGGCCAGGGGTCCGGGAAGAAAATGTAGAAGGTGCGGACGGAATTGGGCGGCAGGAGGTAGGCGACCGCGTAGTAGGCGTCCATCCGGAGCAAACGGATGTTGTCCAGGCCGCGATGGCGGGTCTTGTTGTCCACCTTCCGGATGCGCCGGAGCATCCGGTCAATGCCGAGAAAGTTGGTGTCCCGGTGCGCGGCGGCCCTGGCCAGCAGAAAGCGGCCCTTCCCACAGCCGACATCCACCTCCAGCGGGCGGGCGTCAAAATACTGCTCCAGCGGAAGGGGCCACAGCCAGTTGTCGGGCACGATCCGCACGCTTTCGGTTTTGTTTTGCATGGCGTTCCGGTCTTTTTGAAGTGACGCAGTGTAAGCGGTGAAATCTGGCGGGTCAACTGTCGGCTGGACTTTATCCAGGGAAAGCGTAGGCTGATCCCTTATGAAAGCGATTGCTCCAGGCAAATTAATCCTCAGCGGCGAACATGCGGTGGTGTATGGCAAGCCGGCCTTGGTCACCGCCATCAACCGGAATGCCCAAGCCATCATTACCCCGGAGGCGGGGGACGCGATTTCCTTTGACCTGCCCGATATCCAGCAGAATGGGTCATTCACCCTGCGCGCCATCCGCGAGATGGCCAGCCGCGTGGCCAAGAACTACCGCCTGTTTCTGGATGGCGAGCTGGGCATCCGCGAAGTCCTGCACAAGCCGCTCGATTTGTTTGAGTTTGCCTTTATCACCATCTTGGATGGATTGCACCTGAAAGTGGCCGATGGGCTGAAAATTCAGATGCATTCCAATATCCCCATCGGATGCGGCATGGGCTCTTCCGCGGCCAGCATCGTGAGCGTCCTGCGGGCGGTCGGCCATTATTTCCGCGTCGAGTTTCGCCCGGACTGGTACTACAAATACAGCCTGGAGGTGGAAAACCTTCAGCATGGCCATTCCAGCGGGGTGGATTCCTATATTTCCCTGCATGGCGGGTGCGCCCGTTTTCAAAATGGCTCGGCCCAGAAACTGCCGCTTCCCCGGGCGCCGATGTTCCTGGTGCAAACTGGCGTGCCGCTGACCACCACCGGCGAGTGTGTCGTTCAGGTGGGCAAAACCTTCGGAAAGAGCGCCATCTGGGACGATTTTGAGGCTGTCACGCTGGGGTTGGAAAAGGCGCTGGCGCAAAACGATTTGACGGCCATTCAGCAGTGCCTGCGGGAGAACAGCCGCTTGCTGGCCTCCATCGGCGTGGTCCCGGAACGAGTCCAGGCGTTTGTGGCCGAGGTCGAGCAGTCCGGTGGCGCCGCCAAGGTGTGCGGGGCCGGGGCCGTGGCGGGCGGCCAAGCTGGCGTGGTGCTGGTGGTGGGCGAGAAGGCCCCGGTGGAAATCTGCAAGAAATATGGGTATGAGCTCATGACGGTCCGTGGCGAACCTCTGGGCGCCCGAATCGTATAAACACCGTTTCCCGCATGTCCAAGACCTCCATTCGAGCCTCTGCGCCCGGCAGTCTCATGTTGATGGGCGAGCATGCCGTTCTTCATGGCCATCCGTCGCTGGTGTGTGCTGTCAATCGGCGCATGGTCGTGACCCTGTCCTCCCGTTCCGATTCGTTGCTCCATATTCAATCGGCCCTGGGAGAGTACACAGCGCCCCTGGAGGCGCCGGCCCCTGATCCCCGGTTTCGTTTTGTCCTCGCCGCCCTGGCCCGCCAAAAAGAAGTGCAGGGCGGGCTTGATCTCGTGATTGAGTCCGAGTTTTCTCACACGGTTGGCCTGGGCTCCTCGGCGGCGGTCACCGTGGCCCTCCAGGCGGCCCTGGACCTGTTCCTGGGCAAGCCCCTGGATGCGCGCCGGGTGTTTGAGGCCTCCCGAAGCGTGATTCGCGAGGTCCAGGGACTGGGCTCCGGCGCGGATGTCGCGGCCAGCGTCTATGGCGGCATCGTAGCCTATCGCGCTGATCCGCTGGAGATCGAATCCCTGCTCGCCTCGCATCCCGTCACAGTGATTTATTCAGGCAGTAAAATGCCGACCGCCGAGGTGGTGCGGAAGGTTCAGCAACAGCGGGAACAGCGCCCGGAGCTGTTTGATGGCATCTTCAGCCTGATGGGACAGAGCGTCCCGCACGCCGTAGAGGCCATTCGTGTGGGCGATTGGGCCTCATTCGGCGCCCTGCTCAATCTCAATCAGGGCTTGATGGACGCCCTTGGTGTCAGCAATGCCCGGCTCTCGGAAATTGTGCACGCACTCCGCTCCGATCCCAACATCCTTGGCGCCAAGATCTCCGGCTCCGGGCTGGGCGATTGCGCCATCGGCCTGGGGGCCTCCGCGCGGAAGGACTGGCCCTACGAAGTCCTCCCCGTCTCCATCACGAATCGTGGCCTTCTGCAAGACGAACCAGGCTGAGGCCCTCCTGGCCTCCCTGCAAAAGAACAGCTCGCCGCGACGGTTCGCCCCCTCACACACTTACTCGCATACACTTACCCGTGGCATAGGGGGCACGTCTCCAGATTCAACAAATGACATGGGGGCAGGACCCCAATGGATCAAGTCGAGGCCTCTCCTGCCACCCTCCAGGAGGGCGAACAGGCGCGGGTGCCCTCATGGAGGGCGGCAGGCTCTGCCGCCGGTGATGCGAAGCGGAGCGCGATTTTTTCCGCTATGCCGGTTTGACCCAGCGGGAGGTCGCTGGCACATTAGGCGTCGGTAGTGGGGCGGCGATCAGTCATCAGATGAGAAAGCTGAGCTCGTGTATTGAGAACGACCAGTCGCTGAAACGATCCGTCAAGGATATTGAACGTCGGATGGATTGGCAGAGGGGAAAGAAGGAAAACAATATGCTAAGTACTAAACTCAGGGTGCCCCCAATACCGCCGCCGCCGAAAAGAAAACCTGCCGGTCTGCGCCGGCTTAGTTCAACCAGGAGAGATGTCATGAAAAATGTGATCGTAGTTTTATACACGTTGCTAGCGTTCGGATGGTTTCCAGTTTCCACCCGATCAGCAAACGCAGTGGAACCTTCTGTTTGTGTAGATTACGAATATGGCGATCTGAAGGAGGTGATTGTCGGCCTGCCGTATGGCATGTCGCCTTCGCTGGAAGCGAAATGGTTTGCCGACGCGCTCAAAGTACTGCCAAAAGATGAAGCGGATTACGCCCGGCAGACAGCGGGGATGCTCTGGACGGAGATGATCAATCCCGAAACGGAGAAAAGCGAGACGATGATGCTGGAAGAGGAAAATCAGGCTTTCATCAAAATTTTAAAGTCTCTGGGCGTCAAGATTTACCGTCCGACGGAGATTACCGTCGACTTTATCAGAAAACATTACGGATCGGATGTGCTGCTCAATGGTTTCAGTCAGGACTTTCCTCGCGACAACATGGCCGTGATCGGCAACAACGTCATCGAGTTCAATTTGCGGACACCGATTCGCAAGGTGGATATATCCGGATTCCGGGATATTCTGTCTGAAAAATGTTTCGACTCGACGGTCAAGTGGTTTTCCATGCCGCACACGGAACTTCTTAAGCCCGCTCGTGCAGATTCACCGTTTCTGGAAGGCGGCGACGTCATCGTGCTGGGTAGAACCGTTTTAGTCGGCAATACAGAAAATCCCAGCGTAGGATCCAATGAGGCCGGCTACAAGTGGCTCAAAAACATTTTAGGCGATCAATATAAGGTGAAACGCGTTCGGCTTGTAGAAAGCGTGCTACATCTGGATTGCGTGCTTTCCGTGCCGCGCAGTGGGCTCGCCATCATCTGCGAAGAAGCATTCATCGACGGCTTGCCCGAAGAGATCAAGGACTGGGACCTGATCAGAGTGAGCTTGGAAGATGTCAAGCGACTGGCCGTCAACGGCCTTCCCGTCAATTCCAAGAACTACATTTTGTCTTATAACCGGCACAATGACAACCGCTACATCCAGGCCGAGCTCGAAAAGCGGGACATCAGAGTCCACCGCGTGTTTTTCGGAACCCACAATGGCCAGGGGGGATCGTTGCGCTGTGCGACCCAGCCTCTTAAGCGAACGGTCAAGATGACGAAAGCGCGCGAAAGTCAAAGAAAGTGAAGACAAGGGGTGGGGGGGCACTCATTAGAGGATTCGGTAAAGAAATAGAACGTGTTCATAAAGCTGGATTTTCTTTCCGCAATCGGTTTCAATGTCCGTTGTAACCGGGAGGATTTGATGACTGAATTCTTTGGATCGCTGACCACGGTGGAAAAAATCTATGCGGCGTGCGCCCTTTTTGGGGGCATTCTTTTTGTGATTCGCACGGTGCTGATGTTTTTGGGGCATGATGGCGCCGATGACCTGGGTGGAGACGTCAGCGACGTTCATGGGGGCGACGCGGATGCAAGTTTCAAGGCGCTTTCCCTGCAAAGCCTGACGGCCTTTTTCATGATGTTTGGCCTGGTGGCGATGACCTTGTCAAAGCAGACCGGGGTGGGGCATGGCTGGGCGATTCTGGGGGGCGTGCTGGCGGGGCTGTTCACGGTCTGGGTGATTGGCCGGCTGTTTCTCGGGATGAAAAAATTGCAGTCGGATGGAACGTTGCGCGTGGAGAATGCAATAGGTCAGGAGGGGGAGGTTTACCTGACCGTGGCGCCTGGCAAGACCGGGCAGGTGCGGGTGAGCGTGCAGGGGCAGTTGAGGGTGTTCGACGCCGCCACCGAGGGCGCGGCGGAATTGAAGACCGGCACCCGCATCCGCGTGGTGCGCGTCACCGGTGGAAATGTCTTGATGATCGAAAAAGTGTAAGCAAGAGAGCAAGCAACCAAGGGAGTGTGCAGTATGTGGCCTGTCATTATTCTGGCGTTTGTCATCCTGGTCGTTTCGACGATTATCTTTCTGGCGGCCCGCTACAAGCGGTGCCCGTCCGACCGCATCCTGGTGATCTATGGCAAGGTGGCGGATAACCGTTCCGCCCGTTGCATGCACGGCGGAGGCACGATGGTCTGGCCCCTGATTCAGGACTATGCCTTCCTGAGCCTGACGCCGATGACGATCAGCATTCCGCTCCAGAATGCGCTCTCGATGCAGAACATCCGCATCAACGTGCCCAGCACGTTCACGGTGGGCATCAGCGTGGACCCGAACATCATGCTCAACGCGGCCGAGCGCCTGCTGGGGCTTGAAAGCACGGACATCGAGGCGATGGCCAAGGAAATCATCTTCGGCCAGTTGCGTCTGACGGTGGCCTCGCTGACGATTGAGCAGATCAACCAGGACCGCGAGAGTTTCCTGGAATCCATCCGGAAGAATGTCGAACCTGAGCTCAACAAGATTGGGCTGTACCTGATCAATGTCAACATCACGGACATCACCGATGAGTCCATTTACATTGAGAGCATCGGCAAGAAGGCGGCCTCAGAGGCCGTCAACCGCGCGAAGGTGGATGTGGCCGAGAACGACAAGATGGGCGCGATCGGCCAGGCCGAAGCGACCCGCGAGCAGACCGTGCGCGTGGCGGAGAATCTGGCCGCCGCTGAGAAGGGCAAGAAGAAGGCCGAGGCGGACCAGCGCATTTATGTGCAGGGGCAGGAGGCGCAGGCCGTCGGCGGCGAAAACACCGCCAAGGCGGATATCGCCGATTCCAACGCCCTGCTGGCGGTGAAGCAAGCCGCCGCCATGCAGAAGGCGGAGGTGGCCAAGCGTGAGGCGCAGGTGCAGATTCAGAAGGCCCAGTACCTGGCCGAGCAGGAGCGTTTGAATGCGGAGGAAGTCGTCCAGAAGGAAATTGACAAGCGCAAGATCGAGATTTCCGCCGAGGCCGAAGCCGAGCGGGTGCGCCGCGAGGCGAAGGGGCAGGCCGATGGCATTCTGTTGAAGTACGAAGCCGAAGCCAAGGGCGTGCGGCAGGTGCTCGACAGCAAGGCCGCCGGGTATGCCTCGCTCGTGAAGAGTTGCAATGGCGATGCCAAGGCTGCCGCGACCTTCCTCATGGTGGAAAAAATCGAGCAGGTGGTGGCCCGCCAGGTCGAGGCCATTCGCAATCTCAAGATCGACAAGATCACGGTCTGGGATTCCGCCAGCGGAGACGGCAAGGGTTCCTCGACCGCCAATTTTGTTTCCAGCCTGATCAAGAGCGTGCCTCCGTTGCAGGATGTCGCTTCCATGGCGGGTGTGGAACTGCCGGAGTACCTGGGCCGGATGGTGGACACCTCCGTCAAGAAGGCGCCGGCCCCCGAGGGGCACAAATAGGCGCCCCGCCGGGATGCCGCGCAAAAGTTTTCCAAGGGTTTACCCCGACTATTCGGGGTTGGAACTTTTTTTACAAAATCTTCCAACCC
>CAZFSE010000039.1:17361-27418 GCA_964521805.1 uncultured Verrucomicrobiota bacterium
CCTCAGCCGCTGGGGTCTGCCGGCAGGGTGAAGCGGAACTCCGTCCACTCGCCGGGGCGCGACTCCACCTCGATGCGGCCCCCGTGCGCTTCCACAATGTGTTTGCAGATAAAGAGGCCCAGCCCGGTGCCTTTCTGACGGCGCGCGGGCTCCAGCCGGCAGAACTTTTCGAAAACAGCCTCCTGTCTATCCGGAGGAATGCCGGGGCCTTCGTTGCGGACCGAGAACTGAATCCAGGCTCCCTGCTTGTGCGCCTCCAGGGTAAGCGGGCCGCCTTCCCGGCCATACTTGATGGCATTGCTGGCCAGATTCTCAAAAATCTCGCGCGTCATGTTGGGGTCGGCATGGGCCACAACGTCCGGGGCAATCCGGTTGTCCACCCGCATGTGGGCCATCTCCAAGGCGGGCCGGCAGGCTTCCAGGACCGGCTCGGCAACCTCGGCGCGCACAGGCAGGGGGACGGGTGCCGGCGCGAACTCGCCGCTCTCGATGCGGGAGAGGTTCAAATAATGCCGGACCATTTCCACCATGCGTTCACTGGTGGACTGAATTTGAGCGACCACCCGGGCCTGCCCGGCGTCCAGCGGCCCGAGGCTTCCATGGAGCAGGGCATAGGAGTAATTCAGCACCGAGGCCACCGGCCCCTGCAACTCGTGCGAGACAAAGCCCACCACATTCATGTAGCTCTGGTTCAGCGTGCGCAGGGAGGCGATGGCCTTTTCCAATTGCTCATTCGCGCACTTGAGGTTCGATTCCCGCTCGGCCAGGGTCCGGGCCATCTCGTTGAAGCCCCGGACCAGTTCGTCGGTTTCGTCGCAGACGCCCGTGCAGGCGACGGGCGCAGGCGCCGCGCCATCCTTGAGCACGCGGGTGGCGCCCAACAGCCGGTGGATGGGATCCGCCAGATGGCGGGCCAGAAAGTAGGCCAGCAGGATTGAGCCGCCCAGGCCGAGAAGCATCAGCAGGGCATAGCGGAGCAGGAGGCTTCTTTCCAGGTCGCGGAAGGGCTGTTCGAGGATGCCGACATACAGCATGCCGATGACCTTGCCTTCGCAATCGCGGATGGCGTCATACGCGGTCAGATACCAGTCGCGCACCACAAAGGCGCGGCCGACCCAGGGGGTGCCGGTTTCCAGGACCTGGTCGGCCACTTCGCGCGACACCCGCGTGCCGACGGCACGTTCGCCGCTGGCAAGAAGCACCGTGGTGGCCACGCGGGTATCCTCCAGGAAGATCGTGGCCGTGCCCAGCGAGGCGCCCTGGTAGGTTTGATTCTTGAAGACGATGTTCTTGATGCTGTCCACATCCGCCTGGTTGCGGTTCAGGAGAACGCCCCCATAGATGGCCCCCAGGAGATGGTTGTCCTTGTAGATGGGCGAGGCGCCCAGCATGACCAGGCCGCGCCGCTCCTCCTTGCGCTCATCCGTGCGGGCGTGCGGGGTCCTTTCGACGGGGATATGCGCCCGGCGGGCCAGATCGGGAGACTCCCGTTCCAGCTCTTCCCGGCTGAACAGATCATAGCAAACCACAACCTCGCCCCGCAGGGCACGGGCCAGGGCGGCATGGGCGGGGGCGATGACCTCTCCCGTTGCATGGGGCGGAGTGGCCCGCAACACCACCTCTCCTTGAGGGGAAAGCACCCCCAGGAAATCCAGGCCAAAGGTGTCCCGAATGTCGTTGAGCCGGTCGCGCAGATAGTCACCGGTCCAATCAGAAAGCTCCGCCGAATCCACGATCACCTTTTTTCCGGCGACCAGGCGCAGAATGATCTCGATGTCGTGCAGGCGGGTATTTTGAATGGACCAGGCGCTTTCCAGATCCAGGTGAACCCGGTTCTGCGCTTCATCGATCACCTGCCGCTTGATCAGCCCAAAGCCGATCAGGGCGGACAGGGCGCCAAAGATGAGAATCAGCAGGGCGACGTAACGAAATAGCTTGGTCCTGAGCATGCCGGTATTCTGCTTGGGGCTGGGCCTCAGGCGCCTAGGATGTAATTTTCCAGGTTCTTGATGATGAAATCCTTTTCGGACACCATGAATTTGACGACATCGCCGATGGAGATGACGCCCATTACCTTGCCTTTTTCCAGCACCGGAAGGTGCCGGATGCGCTTCTGGGTCATCAGGGCCATGCATTCATCAATGGCGGTCTCCGGTTTGACCACGGTCAATTCCGTGGACATGATTTCCTGGATGGTGATGGTCTTGGGATTCTTGTCTTTCAAGACCACCTTGCGCACGCAATCGCGCTCCGAAACAATGCCTATGAGCTTGCCATTTGGGCCCAGGACCAGCAGGGATCCCGCGCCACGGTCCACCATCCTCTTGATGGCATCGAACACCTTGTCTTCCGGCTGTGCGGACAACACTTCTCCACCCTTGACGCTCAACAATTTTCCGACTGTGCTCATGGCATGACCTCCCATGTTGTTAGGGTTTCATTCTCTTTAATTGGGATGCGTTGGACAAGACCAATATCACTTGTTTTCAGCCTTTTCTCCCCCTCCTTCATGGGGGAGGTTCGCGCAACCCTTGCAGGAGGAGGGTGGGGGGGCGCAGGCCGGCGTTCTCCTTGCTGGAGAATTTCCAGCCGGCCTTTTGCTCGGCCTGGGTGTCGGCGGTGATGATGAAGGTGGCCGCGGCCGGGTCGTTCTTGCGGAGAAAATCAAGGAGCTTGCCGGGCTGAACAGACTGGGCATTGGAAAAGATGACCTGCTCGCCGATGGACGGATTGGCGGGCACCGGGCAGACTGCCAGGAGGTCGGCATCCTCCGTCATCCCGCTGGGGTTGCCTCCGTCGTTGGCCGGGGCATTGTTCCAGGTGAGGCCGTCCTCATTGCTCCCGGACAACTCGGCCCAGGTGGTGCCCATGGCCTTTGGATTGAGTCCCCATAGGGACAAGGCATAACTTTCGTCCGCCTTGTTCTTGCTGGTGGGCACGCTGGTCAGCGAGAGGATCACATTGGTTAATGCGGTGCGATCCACGCCGGAGAGATCAAAGCGCAAATAGATTTTCCGGGCTGTCTCCGTGCGGGCATTGAGCCCGGCCTTGACCCATAGAAAATCGGACGCCCCCATGGGCATGCCGGCGGGGGAGCCCGCGATATAGGCATCCGCGCCCCGGCCGCTGGCGGTGGTTAACGACGTGGAAAACGAGGCCGGCAAGGACGCGGCGGCCCCCTTTTGGGCGGTGGGTGCCTCTGGGGCGCCGGATACGGCCACCGGGACCAGTTTTCCATCCACCAGCTTCATCACAACGCGCTTGGGTGCCGTGGAGGTTGCCGTGGGTGCAGGCTTGGTTTTTTGGGTCTTCAGCACAAAGAGGGTTGCCCCGATGGCGCCCAGCAGAAGCAGGGTGGAAATGATCAACACCAACGGAGCCTTGGAGCGGGGGGGCGGGGCGACAGGACCCTTGGATATGGCCGTTTGCACGGCCTTCAGATCGGCTTGAAGCGAGTCATAATTGGGGTAGCGCATGAAGGGGTCCGCTTCAAGCATGCGTGCCACCATGCTGGCCGTCTCTGGATGCAATTCCGGCCTGAGCTTCCGCAAATCCGCGGCCTTTTCCTTGAACCGGGCCACAACCGTTTCCTGAACGGTCTTTCCGTTAAAAGGGGGCCGTCCCGCAAAGGCGTGAAACAGGGTCCCGCCCAAGCTGAAGATATCGGCCTTCTGGTCGGGTTGCTTGCCCCGCACCACCTCGGGTGCCACGTAGAAGGGGGTGCCCCAGACCTCCCCCGGCCTCGGTTTCTCCCCCTGAAAGCGGGCCAGGCCAAAGTCCACCACCTTGGGGGTTCCGTCACGGCCATACAGGATGTTGGCCGGCTTGATGTCGCCATGGGTCAGCCCTGCGTTGGCGGCGGCATGGAGTCCTTTCACGACGCCCAGCGTGGTGTACAGGAGCGTATTCTCATCGAGGGTCCGCCCGCTCTTGATCAGCAGGTCCAGCCGCCCTCCATCCACCAGCTCCATGACAATATAGGGCTGGCCTTTCTCCTCCCCGTAGTTGTAAATCTGTACGATATTGGGGTGGTTGAGGGCGGCCAGGGCGCGCGCCTCTCGCAAAAATTGCTCCACAAACTGGGGGTTCTCGCCAAATTCTTTCTTCATGACCTTGATGGCCACGTTGCGTTTGAGCGCGCTGTCAAAGCCTTTGAAAACCGCGCCCATCCCCCCCTGGCCCAACAGCTCCAGCAACACAAAATTGGCGAGCTGGGCGGGCACGGGAAGCTCGGCATGGCAGGAGGGGCATTCGATGTGGGTGAACGGTTCGCAGGTGGAGACATCCAAGGTGGCGTGGCAGTGATTGCAGACAATCTCATCCACACGGTCGGTTGTTACCGCCAAGCCGTCATCTTGCGCACAAGGCCGAGTTTTGGAAAGGTCTTCCACGCCGCCAGTGTCCTGTTTTCGCGGGTTCCCGTCAAAGACAATTCCCGTTAAAATTGTGTTTGTCCGCCTGCCCTCATGCCCGCGGTCTATCCGGCCTTTTCCGTGGCCGCCTCGGTGAACGCGGCCAGGGCGGCGGGGAATGGGGAGAGCGCGCGCCGTAGCACCCCCTGCACATGGGAGATGCACACCCCGTAATTGGTGACGGCGACGCCCCGCTCGCGCGCCTGGCGGATGCGCAGAAGCATTTCTCTTCGGGTGAGCATGCAGGCACCGCAATGAATGACCAGCCGGTAGTCCTCGAGGTTGTCCGGATAGTCGCGCCCGGCGGTGGTGATGATTTCAATCTTTGCGCCCAGGTACTGCCGGAGCCAGCGGGGGATTTTCACGCGGCCAATGTCGTCCTCCAGCGGATGATGCGAGCAGGCCTCGGCCACCAGCACGCGGTCGCCGTCCCGCAGGCGGTCAATCATCGCCGCCCCGCGCGCCTCTTCGACCAGGTCCCCCTTGTGGCGCGCAAACAGAATGGAAAACGTCGTGCAGGGGATGCCGTCCGGGGTGTCGGCCATCATCTTCAGCACCACCTGCGAATCACAGACCACCAGGTCCGGCTTGCGTCCGAGGCTTTGCAGGAGGTGCGCATATTCCCGTTCCTTGACCACCACGGCGGCGGCATCGTTGTCCAGCGCATCGCGCAGGGTTTGCACCTGCGGAAGAATCAGGCGGCCTTTGGGCGCCTGCAGGTCAATCGGCACCACCAGCACCGCCAGACCGCCCGGCGGGAGCAGGTCGCCCACCAGCGGCGGGGTGTTGATGAAGTCATCCGGGCAGACCTGGGTCAGTGCCGTCTTGAACGCCTGAACCTGCGCCTCCCGGCGCGCGGCATCGGTGGCCGCGCACAACACGATGGGATGCCCCAGCGCCCGCAAGAGCTGGAGGAAGCTTTCCGTGGGCTGGGCCAGGTCGGTTTTATTGATCACAATCACGCAGGGGGTTTTATGGGCCCGCGCCTCGTTGAGCACCTGCTCCTCGAAGGGTGTCCAGCGGCAGGCCTCCGCCATCAACACCACGACATCCGCACGGCCAAAGATTTTTTTTGTCCGCTCAATCCGCTGTTCCGCCAGGACGGAGGTGTCATCGAGGCCGCCGGTATCCAGAAAGACGACCGGCCCCAGCGGCAGAAGCTCCATGGACTTTTCCACGACATCGGTGGTGGTGCCTGGCACCGGCGAGGTCAGGGCCACATCCTGCCCGGCCATCATATTCAGAAAGCTGGACTTGCCGGTGTTCGTTCGCCCGAACAGGCCAATTTGAAGGCGGAGACTTTTCGGAGCCTGGTTCATGGCGCGAATCCCAGGCGGGTGAGATGCAGGGGTGACAAGGCTTCTTCCACCAGAGCGGCCCCGAGGCGTTCGGTGAGAAAGGCCTGGAAGGGCATGGCCGGATGCGCCTGGTATTCCTGCACCAGGGCCTCGGCCTTTTCATAGCCGATGCGAGGAATCAGCGCCGTAATCAGCATCGGGCTTTCGATGGCGCGGCGGCGGCAGGCGTCGGCGTCCGCCTGAATGCCGGCGATGTGCGGGGCGAGGAGCAGGGCCGACTGATTGAGCAGTCGCAGGGATTCCAGCAGGGCATCCGCGATGATGGGAAGAAACTCGTTGATCTGCAACGTGCCGCTGGACGCGGCTTCTGCGATGATCCCCCCATTGGCCCGAACCCGCATGGCGGCGGCGATCACCGCCTCCGCCAGCACCGGGTTAATCTTGCCCGGCATGATGGAGGAGCCCGCCTGCAGGGGCGGCAGGCGGATTTCCCCCAGGAAATGCAAGAACCGCAGGTCTCGGCAAATCTTGGAGAGATTGGCCGCACAGGCCATCAGCATTCCACTGGCTTCTACAAAACAATCCGCATTGGCCGTGGCGTCCACCATGTTCTCCGCGCGCGTGAGGCCCAGGCCGGTGATCTCCCGGATTTTTTCATTCACCAGAAAGATGTAGCGGCGGGGCGCCGTCAACCCGGTGCCGATCGCCGTTCCACCCAGGTTGATCACCCGCAGGCGCTCCTCGCATTTGAAGGTGCGCCAGCGGTCGCGCGACAGCGCCTCCGCGAAGGCCGAGAATTCCGCGCCCAGCGTCATCGGAACCGCCTCCTGCCATTCCGTGCGCCCGATCTTGACGATCTCCGCGAACTCCTTTTCCTTCGCTTGAAAAGCGCCCTGCAGAGCCGCGAGATGGCCGCTGAGCTCCCGCAAACCGAAGATGGCCGCGATCTTCAAGGCGGTGGGATACGTGTCGTTCGTGGATTGGTGCAGATTGACGTGTCCGATGGGGTGAAGGGTCTCGTGAGCGCCCTTCGGCAGGCCCAGGATTTCCAAGGCCCGGCTGGCCAGCACCTCGTTGACATTCATGTTGGTCGAGGTGCCCGCGCCGCCCTGCAGGGCATCCACCGGGAATTGCCCGCTCCATTGCCCCGCGATGACTTCATCGCAGGCCTGCTCAATGGCCTGCGATTTTTCGGCAGGCAGATGGCCCAGTTCGAAATTGGCGTGCGCGCACGCCTTCTTGACCATCGCGTACGCCCGGATCAACTCCGGCGCCACCGTGCGCCCCGACAAAGGGAAATTCTCCCGCGCCCGCAGGGTATGAATGCCCCAATACGCCTCCGCCGGAACCTCCCGCTCGCCCAGCCCATCTTTTTCCATGCGTCCACTCATGCCCTCATCCTAGCCGATTTTTGAGAAATGTCGAATCTCTCATCCCAACGCGGCCTTCGCCCGCAAAAAAGCAAAATGTTTAAAAAAGATTTTTCACAGAAGGAAACGAAGACAACAAAGTTATTGCAGAAAATTCGGCGCTTGCGGTGATATAGGCATAGTGATATACATCTTTCAGAATTAATGGGGGAGATTGGGTCATGGTGCGAATCATCGTTTCGTTGCCGGAAAAGGATAAGAAATGGCTGGAGCAGACCGGCCGCCGACGGGGTATTTCCGCGGCGGAAGTGGTCCGCCGAGCCGTGGCGTGCTTGCGCGATTCCGAACCCTCCAGCGATTTCCGTCAAACCATCGCCGCTTGTGCCGGACAATGGAAAGCGGTCAAGGCCGATAGCCAGGCTTTGGTAGATTCGTGGCGCAATGACTGGGATCGCGGACGGTGAAAATACGCTACCTGCTCGACTCAGCCATTTTGATTGATGTTCTCCGGGGCGTGCCGGAGGGCGTTGCCTGGGTCCAGAAATTACGTCCGGGCGAAGCCGCCATTTCAGTGATCACCCGCGCCGAAGTTCTGGCGGGCGGTCCTGAGAGCGCTCTGGAATCCGCCCAAGCCTTGTGCGATGTCTTTGAATGCATTCCGATTGATCCTGCCATTGCCGATCTGGTTGCGCATCTGCGGCGCATGCGGCGATGGAAAGTGCCCGATGCCTTGCAAGCGGCTGTTGCAAAGCAAAATGGATGGCGGCTGGTGACTCGGAACACCAAGGATTTCAACGTGGATGCCGATCCCTTTGTGCTGGTGCCCTATGCCGTAGCGTCCCCCCGTTGATCATGGCGGTGTCAAGAAAGCGGCTGTGGGGATTTTGAGCTTGAGGGAATGTTCGAAGCGGCTGAAAGGGCACGGCCAAGGAGCGAAAGCCCAGCCCTGATGAAATTGAGAATATAACGACCGTCTATGGAGAGTAAATAAGCAACCAAGGAGGGAGGCTGTGTGCAGTTGAGCCTGCCACCCGTCTTCTAGAGAATGATCGTCCTTCTGTCAATTAAGCTGGCCTTTCTTGTTCTCTGCACGATCTGGATATCCCGTGCGTGCTGGCGGACGGCTGTCACCGCCATTCGCACCGGAACGGTGCAGAGCATTGGTTCTCGAATCCAGAACAAACGCCAGCATTCACCCGTAAAATTCTGGGCGTTGACGGCCTGCTATTTCGCGGCTGTCCCTTTTGTCATGTATGCGTTTGCTCTCAATACCACCCGCCTTTGCCAAGATCTTTTTTCCGAGCTGGCCATTGAATTGACCGCATCCGCCATTCCTGAGGAAGGTGCCCTCGTCATTCGTTGGCGGATCTTGATTGGGCTTGCGCTGGCCAACCTGCCGGTCTACGTGCTGATCGGCCGCCTGGTCTTCTTCCATGACGTGAAGGATGTGCTCAGAGTGGTCCGATTATCCGTCGAGCCTGAGGAGCTTTCAGCGGCAAAAGGTGCGGACCGTTTCCTGGGGAATAAGCTTTCTGACTTCGTCGTGTATGGGTTTCTCTTTGCCTGTATTGGACTGGTATGGTGCGAGTATGTTGTGATCACCGAGTTCATCTTGAAGTGATGCTGGCATCTCCTGCTCGCCGCTCTATAAGGGACAACACGGCGGTCGAGCCGACCGCCCTCCAGGGGACGGGTCTAGACTCACGAGCCCATGCTTCCCTGTTGACATTGCGGAAAATCAAAATCAGTATGGAGTGTATGGAAGCGAATCGCCAACAACAGGTGATGAATGAGGCTCTTCAATTGGTGAGCCAGCGGTGTTCCCGATTGGCCAGCTCCTGCTATTGGGCGGGCACCTCTGCCGTATCGTTGGAGGTGTTGCATCACCGACAATCTTTCGACCTGGATTTCCACACCCGAAAGGCCCTTCTGGATACGCGCCCTCTTCTGGCTGAAATGAGGACCGCTTTCCCAAAGGCATTTGATTTGACTCAATCGCCAGACGAATTTGGATCTGGATTTCAAGGGATTCTCACGCTTCCTGGCGGCGAAAAAATCACCATCGAAGTGATGGCCAGTTATGCCGATGTTTCCGATGACGAATTGACGGGTGCGACAGCCGCGCCTGCCCTCCAGCGCGTGACGTTGAAGCGCTATCTGGCCGATAAAATTCAGTGCGTGGTTGAGCGTGCGGAGGCCCGTGACTTGGTGGATATTCTGGCCGTTCTGCGCCATGACCCATTGCTTCAGCCGGAAGCCCGGCGGATGCTGACCGAGCAAGATGCCGCAATCGCTACAGAGCGTCTGTTGAATTGGACGGATGAACGTCTTGCGGCGGATTTGGCGGCTTACAGCGATGTATCCTTGGCGGACGCCCGTGAAGCCTGCGGCCTGTTGTTGAAGTGGCTCAAGGAGGATGCCGGAGAACCTGGCTGACGATGCACCAGCACTTGACATACGCAAAAAGCATGGGGGTGGTTCACTGCCACCTGCCGACGGGAGAGCGCGTGGACTTGCCCTCCATTCCGGGTATTTTGAAGCATCCCAGCCCGGAGGCCTTGCCTGAGCTTTTGTCCCGTCCGGAGGTCGCTCGAAAGTATACGTTGCTGGCCTTGAGCAAGTGCGCCTGGCCCATCCTGCGCCAGTTCCCCCGGCAGTGGCTCGTGATGAATCTCGAGTCGGCACCCATGTCGGAGGGGCGCCGCCGAGCGTTGCGTTTCCTGTTGACGCCCTAGCGGGCCTCCGCTCACGGTCCGTCAAAATGCTGATTACGTTTTTTCCTGCGGGGGGTATACTGTTCGCCCATACACAGGAGGCGTTGCATGAGCAGGCTGGACCGCCGGAAAAAAGTTTCCAAGGGTTGGAAAAAATCGAAAAAAAGTTTCCAACCCTTGGAAAAAACCGCCAAAAAGTTTCCAAGGTTTGGAAACTTTTTTTTGGGGCTGGTGCTGGTGCTGGGGGCGGCGGGGAGCGCACG
>CAZFSE010000040.1:0-27133 GCA_964521805.1 uncultured Verrucomicrobiota bacterium
GACTTAAGCGGCGATTTGTAAGCACGTTATCGTGGTCCGACCCTCTGGTCCCTCATGACCGAAAACCTTTCTGTTGGCGTGATATACAGCCGTGTGGATGCAGATATCTTGGAGGAGCCTCTCAACACATGGCGCCTGGAAATGCGCTGGGCTCTATGACCCCGCCTTAACGCGCTGGGAACAGGCCATGCACCAGCAGGGCCGTGAAGACACCCATCACCGCGCCCAGCAAAACTTCCAGGCGCGTATGCCCCAGGAACTCCACCAGTTTCTCTTGAGAGAACCGGTGCTCCTTGAACAGCTCTTCCACGATTTGGTTCAACAATCTTGCCTGCTGGCCGGCGGCCCGGCGCACGCTTTGGGCATCAATCATCACCACCATGGCCAGGCCAAACGCCAGCGCAAAAATCGGGCTTCCAAAGCCGCAGAGCAACCCGATGGAGGTGGCGGCAGAGCACACGGAAGAGGAGTGAGAACTGGGCATTCCCCCCAAACGGAACAGGAAGGCGGGGTCAAATCGCCAAGTCTTAAACAGGTGAATCAGCAACTTCGCCAGTTGTGCCACCATCCACCCCGCCAAGCCGCACCAGATGCTGATGTTGTAGAACCAATCGTTGTTCATGGGTTGCACCGTACAGAAGTTTACAGGCTCCGTCACGGCTTATTGTCATGAGCTTGAATCTTACCCAGCGCGGCAGTGCCGCAACAAAACGGATTGAATTTTTGGGCTTGGAGATGGGCGTGATAGGTTGCACGGGCCGGCGGGGCGAAACAAGTCGCGCGTGATATTGGCCCCTCTGCGGCGCTACCATCCCCCGGCCTTGCGCCGGGGTGTATAAGGCTGGGGCGAAGGATTCAGGCTCTTAATCAAACATTTTGTCCTTTATTTATTCTAGGAAACATGCATGATTCGGGCATGGGAACCTCATCATTGGAGTTGGCGCGCCGTTTTCGGGATCAGGTCATGGGCCGAAGAGGTTTTTTTACGGCCAAGGAGGCGCGCGAAATGGGATACAACGACAGCGTTCATGCCTACCATGTTCGGAATGGAGACTGGCTGAAGGCGCATCGGGGAATCTACAGGCTGGCCGATGCAGACCCTTCAGACTGGGATGACCTGATCCTCTGGAGCCTGTGGTCAAGAAACCGCCAGGGAATCCCTCAAGGGGTCTTCTGCCGCGAAACCGCCTTGGCCGTTCATGGCGTTAAGCCTTTTGATCGAACCCGTATTCACCTGTCGGTTCCTGAAAGTTTTCGCAAGAACTGCGCGATTCCTTCTTGCCTGTCCCTATATAAAGAAACGATTTATCCCGGCGATGTGCGCCATTTCCAAGGATTTTCGGCGACTTCCCTGCGGAAGGCGTTGGATTCTACAAGCGAAGGAAACATAATTCCTAAAATAATGGAAGAAAAGGATGATCATCTTTCAGATCGCAAGGTTCCAGGCATGGAAAATCCCCGTTTAACGTTCCTGAATCTTCTCCGTAAAGGCGAAGACTAACGGCTTGCGTTTCGAAAAAAAACGGTTCAAAATGAATCCTACGAGTTAATGAAGGAGTACTAAATGAAAAATATTACGCGCTTATGTTTGTTTTATTTCATTGTTGTGATCGGTTGCATATCTATTCAAATGGCTGATGCGATTCCTGTGCTTCAAAAGACGGATCAATGGACCATCACGGCTTCTTCCGTCGAGGAACCTCATGTTGCCACTCATGCGGCTGATGGGTTAAGGGCCACGCGCTGGAGCAGTGAATTCCAAGACCATCAATGGTGGGCCGTTGACTTTGGCGAAGAGCAAATGATCAACCGCCTGCTTATTCGTTGGGAAGACGCCTATGCGAAATCCTACAAGGTTCTGGTTTCCGCGGATGGCGCCCGATGGACGGAAGTTTTTTCTCAACCCAATGGGCAGGGCGGTGAGGAATGGATCACCCTGCCGGCCCCCGTATCTGCCCGGCAGGTAAAAATTGAATGCCTATCCCGCGCCACAAAGTGGGGCTTTTCTATCATTGACGTAATCTTCAACCCCCCTCTGCCCATGACGGGCACGGCAACCGCCTCCTCGGGTGATGGCGACTACGCCCCCAAGTTTGCCATAGATGGAAACATGAGCACTCGCTGGAGCAGTGGATTCAATGATGCCGACTGGTGGCAAATCAAATTCGATAAACCCCGCATTATTTCCGGCCTCCGCATTTCCTGGGAGACCGCTTTCGCGGAGAAATACGAAATTGCCGTTTCAATGGATGGCCAGGAGTGGCAAACCGTATACAAGGTGCAGGAAGGCGACGGACAAACGGACCTGCTCTTCTTCAAGCCGGTGGGCATCCAGTACCTTCGCATCGTATGCCAGCAACGGGGAACCGGCTGGGGCAATTCCATCTGGGAAATCAAATTCTTTGATGGGGATTCCGCCCCCCTGGTCTCCGCCTCTTCTTTCCTGGAAACAAAGGAGCCGGCCCTGGCGCTGGATGGCGATCCTGCCACTGCCTGGCACTCGGACCGCGAAGACGAACCCTCGCTGAAGGTTCAACTCCCCGCGGTGATGAATCTCGGCGGGCTGGAATTGCTCTGGGGCAAGGAGTATGCAAAACAATACACGTTGGAAACCTCTCTGGACGGCGAGGCGTGGGTCATCGCTTCTGAAGAGAAAAACGGGAACGGGGAGCGGGATTATGTCTTCTTCCCGGCGCGTGAAGCACAGTTTGTCCGCCTCACCGCCCGGCGCAGTAGCGCTGGACAGGGCGTGTCCCTGGCCAACATTGAATTCAAGAGCGGTGAGGAACAAGCCACGCCGATACGGGACTACCAGGCGCGCGCACGCGACATGCGCCGGGGCCTCTTCCCCATGTGGCTGACCCGCCAGCAGGAATTCTGGACTGTCACCGGTGTGCCGGGCGATGCGCAGGAAAGTCTGCTGGGTGAAACAGGAACCTTTGAGCCTTTCAAGGGGGCGTTTTCCGTCCAGCCTTTTCTCCTGGCCGATGACCAAGTGTTCAGCTGGGCGGATGTCACCCTGGAACAACATTTGGAAGAGGACTATCTCCCCATGCCTTCCGTCCACTGGGTTGGCCCTGGGTGGTCGCTGGACATCTCGGCCATCACGTTTGGAGAGCCCGGACAAACCATGGCCGCCGTGCGTTACCGTTTCTCCAGCACAGGCGCAGAGGCCGTTCAAGGGCAATTGGCCCTGGCCATCCGGCCGGTTCAGCTCAGCCCGGTCTGGCAACATGGCGGCATGAGCCCCATCCATACAGCCGTCTGCGAAACCAATCCAACCTCCGCCCTTGTCTTGAATGGAAAGACCCAGGTGATTCTGACGGCTCCGCCGGCGGCCATGGGCGCCAATGCCTTGAAGGATGGCGACACCGCGGATTACCTGTTGCGGGGGGATTTCCCGGTTGAACAGAAAGCTGGAGACCCTGACGGCAAGACCGGCGCCAGCGTGCTCTATGCCCTCCGGGCCCAGCCAGGACAGCCGCATGACGTCGTGCTCCTGTTCCCTCTGCAGGATGAAGCGACGCCTCCTGAACAGTTTGCCGACCATCCGTCCGCCGCTTTCGAGGCGGTCTGGGCCCGGCAGAAGGCCGCATGGGAAAGCGCGCTGAACGTGGTCCAGCTGGACATTCCGGAAGACCGCCTGATTCGGGTGTTGAAGAGCAACTTGGCGTATGTGTTGATCAATCACGATGCCCCCTGGTTCAAGCCCGGCTCCCGCAATTACAATCATTCCTGGATGCGCGATGGTGCTTTGACCGGCGTGGCCATGTTGCGCATGGGCCACCCGGAACTGCCGGGCGGTTTCATCCGTGCGTTTACGGGCCTTATCCAAAAGAATGGGTTGGTCCCTTATATGATTCTGGAAAATGGCCAGCCCATCGGTTCCGACCCTGAAGCCATCGGCGGCGAGGGCCAGGAGTATGACAGCCAGGGCCAATACCCCTTCATTGTCCGCCAGTATGTGGACTTCACCGGCGACACCAACCTCCTGCGCCAGGTGTATCCGCAGGTTGTCAAAGCCCTCCAATTTGCCAAGGGACTTCGACGCCACCGCATGACGACTGAATACAAGGAAAACCCGGACAAGGCGCCTTACTACGGCATTCTGCCCGAGTCCAACAGCCACGAGGGCTATTACCCCGCCAAACACAGTTATTGGGACGGCTTCTGGTATCTCAAAGGCCTGCAGGATGGTGCGGCGCTGGCCGACCAACTCGGGCAGAGCAAGGATGCCGCCTGGATGAGGGCCGAGGAAAACGAGGCCCGCAAGGATCTCTACGCCTCCATTCTGGAGGTTATCCGCCGCCACCACATGAGCGTCATTCCCGGGTGTGTGGAATTGGGCGACATTGACCCCACCTCCACCACCATTGCGATCATGGCCGCGGATGAAAAGGATGTGCTTCCCCAGCCCTACGCCAACAACACCTTCGACCTGTACTTCACCAACTTTTCCCGGCGGCTGGATCCTTCCTTTGTGGACACCTTCACGCCGTACGAGGTCCGCAACGCGGATGTCTTTGTGCGGCTGGGCCAGCGGGAGCGGGCGCTCACCATGTTGCGCTATTTCACCTCCCAATCCACCCGTCCGCAGGCTTGGAACCACATGGCGGAAGTGGTGCATGCCAAGTTGCGCGCCCCTTCTTACATCGGCGACATGCCCCACACCTGGGTCGGCTCTGACTACATCAACGCCGTACGGTCCATCTTTGCGTATGAACAGGGAGAACGCTTGGTGCTTGCCGCCGGGGTTGATCCCGTGTGGCTGTCCGAAGGAGTCAAGGTGGGCCAGCTTCCCACGCTGTATGGAACCATCAACTACACCTTTCTGCACCAGCCCGCCACCAGCAATGAGCCCGCCCGGGCAACGTTCAAAGCCACCGGGAGCGCCGTGCCTCCGGGCGGATTTGAAGTGCCCCTGCCGGAAACCTGGAACGTGCTCCGCGCGGAGGCCAACGGCGAAAGCATCAGCACCGAAGGCCATCGCCTGCGCTTTACGGGCTTGCCGGCCAGCATTCAGATGGAATTGAAGGCTGAAACAGGCCCTGTTCCATAGGCCCGTCCAAAATGGGATTCCGTGCGCGAAATCCGCGATGTGTTCGGTTTCGTTTCACACTATATGTGTGGGGTCTTTTGTTGTATATTGCACCTGAATGCCTCATTGAATCCATTATGGAGAGGGGAGTCATCCGGTGAGAATATATGCAAAGTGGGCCGTTGCGGGCCTTTTCCTCTTAGCCTGCGTGTGCGGCTGGTATGGGTGGAATCCCAGGGAAATCCCCTCTGGCAAAGCGTTGTCCGCCACTTCTGCTGTGGCGGATCCCCATGCCCCTGCTTCGCCTTCTGTTGTGGAAGCAGAACCCGCCCGGCAGAAGGAATGGCTGAGGGCCCAGCGCCGGGCCTTCCAAGGAGGGCGTCCGCCGTCTGCTCCATCCGTGCCGGAGGCCTTTTCCCTGCGCCTTCAAAACGTGGTGATTGATACATCTTCCAGCTCCGCGCAGGGCTGGGCGGCGCGCGGTGGAAGACCGTCTTGGTCCTCTGCGCCGGACCCGCTCCAGCAAAAAACCAGCCGAAAAACCCTGCCTTATCTGGTGCAATTCACCGGCCCTGTCCAGGAATCCTGGAAGCTGGCCCTGGAGTCGGCCGGAGGCCTTTTGCGGGGCTATGTGCCGCACAATGCGTTCCAGGTGGAATTGCCGGATTCGGCCTTGGACCAAGTCACCTCGCTTCCTTTTGTCCAATGGGTGGGGCCTTATCTTCCAGCCTACAAGATCGAGCCCTTTGTGGCGCAGATTCATGAACGCCAGGACGATCCTTCCGCCCCCCAACATCTTTCCGTTTCCGTGCAAACCTTTGCCCCGGAGGATGCCCCTCAAGTGGCGCGGGCCATTGTTCAGCGGGGCGGGTTGGTCAGCGGCGTGACTGAGGGCCGCCAATGGGGGTTGGTGCGGGCGGAAATTCCGCTGGCCGCCATCCCGCAACTCGCCGCCTTGGGCGAGGTGCAGTGGATTGAGGAATTTGTCCCCCCCGTCCTTCTCAACGATTTTGCCACGCGCGGCGAACATATGAACCTGACGAATCTTTGGGTGACCCATGGCCTCACCGGACGGGGCCAGGTGGTTGCGCATGCGGATACCGGCCTCGACATCGGCAACACCAATGGACTTCATTTGGATTTTGCAGGGCGCCTTCGCGTGGTGTATGCGCTGGGCCGCCCCGGCAACTGGAGCGATCCCAACGGCCACGGCACGCATACGGCCGGCTCGATTCTGGGCGATGGGACCATGAGCACCGGCCAGTTTCGCGGGGTGGCCTATGAGGCGCAACTCGTGCATCAGTCCGTGATGGATTCCGGGGGCGGGTTGGGCGGCCTTCCGGACGATTTGAATGTGCTCTACTACCAAACCTATACCAATGACGCCCGCATTCACTCCGACAGCTGGGGGTCCAGTGTCTATGGCCAGTACACCACGGATTCCCGCAATAGCGATCTGTTCATGTGGGATCATCCCGACATGCTGTTGGTTTTTTCGGCCGGCAACGAGGGCTATGACGGCAACCGAAACGGTGTGGTGGACCCCGATTCCATCGGCGCTCCGGCGACGGCAAAAAATATGCTGACGGTCGGCGCCGCTGAGAGCGACCGCGCCCCCGGCACCGGCGGATACACCGCCAGAACCTACGGCGGCGCCTGGCCCTGGGATTACCCCGTGGAGCCGCTCTTCAGCGACTACATGTCCGCCAGCGCCGATGGCATTCATCAGGGCATTTCGTCTTTCTCCAGCCGCGGGCCCACGGATGACGGGCGATTCAAGCCGGACATTGTTTCGCCAGGAACAGACATTATTTCCTGCCGTTCGCGCCAGCCCGGCGCGGGGACGGGCTGGGGCGCGCATTCCAACTCGAACTATACGTTCATGGGCGGCACCAGCATGTCCTGCCCGCTGACGGCGGGCGCGGCGGCGCTGGTGAGGCAATACTGCGTCGAGCACGCGGGCGTAACCAATCCCAGTGCGGCCTTGCTGAAGGCCATCCTGATCAGCGGTGCCCGCACCCTGACGCCGGGGCAATTTGGAACCAATCAGTACCGCGAGATTCCCGCCACCCCACGGCCCAATAATGTGGAAGGGTGGGGGCAGGTGAACTTGGAACCCACGCTGTTCCCTGCCGCTCCCCGGGGATTGGTCTTGTTTGATGCTTCGGCCCCACTGGCCACCGGCATGACGAATGAATACGCCTTTTATATCGCCCATCCCGGACGCTTGACGGTCATGATGGCCTACTCGGACTATCCCGCCACGGCCGGAAGCGGCCCCAAGCTGGTCAATGACTTGGACCTTTTAGTGAGTGGGCCGGACTTGGTGGATTATTATCCGAATGGGCGGAACTCGCCGGACCGCACCAACAATGTCGAGGGGTTGGATGTGGATTTGATGGAAACAGGGATGTACCGGGTGCGGGTGAGCGGCCACAATGTGCCCGCCGGCCCCCAGCCCTATGCCCTGGTCTTGCTGGGCGCCGCTGAGGTGTTGCCCTCCATCCGGCATGCCCCGTTGGAAAACACCTTTGTCACCAACGAACCGTATGAGGTCGCGGCGGAGGTCTTTTCCGAGGCGTTGTTCGACACCAATTCCGTGCGCATTTTTTGGAACATCACGGGCTCGACGGACTCTTTTTCAACGGGCGTGATGTCCTGGGTCAGTGGACGGACCTATCGGGGGGAGATTCCCGTACAAAGCAACCGCACGGATGTTTATTACTACATCGCGGCGGGGCGCGAGGGCTTGGTCAATGTTTCGCCCGCGGGTGCGCCGACCAATCTGTATCACTTTGAAGTCACGGGGCCCTTGGATCTGGACGTCCGGGGGGCTCCGGCGGACCTGTTCACCGTTCTTCCTGCGTATGGCCTGCACACCTATGCCTCTGGAAATACCGTCCGGGCCTGGGCCACGCCCGAGGTCTCCGCGGGCCTGGGCAAGCGCGTGGCCTGCGTGGGGTGGAGTGGAGCCGGCAGTGTGCCGGCCTTTGGCGCCACCAACGAATTTGATTTTGTGTTGCGGGCCGTTTCTTCCCTGGAATGGCTGTGGAGGATTGAGTACGCCTTGTTCCAGACCTCCAGCATTCCCGGCGGGGTTTCCTCCACCACCTGGTGGCCCTTGATGGGGCTGGCCCAGACCGTTGAGGCGCCCAATTATTTTTCGGTGGGCGTCACCAACTATTACTTTGCACATTGGTTTCTGGATGGCCTCCGCCAGCCCTCGGAGTTTGGAGCCGCCGTCAATCCCGTGGAAGACATCTACATGTTCGCCGCGCATTGGGCGACGGCGGAATACTTCCCCGAGTTCCTCGACTCCAACGGCGATGGCTTTTCCGATTGGTGGCAGTATCGCTACTATGGGAGTCTTTCCACGGTCTCCAACCTGGATGAGGACGGCGATGGCTTCATCAACTATGACGAATTCGTGGATCGCACCAATCCCCGCGATCCCCTTTCGTATCCTGTGCCTCCCGTGATCGCGCACGTCCCGCTGGCCAGCCCGCAGGAGTTCCCGGCGCCGTGGATCGTCAGCGCGGTGATTACGGACAACTGCCGCGTCGCCTCCGCCACGTTGCATTGGCGGCGCAATGCCGGTTCCTGGCAGGAGGCGGCGATGGCCGCCACCACGAATCCTGCCGAGTATTCCGCGCAGATCCCCCCGCCGGGGCAGGATGGAGATTTGTTTGCCTACCGGATTGAGGCGCGGGATCTGCTGGGTCTGGCGGCGACCAACGGACCTCATGGCTTCGAGGTTCATTACCCCATTCTGGGCGCCGCCCCCACGGGCTTTGTCACGGTTCTGCAACCCGCCCATTCCACGTCCAATGTGTTTCTTGCTCTGACCAATTCCGGCACCGGCCCCCTGCGGTGGACCACGGATGTTGCCGCGGTTGGGTTGCTGGACACAATGGAGTCCGGCACCAATGGATGGACGCATTATGGCCAGAACAACCTTTGGCAAATCAGCACCCTTCGTTCATTTTCGGGCGGAAAGGCTTGGTACTGCGGAAATCCCTCCACGCGGCTGTATGCCAACAGCATGAATGCCTCGCTGGTGACGCCGCCTGTTGTCCTGGGGTTTGGCGCGCAATTGCGTTTTATGCAATGGGCCAGGTTTGAATATGACGAGGATATCCATTACTGGGATGGAGGCATCGTGGAAATTTCCACCAACGGAGGAATTTCCTTTGCGACCATCACCCCCGTGGGCGGCTACCCGTATCAGATCACGGACAATCCGGCCTCCCCGTTCGCCCCGGACACGCCCTGCCTGGCGGGCACCGGCGCGTGGGAAGAGGTGGTCTTTGACCTCTCCGCCTATGCCGCGCAGACGGTCTTGATCCGTTTCCGTTTTGGCTCGGATGCGTATGTGGTGGAGGAAGGCTGGTATGTTGACGACGTCCAGATCACGCCTCTGTCCTCCACGAACGACTGGCTTGAATTTACCCAGACCAATGGCGTGGTGGCTCCGGGCTTTGCCGCCCTCGCGCCTCTGGCGCTGGATACCACCCCGCTGGCCCTGGCGGAGACCCGCCATGCCGCCGCGCGCGTCTTCCACAATGATCCCACGCGCTGGTCGCCGGTCATTGTGCCCGTGGCCCTCCACAACAACAGCCGCCTGGTTGAAGTGACCTTTGAGGCCAACGGAACGGTCACGCCCTCCGGTGATGTGCTGGTCGAGTCCGGTTCAACCGGAGTGTTCCTGGTGGCCGCCTTGCCCTATTATCACATCGCCTCCATCCGCACCAATGACAGCGAAATCGCGCTTCCACCGCGCCTGGCGCAGACCAATATCCTGTGGGCGGCGGTGACTTCGGTGGTGGGCACGCTTCACGCCTCGTTCGCCGAGAACCTCACCTCCAACGGCGTCCCGGAATGGTGGCTGGGCGACTATGGACTTACCAACGCCGCCCCGGATGAGGAGGTCATGGGCGACCAGGATGGCGACGGCATGCTGACCTGGCAGGAGTTCTACGGACGGACCATCCCCACCAACGCCCAGTCCGTGACGGTGCTGATGGTGGACGCTCCGCAAGGCGCCAATCCCCAGGCGGGACAAATCGTTCTGCGCTGGTACAGCTTCACCAATGCCGCCTGGACCTACGATATCGTGCGGTCATCCAATCTGCTGGAGGCTTTTGAGATGCATCAAAGCGCGGTGCCCGGCACCCCGCCGGTCAACACCTACACCACGTCCATGGAAAATGCCGGCCAGCAGTTCTACCGCATCCAGCGCTCGCCGTAAGAGGCCGCTACGAATGCGTGATGGGGCGGAACTTGATGCGGTGAGGCTGGTCGGCGGCGTCGCCCAGCAGGCGGCGGCGCTGTTCGTGATAGGCCTCGTAGTTGCCCTCAAACCAGGTGACCTGGCTGTCGCCTTCAAAGGCGAGGATGTGCGTCGCGATGCGGTCCAAAAACCAGCGATCATGGCTGACCACCACCGCGCATCCGCCGAAATTGAGCAACCCTTCCTCCAGGGAGCGGAGGGTGGAGACATCCAGGTCGTTGGTGGGTTCGTCGAGCAGGAGCAGGTTGCCGCCGCCCCGCAGGAGCTTCGCCAGATGGACGCGGTTGCGCTCGCCTCCCGATAGCTGGCCCACCTTTTTCTGCTGGTCGCCGCCCCGGAAGTTGAATCGCCCGCAGTAGGCGCGGCTGTTCATGGGCCGTCCGCCGAGATCCAGGAACTCGTTGCCTCCTGAGATTTCCTCATAAACGGTTTTCTCGGGACTCAGCGCATCGCGCGTCTGGTCCACATACGCCAGCCGCACGGTCGGGCCAATCTCCAGCTTCCCGCTGGTCGGCTGTTCCTTGCCCAGGATCATCTTGAAGAGCGTGGTCTTGCCGGCGCCATTGGCGCCGATCACGCCAACAATGCCGCCGCGCGGCAGATTGAAGCTGATATTCTCCATCAGCAGGCGGTCCCCGAACGCCTTGGTGAGCCCATCCGCGCGCACCACGAGGTCGCCCAGCCGTTCGCCATGCGGAATCTGGATTTCGATGGTGTCCTCGCGGGTGTCCACCTGCTGGCTGGCCAGCTCCTCATAACGGCTCAGGCGCGCCTTGCTCTTGGCCCGGCGGGCGGAGGGATTCAGCCGCACCCAGGACAGCTCCTGCTCCAGCATTTTTTTCCGCGCGGAGGATTGCTTGTCGCGCATGGCCAGCAGGGCCTGCTTCTGCTCCAGCCAGGCCTCGTAATTGCCCTTGTAGGGATAGGCCTTGCCGCCATCCAATTCCAGAATCCACTCGGTGACGTTGTTCAGGAAGTAGCGGTCATGCGTCACCACCACCAGTGTGCCGGCGAACTTCTTGAGGTACTCCTCCAGCCAGGCCACGGATTCGGCGTCCAGGTGGTTGGTGGGTTCATCGAGCAGGATCACATCCGGATTGGAAATCAGCAGGCGGCAGAGCGCCACGCGGCGCTTCTCGCCGCCGGAGAGCTTGGCCACCGGGGCGTCCGGCGGGGGACAGCGCAGGGCCTCCATGGCCATCTCGACCTTGTGATCCAGCTCCCAGAGGTCGTTGGAATCAATCAGCTCCTGCAGGCGGCCCATCTCATTGCCCAGCTTTTCCGATTCCTCCGCGGAGAGGTCCGTGCCCAGCAGATCGCAGATTTCATCGTAGCGGCGGAGGAGGGCGCGCGGTTCCGCGACGCCCTCATTGACATTGCCGGCCACGTCCTTGGACTCATCCAGCTGGGGCTCCTGGGCCAGGTAGCCGATTCGGGCATTTTTCGCAATCTGAACCTCGCCCATGAACTCCGTGTCCTGCCGGGCGAGAATTCGCAACAGCGTGGACTTGCCCGCGCCGTTGCCGCCGATCACACCGATTTTTGCCCCAAAGAAAAAGGCCAGGCTGATCTCGCTGAGCACCGTGGTCTTATTGTGCTGTTTCGTCAGCCTCTGAAGATTGAATACATATTCGCCTGCCATGCGCTTGCTCCTGTTTTAAACCGGCTCAGCACCATACTGAACTTCACAAGAGAAACAAGCCCAGAATGGAGCTCCTGACGTTTGCGGGTGAAGGCAACGGAGCTGTTCCTGCAGAACGCCCCGCCAGCGACTTCATCCTCCAGCGTGTCATTTTCGCTCACGATCGTGAGCGAAAATGACACGCTTAAAAGAGGGGGGCGCTAGGGGGGCGGGGTGGCTTGGCGGGCCGCCACCGTTTCCGCCAGGGTTTCCAAGGCTTGGAAGTCTTTCTCCCTGGGCAGGCCCTTGCAGAAGACCGGCGCAAGAAATTCAAGCGTCAAATCCGGCAGGAGGGCCGGGATGCCTTCGAGGGCCTTGACGCCCCAGCCATAGGAGCCAAAGGCCGACGCAAACCGGGCCTTGGGCTTCAAGGCATTGGCGAGCAGGGCGGCTTGGGCGGCCAGCGGGTGGGGGCCGCCGAGCATGGCGGGGGTGCCGAGGATCAGTGTCGAGGCATCCAGCAGGGCCGCGGCCAGGCGTCCGAGATCGGTCTTGGTGAGATCAAACACCTCGACCTGCACGCCGCGCGCGATGAGCGCGGCGGTTAGCGCTTCGCACATTTTCCGGGTGCTGTCGTGCATGGAGACGTAGGGAATCACCGCCAGGTTTTTTGGGGGCGCGGAGGTCCATTCCTTCCAGGCCTCGATAATAAACGCCGGATGGCGGAACAGTGGCCCGTGGCTGGGGGCGATGAGGGCGGGATTCAGCGGCGTGATCTTCTCGATATTTTTGGCGGCGGTCTTGGCGTAGGGCATCATGATCTGGGCGTAATAGAGTTTGGCGGCGCTGTAGGCGCGGCGCTCGTCAGTGGCGTACAGCTCCGACGTGGCGAGGTGCGAGCCAAAGAAATCGCAGGAGAACAGGATGTGGTCTTCTTCGAGGAAGGTGCACATGGTATCCGGCCAATGGACCCAGGGGGTGGTCAAAAACCGCAGGGTTTTTCCGCCCAGCGCCAGGGTCTCGCCATCCTTGATGGCGCGGACCTTCTCGGCGGGCAGGTCGAGCAGATCGAGCAGGTATTGCCGGCCCTGGGGGCTGGCCAGCACCTGGGCGTCCGGATATTTCTCCAGCAGGGCGGGGATGGCGCCGGAATGGTCCTGTTCGGTGTGGTGGGAGATGATGAAATCCAGCCGGGGGACCTCCTTGAGTTGCTCGAACAGGAGGTGGGCCATCGTGGCGTCCACGCCATCGAGCAGGGCGGTCTTTTCCGTGCCGCGCACGAGATAGGCATTGTAACTGGTGCCCTCCGGCAGGGGGATCAGGGCATCAAACAAGCGCCGGTCCCAATCCACCGCGCCACACCATTCCACTCCATCTGCAATTTGCCTGGGCTTCATTTTTCATTCTCCATGGTTAAGGGACGTTCAACGCTTCGATGATGGCAATAGCCGCCTGTTCATGATGGAGGCCGTTGCAGTCCACCGTCACGTCCGCATATTTTTCATAGAGCGGGTTGCGCTCCTCAAAGAGATCCTTCAGCGACTGATGTTTTTCCCTCACCACGCCGCGGGACTCCAGATTGGCCAGCCGCAGTTCCAGCAGGGGGAGGGGCAGGGTCAGATGGACCATGACACCGTTTTGCTTGAGGTTCTGCATGGCGGGGGCGCTATAGACGGCGCTTCCGCCGGTGGCCACGACATGATGGCGGACCTGGAGATCGAGCAGGTATTTTTCTTCCAGGCGGCAGAAGGCGGCCTTGCCTTCCCTCTCCAGCACTTCCTGCAAACGCCGCTGTTCGCGGGCCTGGATGAGCACATCGGTGTCCAGAAATTCCCGGGAGGTCAATTGGGCCAGCAACACGCCGACGGTGCTTTTTCCGACGCCCGGCATGCCAATCAACACAATATTTTCACCCGTTTTGAGGCTCCATTTCATGAAGGTTCCCTGTTCTCCGATTTGCGTTGCGGGCCATTATACGCTATCTTTCGCCAGTTTCCACCCACAAGGAGAAAGATCATGTCGGAAAAAGTAAAGGCATTCTACGAAAAGACAAAGAAGGACATGGGCAAGCTTCAGGCGCTGGCCCCGGATATGATGAAGGGATTCGGGGGCTTGTTTGCCGCGGTGATGAAGGATGGGGCGCTGTCGCTCAAGCACAAGGAGCTGATTGCCCTGGCGCTGGGGGTGGGGGTTCGATGCGAGCCGTGCATCAACCTGCATGTGAAGAAGTGCCTGGAGGCCGGCGCGACCAAGGAAGAGATCGTTGAAGCCGCCACGGTGGCCGTGATGATGCAGGGCGGACCGTCCTACACCTACATGCCCGCCGTACTCGACGCCCTTGAAGCCTGCGGACAAGCCTGACCAAAGCGTTTTTTTCAACCCTTGGAAATCTTTTTCTATTTTTTTCCAAGGGTTGGAAAGGGTTGCTGGCGGCTTGGATTTCGTGCATAGTCGGAGGGTATGCCGACTCCACAAGACATTGTCAGGCGCCTGTTGCCCCGCGCCTCGTCCGCCTCCGGGCGCGGCGAGGGCTTTGCCCCCGCGAACATTGCCTTGTGCAAGTATTGGGGCAAGCGGGATGAGGAGCTGAATCTGCCCGTTACCTCCAGCCTGTCCATCTCGCTGGGGCCTCTGGGTTCCTCGGTGGTGTTGGAGCCGGCCGAGGGGGGCGATGTGGTCATGCTCAATGGCGAACCGCTTCCCGCCGACAGTTCGTTCTGCCGCCGGGCCTCCGTCTTTCTGGATTTGTTCCGCCCGTCCCCCTCATTTTGCTTTAAGCTGACGGCGCGCAACACGGTGCCGACGGCGGCGGGCTTTGCGTCATCGGCGTCCGGTTTTGCGGCGGTGGTGCTGGCGCTGGACCAACTGTTCGAATGGAATCTGGAGCGGAGGTCTCTTTCGATTTTGGCGCGGCTGGGGAGTGGAAGCGCGGCGCGGTCGGTGTACCAGGGCTTTGTGGAATGGCATGCCGGAACGCAGGAGGATGGCATGGACAGCTATGCGGAACGGCTGGAGGCCGGCTGGCCGGAGTTGCGGGTGGGCCTGCTGGTTCTGTGCGCCTCGGAGAAGAAGATCGGTTCGCGGGCCGGGATGAAGCAGACCGTGGCCACCTCCACGCTGTACCAAGCCTGGCCGGAGCAGGTGGCACAGGATTTGGAGGTGCTTAAGCAGGCGATTGCCGCGCACGATTTTGAACGGCTGGGGCCGGCGGCGGAGGGCAATGCGCTGGCGATGCATGCCACGATGATCGCCACCTGGCCTCCGGTCCTCTACTGGAAGCCGGAATCCGTCGCGGCCATGCACACGATTTGGGATCTGCGGGCAGATGGCCTGCCGGTGTTTTTCACGATGGATGCGGGGCCCAATTTGAAACTGCTCTTCCTGGCGGAGCACGAGGCGGCGGTTCTTCAAGCCTTCCCAGGCCTGCAGGTGGTCCAGCCGTTTGGGGCCTGATTACGGCCTATTTCCCGTTTTCTTTCATCTGGCTCGCGGCCCAAAGGGTTTGCGCGGCGACTCCCATCATGATGTGCACATCCTTGACCGTCAGCGGCCCCCGGGAAAAGATGCGGCGGATGCCCA
This sequence comes from uncultured Verrucomicrobiota bacterium, assembly GCA_964521805.1. Taxonomy (GTDB): domain Bacteria; phylum Verrucomicrobiota; class Kiritimatiellia; order CAIQIC01; family GWF2-57-35; genus CAZFSE01. Next base: position 15,529 of record CAZFSE010000040.1, read on the forward strand.
GCATCATGTGGTCGGCCTTCTCCTCCTCCATGAACCCGATGGCCAGCAGGGCCTGCCGCCATTTCCTGAACATGGCCTCGCGCATTTCCGAGGGCGCCTCCTCGGATTTTTCAAAGGGCGGCTCGAAGACACCGGAGGCCACAAAAAGTTCGTAGCAAAAGGCCATGACAGCCTGCGCGAGGTTCATGGAGGGGTAGGAGGGGTGGGAGGGAATGCGCACGATCTGGGTGCAGAGGGCCATATCCTCATTGCTCAAGCCGTTGTCCTCCGGGCCAAACAGGAGGGCGACCTTGTTGCCCTCGGCGGCGGTGAGCAGGCGGGGCGCCCATTCGCGCGGGGTTTTGGCGTGTTCGCGGTAGAGCCCTTCCCGTCCCGTGGTGCCGGCGACGAGGCCGCAATCGGCCACGGCTTCCGCCACGGTGGGGAACTCCTGGCGGTTGTCCAGCACGCTTTCGGCATGGCAGGCCATCATCCGGGCCTCGTTGTAATTCAACGGCGCGCGTGGCGCGGCGATCGCCAGGTCGCTGATTCCCATGTTCATCATCGCGCGGCAGACGGAGCCGATGTTCCCCGAATACAGGGGGCTGACCAACACAACACGTATATTTTCCAAGCCCATTCAAACCTCGTAAAAACGCCGCATCATACGGGGCGCGATGATCTGCATCAACACTGTTCTCATTTTGGGTGGTGGGAGGCGGGCGGGAAAAAACAGGGAAAGCGCGGTGGCGCTTTCCCTGTGGTGTGGAAGGTTGTTGCGGGCCTACCCGACCCGCTTGCGCAGGGCGGCCAGTTGCTCGGTCATGCGCGCGGGCAGGCGGGTCCCGAACGTGGCGAGGAAGCTCTCGATGTCGGTGATTTCCTTGCGCCAGGCGCCCAGATCAATGCGCAACAGCTCGCTGATGTTGTCGGCGGAGAGCTCCAGGCTGGCGAGGTCGAGATCGCCCTTCTTGGGCAGGAAGCCGATGGGGGTTTCCTCGGCGCCGACCTTGCCGTCCACGCGCTCGCACATCCATTTGAGGACGCGGCTGTTGTCGCCAAACCCCGGCCAGAGCCATTTGCCTTCGGGCGATTTGCGGAACCAGTTGACGTAGAAAATCTTGGGGGCTTTCGCTCCGAGCTTGTCGCCCATCTTGAACCAGTGGGCCATGTAGTCGCCCATGTGGTAGCCACAGAAGGGGAGCATGGCGAACGGGTCGCGGCGGATGGCGCTCTTGACATCCAGCGCGGCGGCGGTGCTTTCCGAGGCCGCCGTGGCGCCCATGAAGACGCCATGATCCCAGCTCATCGCCTGGGTGACCAGCGGCACCACGGAGGTGCGGCGCCCGCCGAATACAAAGATGTCAATCGGAACGCCCGCCGGGTTTTCCCAGTCGGAGCAGATCACGGGGCATTGGCGCGCGGGCGCGGTGAAGCGGGCATTGGGGTGCGCGCCTTTGCGTCCGCTCTCGGGCGTCCAGTCCTGGCCCTTCCAGTCAATGCCATGCGCGCAGTCGGTGCCCATGTCTTCCCACCAAACATCGCCATCGTCGGTTTGGACGCAATTGGTGAAGATGGTGTTTTCCTTGATGCTGTCCATGGCCATGGGGTTGGAGCTGTAGCTGGTGCCGGGGGCCACGCCGAAGAAGCCGGCTTCCGGGTTGATGGCACGCAGGCTTCCATCAGGGCCTATCTTCATCCAGGCGATGTCATCGCCGATGCATTCGCATTTCCATCCAGGGATGGTGGGTTGCAGCATGGCGAGGTTGGTCTTGCCGCAGGCGCTGGGGAAGGCGGCGGCGATATGGTAGCGTTTGCCCTCCGGGTTGGTGAGGCGCAGGATCAGCATGTGCTCGGCCATCCAGCCTTCCTGGCGGGCGGCGACGGAGGCAATGCGCAGGGCCAGGCACTTTTTGCCCAGGAGGGCGTTGCCACCGTAGCCGGAGCCGAAGGACCAGATGGTCTTGGTTTCCGGGAAATGCGCGATGTATTTCTTTTCGATGGGGGCGCATGGCCAGATGCCCCGGTCGCTTTCGCCTTGGGCCAGGGGTTTGCCCACGGAGTGCAGGCAGGGGATGAATTCGCCATGCTCGCCCAGCGTTTCCAGCACCTTCGAGCCGACGCGGGTCATGATGTCCATGTTGACCACGACATAGGGGCTGTCCGTGAGTTCCACGCCGATTTTGGCGATGGGGGAGCCGATGGGGCCCATGGAGAAGGGGATGACGTACAGCGTGCGCCCCTTCATGCAACCTTGATAGAGGCTGGTCATGGTCTTCTTGAGTTCGTTGGGGTCAATCCAGTTATTGCTGGGGCCGGCCTCATCCTTGGTGGCGGAGGCGATGTAGGTGCGGTCTTCCACGCGGGCGACATCGGAGGGGTCGGAGCGGAAGAGGAAGCTGTTGGGCCGCTTGCTGAGCGGCTTGGCGAGGCCCGAGTCCACCATCTGCTTGGAAAGGCGGTCGTACTCCGCTTTTGAACCGTCACACCAGTGAATCGCATCCGGCGTGCACAGCGCCGCCACTTCGTCCACCCAAGCCTGCAATTTTTTGTTGGTCGTCATCGTTTACACCCCGCGTTGGAATTGTTTATTCAGCGCGACGGCCCCGAGTGGGCTCTATGCCGCCTGAGCGGGCGAGATTAGTAGCCGTTCCCGGCCGGCGCAAGAAAAAAGAACAACATTTTTCAGCGGAGCTTTCGGGTGTGAACGCGCGCCAGGCCCTCGCAAAAGCCATCCCGAGCGCCGTCGAGGGATATCCTGTTGCCGGTGTTCCGACTGCCTGCCGTCCGCTTTTAGCGTTTTTCGATTTTCTGGCGGGGGGAGGCGGTCAGGAGGACCCCAGCAGGCGCTGGATGTCGGCGATGGTTTGTTCCGGGGAGGTGTAGAGGATGGCGTGGAGGCCGCAGGCGCGGGCGCCCTCGACGTTTTCGGGGCGGTCATCCACCAGCACGCACTCGGTGGCTGTGCGCTTGAATTGCTTCAGCGCGCGCTCGTAGAACTCGCGCTCGGGCTTGACGGCGCCGAGGGCATAGGAGGCGGCGCAGTCCTTGTGGAAACGGAGGGAGGGGAAGAGCTCAAAGATCCGGGGGACGTGCAGGGGGCCGGTATTGGTTACAAAAAAGAGGTCGTGTGTCTGGGCGAGTTTCTGGGCAAAGGCGAGCATGGGCGTGTTCTCGGAGAAGATACAGCACCAGATGTCCCGGAACTGCTCGAAGGTGCCGTGAAAGCCGGCCCGTTCGGAAAAATGCCGGAAGAAGGCTTCTGTGCCGATCTTCCCGCGCTCGAAGTCGGCCATGACGGGATCGCGTTCGACAAGGTGGAAGAAGTCACGTCCGCCGGTGCCTTGGGAGGCGTTGCAGAGCGGCGCGATGCGCCGAAGGGCCTCCTCGTAATGCATGTTGAGCAGGACCACGCCGATATCAAAAAGGAAGGCGGGGCTCATGGGTTCAGTGCTCCCTGGCCCTCTTCAGCCCTCGCCTTTCGCCGTGTCCTGGGCGGTTTCATCGCCCCCAATGCGGGCCACCACACAGGTCAGGACAAATCCGGCGACGATGAGGCCCAGCGCCCCGGCGGCTTGTTTGCCGGTGGGTTTGAAGTACCGGGTATCCCAGTCCTCCACGTCAATGTCCCCAAGAGTTTTTTCGGAGACCACGACGCCCTTGATGGTGTCGCCGACTTTGGGCTGAAGGGGTTGCTGGAAGGGCCAAATACCGATCACGGCGCCCAAGAGGAGGCCCAGCAAAACGCCCAGGGTCGCCTTTTCATAACGTTTCATCAGCCACCGAAGCAGATTGCTGATGGCCACGACGCCAAATACCACGCCCAGTCCGACGGGCAGGATAAGGGACAGCCCCACGCTGAAGATGGCGGGAATGTCCATGGCCATGAGGGCTTCCTTGAATTGATCCACGCCCGCCAGAATGGGGACATATTGCCCCATGACCAACAGCATATAGCCGCCGCTGATGCCGGGCAGAATCATGGCGGCGGCGCCGACCAACCCCGCCACAAAGAGGATCACCCAGTTGGAGGCCCCCGCTCCTGTTGCGCCGTATTTGGTGACCTGCGCCAGCGCGACCAAGGTCATCACCACAAAGCCCACGGCGGCCCCTGTCCAGACGTTCTTGTTGGCCGGTTGGGCCATCTTCCACACGATGGGAAGCCCTCCAAAGGTGAGGCCAATGAAGAGGCTGTACATCACCCAGCGGTGTTCCACCACCAAATTCTTGACCCCCCCCGCCAGCAACAGAATCGCCATCGCCGCGGCAATGACCACCGAGCCGAGGACCAGCAGGCTCCGCAGGCGGAACTTGAGGACGGTTACTTCCGCGATGGCCTGAATAAAGCGGGGATAAATCCCGGAGGCCAGGAGCATGGTGCCTCCGCTGATGCCTGGCACCAAATTGGCCAGCCCCATCATAAGCCCGCCGACAAGACTGCGACTCACCAGCGTCGCGGATTTGGGCTCCGAGGAATCCGGTCCAACGGCCGGAGAATTCTGTTCTTTCTGCATGCTCACCGCCTCCTTTTTCAGTAGACTGTTCAAGGCGGCGAAATCTACCGCCTAACGGGCGCCTAACTCAACAGAATTCCGGCACGAAAAAAAAGTTCAGAACTCGGCCAGTGGCCCTCTTTACCCCCCGGCAAACAAGCCCCCCAGCAGTTGGGTGCCCATGGAATTGCCCTGGAAGTTCTTCAAGGACAGCAGGAGGTCTTCCAGCGTCAGCACTTCTTCCAGCACGATCAGGCGCATGACATGCTCATGATCCGCGGTGGAGGTCAGCGAAAGGTGCGTGGCCTCCCGGCAGACGGTGAAGGACATGTCGTCCTTGCGCACCTGGTAGGTGTACAGATCGTGCGTCAGGCGGTAGACATAAAATTCTTCGCGGCGGAAGGCGGCGGTAATGCGGTTGAGCAGAAAGTCGGCCAGGTCGGCGCTGGGGAAATCGAGCGTGATGGTTTTGAGGTCGCTATGGATCGCATGGTCGCCGGCACGGAGCCCTGAGCCTTTCTCGAAGCTCTTGACCAGCGCAGGAGGGGCGAGGAGGGTGGTGATCATGGTCATCATGATGGCCACGCCAAAGACGTTGGGCGTGATGGCGCCCGTGGAGAGCCCGATGCCGGCCACGATCAAGGCGACCTCTCCGCGCGGGACCATGCCGATGCCGATCCGAAGCGCGCCGCGCAGATTGAACTTGGTCAGCCAGGCGGGGATGCCGCACCCCACCAGTTTGGCCAGCACCGCCAGGAGGGAATACACCAGGCCGAAGACGATCACCCCCTTCATGGCGTGGAAGTCCACCAGCATGCCCATGACGCAGAAGAAGACGGGGATGATGGCGTTGTAGAGCCCCCGCAGTTCGTACTGGACCAGTTGCACCATGTCCGTCCGCGAGAGCGCGAGGCCCATGATGTAGGCGCCGATGATCATGGCCAGGCCGGCCATTTCCGAGAGGCCGGCCAGCAGGAGGCCCATGCCCAGGGCCAGCGAGGCGATAACCTCGGCGGACTTGAACACCTTCAGCAGTTGGGTGACGCGCCGGGCCAGGAGCAGGCCCACCGTGGTGCAGGCGATCCAGAAGCCGAAGGCCTTCAGGGCGATCCAGGCGATGGTGTGCCATTCAATCTGGCCGCCGGCCTTGCCGACCTTCGTCATGCCGACGACAATCGCCAGCACGATAATACCGATGACATCGTCGAGCACCGCGCCCGCGAGAATGGTGACGCCCTCCGGCGAGTCGAGCTTGCGCTTTTCCGACAGAATTCGAGCGGTGATGCCCACCGAGGTGGCGGTGGAAATCGTGCCCATGAAAAGGGCGGTTGGGGAAAAGAAGGAATCCGCCACGCCAAAAGCGAGGGCGCACCCGGCCCCCAGCGCGAAGGAAAAGACCACGCCGCCGAAGCCCACGGCGGTGCCCACCACGGAGTAGCGCAGGAAAACGGAGAGGTCTGTTTCCAGGCCGGAGAGAAAGAGCAGAACGATCGAGGCCAGGGTGGCGATGGCGTACAACTCGGGAGAGATGGGGATGGCGGTGAAGGGCAGGGGAAAGAGGCGGCCCCAGCCGGGGATATCCAGACTGCCCAGGGCGTACGGGCCGATGATCATGCCCGTGACCAGTTCGCCCAGCACGCTGGGCATTTTGAGGAACTTTTTGAGAAAGACGCCGCCCAGGCGGGCGCCAATGATGATCACCGCCAGTTGCAGGATGAACCGAACCATCAAGGTCCCCATGTCGGCGGTGTATTCTTCTGTCATCGCCTGGGTCGCCATCTCGGCCAGGGCGGTTGCGGTTGTGTCAATATTGGTCATGGGTACTCCTCAAAGCAGACCCCTCCTGCCCTTATGGATATGCCATCGTGCTGGAGGAAGGGCCGCAAACAACTGCCAATCGTGTCTAGCCCGAGAGCGCGTCTATGATGTCTTCCTTGCTCTGCGCATTCAAAATGCGTTCGCGGATGCGGGGATCATTCAGATGGCGGCTGATTTCCGCCAGAAACTGGATATGGGGCCCGGTGCGGTTGTCGGGGGAGATGGTCATCACAAAAATCACGGAGGGCTTTCCGTCCAGCGCGCCGAAGTCAATCCCTTCCTTGCAAAGGCCCAGTGCGGCGACGAGGCTGTCCACCACATCGGTTTTCCCGTGGGGGATGGCAATGCCATTTTGCATGCCGGTGGACATTTTCTTTTCGCGGTCCATGACCGCCTTGAGCGCCTCATCGCGGTCTTTCAGGTCCTTGATCTTCCCGGCGGACATCAATAAATTGACCATTTCCTCGATGACTTGCTCCTTGGTGGAGCTTTTCAAGGCCAGCGAAATGGTGCCCGGCAACAACACTTTCTTCAAATTCATTCCACAACTCCCATGTATAAACGGAGCAGAGAATGCGGCGGATGGTTCGAAAATGCAAGAACTGAAAATGCCGTTAAAAATGGTGGGGAAAAGTCTTTTGCCTTCCCCCCCCACACCTGCTAATATGTTGGACCAGTGGAAACGCCCTGTAGCGGGCAAGAAATGAGGAGGATGGCATGAACAAAGTGAATGTTGATTTTGGCGGCTGGATCCAAAAGGGATTTGATTTGTACAAGAACAACCTGGTGGTGCTGATCATTGCACACCTGGTGGCGTTTGTCTTGAGCGCGTTTACCTTGGGCATCCTGGCCGGCCCTATGTTTGCGGGATTGGCCTTGATTACCCTTCGCTTGGTTGATCAACAGGCGCCCAAGCCGGAAATCGGCGATGTGTTCAAAGGCTTTGAATACTTTCTGCAATCCTTCCTGTTCTACTTGGTGTGGGGGGTGATCTCGATGGTGGCCATTTCCGTCATTGGTTGGATTCCTTGTGTTGGCCAGTTGGCCAGTATCTTTGTGGCCTACGCCCTTCAGGCTCTGCTGATCTTCTCCATTTTCCTGATTGTGGAAAAGAAAATGGATTTCTGGTCGGCCTCGATGGAGAGCTTCAATGTTGTTAAAACAAACTTCTGGCCATTCCTGGGCCTGACGGTGGTGGCTGGAATCATTGGGAGCGTTGGCTTGGTCCTTTGCGGTATTGGCGTGGTGCTGACGGCCCCGATCTATGGCTGTATTGTTACCGTGGCCTACCGCGAGAGTTACAAGCAGGCTTCCGCCGAGACGGTGACGGTGACCGCGGAGCCGCCGCCCGCCCAGCCTCAAGCGTAAGAAAAGCGACCGCGCGGATGAGCAAACTCTCTGAGCTTCCGCGCGGACGGTTGTTCGATGTGGAGCGCCCACGGTCCCTCTGGGATGCCGTGGGCGCTCATTTTCCCCTCGCCCTGGTTTCCGGGCTCGCGCTGTTGCTGGCGCTCTTTGTTCCTCTGGATAAGCTCCCCTTCCGCGCCTGCACGTTTCTGGCCTGGACGGGGTATCCGTGCCCGTTTTGCGGCTCGACCCGTGCGTTTGTGGATATGGCGCACGGGCGGATGGCGGAAGCCTTTTCCGGGCACCCGCTGGCCGCCTCGCTTTATTTGCTGACGGCGCTGGTCTTTGCCTGGCACGCCTCCGCCCTGCTGTGCGGCGTGGTGCTCAAGCGTGGGCGATGGCTGTCCCCTTCGCCGCACATCCGCCGCTGGCTATGGGCCCTGCTGGCTCTGGCCGTACTGGGGAGCTGGGCCTGGCGACTGGCACAGGGCTTTAAGTAAGGGCGGGTTTGACAGGCCGCCGTGAACGGGGCATGTTCTTCCCGAAAAATAACAGGCATGGAGAGGATGAGACATGAGCAATAAAAAATTCTGGGTGCTGATGGTGTTGGCAACGTGCTGGGCCTCTGCGGGCTGGGCCAAGGAACTGACGGCCGCTGAAAAGGCGCTTGAAGCGGTGAAGTCTGCCGGTTCAGCCGTGGCGAACACCGCCTCGGGTGCGGTGGAGGCCGTGAAGAGCGCCGGCTCCTCGGTGGCGAAAGACACCAAGGAAGCGGCTGGCAAAGCGGCGAACAAGACGTCTGCCGTGGCCCAGGATGCCAAGGACGCCGTCCTTCATGCGGTGGAAAAAGCCGCCGTTCAAGTGGAAGGAACGGCTAAATCCGTGCAGGAATCCGTTCAGCCGAAAAAATAGCGGCTATCCTTCCGACCGGATCATGATGAGCATCATCTTGAAGCGCTTTTCCGCGTGCAGGGCGTGGGGGATGTGCGCAGGCATGATGACGAGCTGGCCTTCCACGGCCTTGACCTTGTTTCCTCCAATGGTCAGCTCCGCTTCTCCGTCGAGAATCTGCACCACGGCATCATACGGCGCGGTGTGTTCGCTGAGGCCCTGCCCGGCATCGAAGGAGAACAGCGTGAGCGTGCCGGCCTTTTTGTCCACCAGCGTCTTGCTCACGACCGAGGCCTCGGCGTAGGCGATGGACTCCCTCAAATTCAGCGCTTTTGATTTCAGGTCATTGGGTTCATTCATGGTTCATCCTCCTGTGGGTGCGATTTCTCCGTCCAGCGTGACCGTGATTTCCTCAAACATCAAGTCCGTGCGTCCGGATAATTCAGCGGCCTTGCGGACGATGGCCGTCAGCCCGCCACAGCACGGCACTTCCATGCGGACCACGAGCACCTTGGGCAGGCTGGGCTCGGACAGGATGGCGGCGAGCTTCTCGACGTAGCCGTCGGTGCGGTCCAGCTTGGGGCAGGCCACAACCACCGAGCGGCCTTTCAGGAAGCGCCAGTGCACATCCGCCGAAGCCAGCGGGGCGCAGGTGCTCATCACGACCAGTTCGCGATCACGAAAGAAAGGGGCGTTGGGGGGCACCAGGTGGAGCTGGATGGGCCACTGGGTGAGTTCTGAAGGAATGACCCGGCCCGGCCCGTTGGCGCTCGCCGTGGCGGCTGGCGCGGGTTTGAACCGCATGGCCATGCCGGGGCATCCGGAATGGGCCGGGGGCATCGCATGGATCGCATGTTTTTGTCCGGCTTCGTCCATCTTGTGCGCGGCTTCGACGCCTCTCGTTTGCAGGACGTGCTGGCGGGTGGCGCTGACATCAAACTCATCCGCCTCCCGCTCAATGATCTTCAGCGCGCCGGTGGGGCATTCGCCCATGCAGTCGCCAAAGCCATCGCAGTACTGCTCTTTCACCAGCCGCGCCTTGCCCTCGATCAAGGCCAGCGCGCCTTCTGCGCAGGCGGTGATGCAGGCCCCGCATCCGTTGCACTTTTCCTCGTCAATGGTGATGATTTTTCGCTTCATGGCGTCTCCTCTCGGACAGGCTCTCCGCGCCACGGGGCGCGGGGAGCCCGCCGGGATCTTGTTCAGGCGCCCGCCAGCGCCGCTTCCATATCGCGTTCCACCGTGGTGATCGCCTGCACGTTGAATTTTTCCACCAGCACCTTGAGCACGGCCGGGCTCACGAACGCCGGCAGGCTGGGACCGAGCCGGATGTTCTTGATTCCAAGATGCAACAGGCTGAGCAGAATGCAAACAGCTTTCTGTTCATACCACGAGAGGATCAATGACAACGGCAGGTCGTTGACCCCGCAGTTGAAGGCGCCTGCCAGCGCGCCGGCAATTTTGACGGCGGAATAGGCGTCGTTGCATTGCCCAATATCGAGCAGGCGGGGCAGTCCGCCGATGGTCCCGAAGTCCAGCTTGTTGAAGCGGTACTTTCCGCAGGCGAGGGTCATGACCACGCAATCCTTGGGCACGGCTTGCGCAAACTCGGTGAAGTAGTTGCGCCCCGGCTTCGCGCCATCGCATCCGCCCACCAGGAAGAAATGCCGGATGGCCTTGCTCTTGACGGCCTCAATGACCGTGCCGGCCACGCCCAGGACTGTTTGATGCCCAAACCCGACCAGGATGGTTTTCTCCGGTTCATCGCTGGCAAAGCCGGGAGCGGCCAGGGCCGCTTCGATGACCGGGGAGAAGTCATGATTCAAGATGTGCGTGACGCCGGGCCAGGCGACCAGGCCGCTGGTGAAGATGCGGGCCTTGTAGGTTTCGCGGGGCTTCTGGATGCAGTTGGTGGTCATCAGGATGGCCCCGGGGAATTCATCGAACTCCCGGGCCTGGTCCTGCCAGGCGCCGCCATAGTTGCCGGCGAGGTGCTTGTATTTCTTCAGGCCCGGGTAGCCATGTGCCGGGAGCATTTCGCCGTGCGTGTAGATCTGGATGCCCTTGCCCTCGGTCTGTTGGAGCAGGAGTTCGAGATCTTTCAGGTCGTGCCCGGAGACCAGGATGGCCTTGCCCTTGACAGGGGTGATGCGCACGGGGGTGGGGACGGGATGGCCATAGGCACCAGTGTTGGCGGTGTCGAGCAACTCCATCACCTTGAGATTCACCTCGCCGCATTTGAGCACGAGTCCGAACAGCTCATCCACGGTGTTGTTGTCGCGGGTGAGGGTGTTGAGCGCATCGTGGACGAACGCGAAGACCTCATCGCTTTCCTGGCCCAGAATGCGGGCGTGTTCGGCATAAGCGGCCATGCCCTTGAGTCCGTAGGTCAGCAATTCCTGCAGGCCGGTGATGTCTGGCCCGAGGGTGTTGATGCGTCCGGGGATGGCCAGTTTCTCGCCCTGCTGGACCAGCCCGTTGAGGCCGGAGGAGGGCACCCACGCCGCAGGGCCGGCGAGAGATTCCGGGGTTTGCCCCTTTTGCGAGCAGGCGGTTTCGTAAATGGCCTTGGCCTGGTCGCGGATCGCGGCGGCCTGTTGAAGGATCATTTCCAGGCGGCTGGGGTCGAAGTTGACGTTGGTGACGGTGGTGAATAGCGCCTGAATGGCAAACAAGTCGGCCGCTCGGTCCGTTGCGCCCAGCTGGCGCGCCCGGTGGGCATACTGGCTGATGCCCTTCGTGGCATAAACCAACAGATCCTGCAAGGCGGCGGTGGCGGGATCTTTTCCGCACACGCCCAGCTTGTCACATCCGGTGCCCTTCCACGTCTGCTCACACTGATAACAAAACATGCTCATATTTTTTCTCCTGATGGGGTTTTCTATTCCGATCGTCACAGGAGACCATAGCCCAAGCCTGGACGGAAAACCTTGAGCTGGGTCAAGGAAAGGCGAAAATCGGGGGAAAATGCCGTTTTGCAGGGCCGAAATCTGTTCGGCCCTCATCCTTCGTTGGGGCATGGCGACCCGCGCGGGGACACCCGCGCGGGGACAGCCCTTAAATATTAAATAGTGCTT